>PXSM01000153.1:0-3883 GCA_003023465.1 Halobacteriales archaeon SW_6_65_15 | reverse complement strand
GGCTACGCGTTGTTCAACATCCAGGCACCCGACGCTATCGCGAGCGAGGGCTTCCTCGTCGCGTTCATCGTCATCGCGGTGGTGCTGGACGCCGCGCTCGACGGCGCGGTGATGCTGGCCAGCCGCGAGGCCGAGGGTACCCTGACGACGGCGCTCCGCTCGGACGCGGCCGAGCGCGACGCCGAGCAGGTCCCGGCCACGGACGGAGGCGTCCCGGAAGGCGAGCCGATCACCGACGAGTCGGCGACCGAGCCGGAAGCGACCGACCGGCACTCCGAGGAGGTGGACGACTGATGGTACCCATCGAATACTACCTCCTGCTGTCGGCCGCCGTGTTCTGCATCGGCGTGTTCGGCATCCTGACCCGTCGGAACGCGCTGTTGTTCCTGATGAGCGTGGAGCTACTGCTGAACGCGGCGAACGTCAACCTCGTCGCGTTCTCGCGGTTCCACGGCAACCTGACGGGCCAGACGTTCAGCCTGTTCACGCTGGCGCTGGCGGCCGCGGAGGTGGCCATCGGGATCGGCATCATCCTCGTGCTGTATCGTAACTTCGCAGACGTGGACGTGACCGAAGCGACAACCATGAGGTGGTAAAACGATGGCAGCACTCCCCTTCGAACTGGCACCGGCCATCGCGGCGTTGCCGTTCGTATCGTTCCTGATAGCGTTGCTCGTCGGGGCGTTCGCCCCGCGACTACTCCCGAAAGGGGGCGCGATCCCGGGCATCCTCGCCACGGGCGGCTCCCTGCTCCTGTCGATCTGGGCGTTCGTCGCGGTTCGCGGCGCGTCCGAGGGAATGTACCACGAGTCGATGACGTGGGTCGCCGGGGTCGGCGAGGCGGCGTTCGACCTCCACTTCGGCGTTCTGCTCGACCCGCTCTCGACGCTGATGCTCGTCATCGTCTCGCTGGTCGCGTTCCTCGTCCACGTGTTCAGCCTCGGCTACATGAACGACGAGGGCGAGACGGGCCTGCCCCGGTACTACGCCGGACTCGGCCTGTTCACCGCGAGCATGCTGTCGTTCGTGTTCGCGGACAACCTGCTCATGGCGTTCATGTTCTTCGAGCTGGTGGGCCTCTGCTCGTGGCTCCTGATCGGCTTCTGGCAGACCGAACGAGCGCCACCGTCGGCCGCGAAGAAGGCGTTCCTCGTCACCCGGTTCGGGGACTACTTCTTCCTCGTCGGCGTGGTCGGGGTGTTCGCCACCTTCGGCACGACGATGTTCGTGGGCGGCGAAGGCGGACTCGAATCGTTCCCCCACCTCGCGGAACTCGCGCTCGCCGGTGAAGGCGGAGCCGAGGTGACCACGTTCCTCGGGCTCGACCCGCAGGCGTGGTTCGCGGTCCTCGGCCTCCTGATTCTCGGCGGCGTCATCGGCAAGTCCGCGCAGTTCCCCCTGCACACGTGGCTGCCCGACGCCATGGAGGGTCCGACCCCCGTGTCGGCGCTCATCCACGCGGCGACGATGGTCGCGGCGGGCGTCTACCTCGTCGCGCGCATCTACGGGTTCTACGCCCTCCTGCCGGAGGTGCTGGCGCTCATCGCGTTCGTCGGCGGCTTCACCGCGCTGTTCGCCGCGACCATGGGCGTCGTCAAGAAGGAACTCAAGCAGGTGCTCGCGTACTCGACCATCTCCCAGTACGGGTACATGATGCTCGGGCTGGGTGCCGGCGGGTACGTCGCGGCGACCTTCCACCTGATGACCCACGCGTTCTTCAAGGCACTACTCTTCCTCGGGGCCGGGTCGGTCATCATCGCCATGCACCACAACGAGAACATGTGGGACATGGGCGGCCTCAAGGAGAAGATGCCCGTGACCTACTACGCGTTCCTCTCCGGGTCGCTGGCGCTCGCGGGCATCGTTCCGTTCTCGGGCTTCTGGTCCAAGGACGAGGTGTTGTTCGAGGCGCTCAACCACGGGATGGCCGGGAGCGAACTCCTGCTCGGCGCGTACGCCATGGGCCTGCTCGCGGTGTTCTTCACCGGGTTCTACACCTTCCGGATGGTCGCGCTGACCTTCCACGGTGACGCCCGGACCGACACCGCCCGCAACCCCCACGGCGTGCGCTGGAACGTCAAGTTCCCGCTCGTGGTGCTGCTCGACGCCGGTCCCGAGGCGCTCGGCGCCCACCACTACGGTGAGCTACTGCACGACTTCGCCCACTACGAGAGCGCCGGCATCAGTCCGCTCGCTCCGGGCGCACTGGCGCTCGTGCTCGCACTCGCGGGCGCGGGACTGGCGTGGAAGCTCTACGCCGTCCCGGACCCCGAGGAGCACACCGACAAGCTGGGCGGCGCGAAGACGGTGCTGTTCAACAACTACTACCAGGACGAGTATCAGGTCTGGCTCGCGGAGGGCGTCACCCTGCCGCTGGCTCGCGCCGCGGACAAGTTCGACCAGGGCGTCATCGACGGCGTGGTCAACGGCGTCTCCAGCGTGAGCCTGTTCGGCGGAAGTCGGCTTCGGCGCATCCAGACCGGCGTGGTGTCGAACTACGCCTTCCTGCTGACGGCGAGCTTCGTCGTCCTACTGGTAGTCATCGGACTGCTGGGAGGTTGGTTCTGAATGTGGATCGAAGCACTCATCGCGGTCACGCTGGTGAGCGCGCTCGCGGTGTTCCTCGCCCCGGACAAGGTGGCGGGCAAGCTCGCGTTCGCGCTCAGTCTGCTCCCGCTCGTCGGGAGCCTCTGGATGTACAGTTCGTACGAGGCCAGCGGTAACGCGCTCCTCGAAGGGAGCCAACTGGCCTTCGAGACGAACCTCGACTGGATCGTCGCGGGACCCTATAGCCTGAACTGGCACGTCGGTCTCGACGGCATCAGCATGCCGCTGGTGGCGCTGACGACGGTGCTCACGTCGCTGGCCCTGCTGGCGTCGTGGACGCCCATCGACGAGCGCCAGAGCCAGTTCTACGGCCTGATGCTGTTCCTCGAAGCGAGCCTCATCGGCGTCTTCACGGCGCTGGACTTCTTCGTCTGGTTCGCCGCGCCGCAAGTACGCGGCCATCAAGATGTTCGTCTACACGAACATCGCCAGCCTCGTGATGTTCATCGGGTTCGTCGCGCTCGTGTTCGGTCTCGGCGATTCGGTGACCACCTTCGACATGCCGACGGTCGCGCAGGCGCTGCGCGGCGGCGAACTCGGGTCGCTCGGCCCGGTCGGTCCGGACGCGCTCCGGGCGGCGGCGTTCCTCGCTATGTTCGCGGGCTTCGCGGTGAAGGTGCCGGTCGTCCCGTTCCACACGTGGCTGCCGGACGCCCACGTCGAGGCCCCGACGCCGGTGTCGATCATGCTGGCGGGCGTCCTCCTGAAGATGGGGACGTACGCCCTCTTGCGGTTCAACTTCACGATGCTGCCCGACGTGGCACAGCAGAACGCTCAACTCATCGCGCTGTTCGCGGTCATCAGCGTCATCTACGGCGCGATGCTGGCGCTGGCCCAGTCGGATCTCAAGCGGATCGTGGCGTACTCCTCGGTCTCCTCGATGGGGTACGTCATCCTCGGACTCGTCGCCTACACCGTCTACGGCATGGGCGGCGCGACGTTCCAGATGATCGCCCACGGCCTCATCTCGGGGCTGATGTTCATGGCGGTCGGCGTCATCTACAACACGACCCACACCCGGATGGTCTCTGACATGTCCGGGCTGGCGAGCAGGATGCCGTTCACCGTGGCGGTGTTCGTCGCGGGCGCGTTCGGCTACATGGGCCTGCCGCTGATGGCCGGCTTCGCCGCGGAACTGTTCATCTTCCTCGGCGCCTTCCGGTCGACGGTGCTGCCCGCCGCGCCGCAAGTACGCGGCCATCAAGATGTTCGTCTACACGAACATCGCCAGCCTCGTGATGTTCATCGGGTTCGTCGCGCTCGTGTTCGGTCTCGG
>PXSM01000152.1 GCA_003023465.1 Halobacteriales archaeon SW_6_65_15 | reverse complement strand
CGGGAATCGAGATCGGACGCGGCAGGCGTCTCGACCGGCATCCCGCCGTACCCGACCACGAGGTCGTCGAGGTGCTCGACGAGGAGGTCCCGGACGAGCGTGCCGCGAGGGTACCACCGGAAGTTGTCCGCGTCGCTGCGGTCGTCGTAGTCGGCGAATTCCTGCTCCTGTAGCAACTCGACGTGAGGCGGCTCCTCGCTCGCGCTGACGGTCTCGCCCTCGACCTCGCTCTCGATCAGGACTCGCAGGTCGTCGCTCACGCGGTCGTCTTCTTTTGCCTCGATTGGGTCGCGGGTACCTCCGTCGGGGAACGCCAACTTCCACTCGCTCGGCGCGCGCTCGGCCGCGTCGGCGTCCGCCTCGCGCTCGGGAGTGACGTGCCGAGACAGTTCCGAGAGGGGATGGCCCTTGCTCGACACTTCGATGGCCTTGTACCAGCCGAAGGGCGCGCGCAGGACCTCGAAGTCGGCGTCGAGTTCGGTCTGGAGTTCCCGGAGGACGGTCGTGGCGCTATTGGGGGCCGCGAGATCGTCGCTCAGGTGGGCGCAGGGGTAGAGGACGACCTTCCGGGTGTTCAGCTGGTCGGCCACGTCGCGCACCTCGGCCGACGCGTTTCGAACCACCGCGTCGAGGTCGGCCTCGTCCTCGCGCTCGACTGTGACGAAGACCGCGACGCAGTCCTTCATCCGACCCTCCATCGGGACGCCCCCGGTCTCGGCGAGGTCCTCCCCGGCCGTCGTGACCGCCTCGAATTCGAGGTGGTCGGCGTGGACGAACACCAGTTGCATGGCGAGAGAGATTCGTTGGGAAGTGAAAAGGATGCCGGGGTCGTGAGATGGCGGCACGGAGCTACCTGCTACGAAGACAAAGACAGTGAGAAGCTAGCTACTGCTTGAGCCAATGAAGACCGCGACCGCACCGCAACCGCCTCCCTCGGACCGCCCCGGTGACGGGCGCGCAATAGCGGCAAAGAAGTGGTGTGCGCTATCCCAGATATTAAAACACACTCAAAGACCAACTATGCATTTCTTTAAGAATCCTATAGCTGTCTTTATCGACATCTAATATCCCACTGGTCGCGCTCCGGTGACCCATCCACCAGTAGCGCGACTGCCGAACGACCCACCGTGGGTGGGATAAAGGGGCCGCCCGGTCGCACGTGGTTCGGTCGTCTCTGCGGGCCACTATGCGGGGTGCGCCGCAGGCGCACCGCGGATATCCCGCAGAGCGACCGCGACCGGGCGGGGGCTTTCGAGGCGTTCTTGGCTACGATTGATCCGCTTGCGCTGGCTGTGTCTTTGACTCCGTCGTCACCAGAATCGCCTACGTTCTTCGATTCAGTTCCTAGCAATCACCTAAAGCGTTTTACCGCGCGAGAGACTACTTCGACGTAGAATAGAAGCGATGTTCAAACGCGCACTGATCGCACTCCTGCTGATTCCGCTGGTGGACGCCCTGTTCCTCGTGTTCGTCGCGACGCAACTCGGGGCGGTGCCGACCGTCGCACTGGTCGTACTCACGGCACTGCTCGGGATGCTGTTCGTCCGGGCGGAGGGCCGCCACACCGTCCGGCGACTCCAGAAGTCCCTCGCGGAAGGCAAGCCCCCGACCGACGAGTTGACCGACGGCGCGCTCCTGATCGCGGCGGGCGCGTTCCTCCTGACGCCCGGCCTCGTCACCGACGCCGTGGGGTTCCTGCTCGCGTTCCCGCCGACGCGCATCCTCGCGCGCGAGGCGGTCCAGCGCTGGGTCGTCAAGCCCTACGTCGAGGAGAAGACCGGCGGCTTCGCGACGGGCAACGTCTACACCTTCGGGTTCCCGAACGCCGAGGACGTGGGCGCTGGTGCAGGGGGCACTGGTGCGGGGGGCACGGGTGCAGGGCCAGCCGGGACGCAATCCGGCGGGAGCCAGTCCAGCGGTAGCGAGGACACCTACCGCGTTGACGAGGACGCCTACGACGTCGAGTTCGACGAGGAGAGCGAAGGGGACGACTGATCGGTTCTGTTTTCGGCTGATTCGACTCGAAATCCTGCGACGGCGACCCGAACCTGTATCGAAAGGAAACGCTTAAACATGCAAGGGCGTAACCTGAGAATGCGCTCGCCTGGGCCAATAGCTCAATCAGGTTGAGCGCTCGGCTGATAACCGGGAGGTTCGCGGTTCAAATCCGTGTTGGCCCATCCCAATCCCGCAACGGTTTCTTGCCGTTCGGGAACCGGGGCAAAACTCCTCCCCAGCCACCTAACTTTCGGTCACAGCAGAGGACCTTAGAGTCGATACTTGGGCCTATCAACCGAGAATTTTATGTGTTTCTTGTTCACCCCTTTGTCGTATGCGAAAACTGGCAATCATCGCCCTCGTCATTTTCATCGTTATAGCGGGGTGTGCCGGACAAAGCGTTCCGTCTGAGGAGACTCCAACGAAGGAGGGGGAAACAGACCGGGAGTCCGTTCCCTTGGAAGAGGTCACGTATCCACCGGGAGTAACAGAGTCGGGGGTGGAGGACGTTGATACGCTGCTGAGAACCCACAGGAAAGTCCTCTCGCAAACAGACTACGAGGTTTCAGCGTACAGGTCGTACATGGTAGAGTACTCGGACGGCGACCAGAAGCGCTTTCAGGAGTGGATTCGCGCAAAAAGCGATTACAAAGATCGGCGAGCAAAAACCACGCTCAACCAAATCGGTTGGATTGGAAACGGGAAGAACGCGACCTATACGACGTACAGTGCGAACGGAACTCATTATCAGCGAGCGAACGAATACTACGACCGAACGTACAACACGAGTGAATATCGAGGAACCTTCGGCCAAATTCACAACTCGACAGTGTACCTCAATAGTTCCCTAAACGAGACGCTTCGCGAAGGGAGCCTTTCAGCCGTAGGAGCACTCTCTGACGGAGGGGAGACGTTCGTCCGTTTCCGCATCTCTTTCCCGCGACGTGACGTCCCGTCTGGGTCCGTTCTGATACGCACGGACGGTTTAATTACCCAAGTCGAGGCTCCAGACGCGGAAGGTGAACATCACGGGCTGGATTCGAGGGACGAGATCAACGACGGAGTCGACAGATACTCGTTAGAAGTCAGCGATGACGTCCAGATCGACCCGATCTCGTGGAAAGAGAAAGCTCGCCAGCAAGAATTCGAGCATCTGAGAGACGCTCCGGAGGTATCGATCTCTGATGGAAGTGCGTGCAACAACGATGGGGACCAGAGCTACAACGAAGATAACGACCGGGACAACGACGGTCTTTGTGACGAAGGATAAATGGCGTGCGATAGCCTGACGCGCCTCACTTGAGGGCTTTCGCGTTTTGTAACCTATTGGTGCTTCAGTATCCAGAAAAACGGGCATTCGGTTTCCGATTGCAAAATCGACTGAACTGCGACGTAATATCGTAATATTGTTCGTTCAATCCATTCCCCATAGTTATTACACCCTCCACCATACACCACTTCACATAGATGACCGTCCAGACGACACACGTCGGGAGCCTCCCGCGCTCACCTGCACTCCAGGACCTCCTCTCGGACCCCGAATCCGCGGACGACGAGGAGTTCGACGCCGCCATCACCCAAGCAGTCCGAGACGCCGTCCGAAAACAGGCCGACGCCGGACTCGACATCGCCAACAACGGCGAGCAGAGCCGCCTCGCGTACTCCGTGGACGTGACGACCCGGCTCTCGGGCTACGACGACGAGTTCGCCGAGCGAAAGCTCCCGGCCGACCTCGCGGACTTCCCCGACTTCGCCGAGGAGCTGTTCGGCGACATCGAGAACATCGGCGGCCCGATCCTGACCGACGCCATCGAGTACACCGGGGGCGACGACCTCCGGCGCGAACTCGACCGATTCGACGACGCTGTCAAGCACGAGCACGCCAGCTTCGCCGACCGGTTCCACACCGCGCCGTCGCCGGGTGCGGTCCTGCGGTTCACCGAGTCCCGGATCCACGACTCGACCGAGGAGTACCTGTTCGACCTCGCGGACGCCCTCAACGAGGAGTACCGCATCGTCGCCGACAGCGGGCTCCAGCTACAGATCGACGCGCCCGAACTCCTCGCGGCGTTCACCATCACGTTCGAGGACGCCACCGTCGGAGAGTTCCGCGAGCACGTCCGGACCTACATACAAGCGATCAATCGGGCGCTTGCGGGCGTCCCGAGCGAACAGGTCCGGATGCACGCCTGCTGGGGGAACTACCCCGGACCCCACCACCACGACGTGGCGCTGGACGAGGTGGTCGATCTCTTCTACGAGGCGGACGTGAGCGGCCTCATCGTCGAGGCGGCCAACCCCCGCCATCGCCACGAGTACCGGACGTTCGAGGAACACCCGCTCCCCGACGGCTGGACGCTCGTCCCGGGCGTCATCGACGTGAAGACGAACATCGTCGAGAACCCCGAGGCCATCGCGGACCAACTCGAACGCTTCGCCGAGACGGTCGGCGACCCCTCCCGAATCGTCGCCGGAACCGACTGCGGCTTCGAGACCGTGCTGGGCGCGAACTTCGTCTATCAGGACATCGCGTGGAAGAAGCTGGAGGCGCTCACCGAAGGGGCGGCAATCGCCTCCGAGCGACTGGAGTGAGCGAAAACGAAAGCCTTCACCTCTCGGCCTCCATTCTACTCGATTCAAGTCTCGCCGACGGCTCCCGCCAGCGCCAGCACCGCAACCAGCAACGCGACCAGCGCCGCGGTCGGCTTCCCGCCGGTCGATATCTGGAACGCGCCGTACCCGACGCCGCCGGCCAGCGCGAGAACCCCCGCGGTTCCGCCCGCGGGGACCACTCCGGCGCGGGTCGTCGCGGCCGCGCGCCCGGCCTGCTCGCCGACCGTGATAGCTCGCTCCCCCGCGTCTCACGCGAGCACTGCCGCGGCGGTTCCGACCAGCAGCGCGGCGGACGAGGCGTCGGCGAGTCCGGCGACCAGCACGCCTGCGAACAGCGAAACCGCGCCGCCTCCGACCGCCCGGCGGGACCCTCGACGGACTCCCACCCAGATCAGAGCCGCGCCGAGCAAGCCGAGGAGCGCACCGAGAGGTCGTCCCGCGGCCGCGAGTCCTCCACCGCCGACCAGCGCGGCGACGACCGCGAGCGCCGCGCCCGGTGCCGCGGGCGAGCGGTCGATGTCGGTCATCGCGACCTCCTCGCGCAGTCGAGCGCCAATCGGAGCGATTCGTCGGTCGCCCAGTCGGTGACCGGAACGCCGACCGCCCGGAGCGACGAGACTCTGACCGACCGTTCGACGCGGGCGAGGAGTTGCCCCGGCGTCCCGTCGGTCGTCGGGTCGGGACTGACGACCGTCACGCGGTGGCCCGCGGCGTCGAGTCTGCGAGCGAGCGCCGAGGCGTAGTCGTCGCCGAGCGGCGAGAACAGCACGACCTGCGCGTCGTCCGGGAGACGACTGCGGAGTCGGTACTCGGTCGCGGTCGGGAGGAATCGGCCGGACGGCGATCCGAACAGCGCCGAGTGCGACGACAGGAGGTCTCGGGCGCGACCCCGATGTCGTCTGCCAGCGCCGGGTGCCAGCCAGCACTCCTCGGGTGCGAGGGCCGCCACGCCGACCGGTTCGCCGGAGTCGAGCAACGAGGCGACCGCCGCGTCTGGTCAGCCATCTCCTCGTAGATAGAAGGTTGGGACACTGATATTTTTTGGTTCGATAGGAGAGCGGCGTCGGTCGAAGTCGAGGGTCGCGCCACTCCGTACCGAGCAGGGAAACGGAGACGGGGCACCGAAGACGGGGCACGCGTCGAACGGGCCGACGGGAATCGGCCGTCCAGCCCCAAGCTACATGCGGGGTCCTGTGCAGTTTTCCGTGGGGGATAGCATCGAATGGCGACCGAGGAAGTCTACCGAGGAGAGTCCGAATCGAGTACAGAATCCACCGCCAGCACGGGGCGGCGAATCGCGTCCGCAGTCCTCGGCGGAGCACTGCTGGCGACCGGTCTCAGACGGCGGTCGCTCGGCGGGGTTGCCGTGGCACTCGCCGGAGGCTGGTTGCTCTACCGGGGCGTCACGGGTCGGAGCCGTTCTCGGGACTCTTCGCCGAGTGGCGCAGCCACTGGGACGGCGGAGGGGACTGAAGGGTCGATGGCGCAGGCCCGAGAGACGACCGTCGAGCGGTCCGTCACCGTCGGGAAGCCCGCGGACGAACTCTACGACCTCTGGCGCGACCCCGAGCAACTGAATCGCGTCCTCGGCGACTCCGTCGAGGTGACCGCCGAGGGCGAGGACCGCCAGCGCTGGACGGTCGAAGGACCGGCCAGCCGGAGCGTCGAGTGGGAGAGGTGGGAGTCGGTCGAGGGCTCGCGGCTGTCCAGCGAGGGGTCTGTGCACTTCGACTCGGCCCCGACCGACCGCGGGACGCAGGTGACTCTCAGGCTCCGATTCGACCCGCCGGGCGGAACCCTCGGCGAGACGGCGATGAACCTCCTCGGGATCGTGCCCGAGACGCTGGCGAGCAAGGCCCTCGACCGGTTCAAGAGCCTCGCCGAGACGGGCGAGATTCCGACGCTGGACCGGAATCCGTCGGGTCGCGGGCGAGGAGATGTGGTGTGAAGAAGCGTCGGATTCTGCAGTGGGGTTTACTCTCCGCTCAACTCTCGCACCGTCCACGAGATGCCGATACCGGCCACGAGCAGCACCACGAGGTTGAACGCCGCCCGGAACAGCGGGCGGTACTCCTGCTCGATGAACGTGTTGATCGTGGCGTTGACGCTCCCGTACAGCTGTATCACGGCGACCACCGCGAGCAGGCCGAACAGCGCCAACGCGGCGCGGTAGAGGTTCGTTCGGACCTCGAAGTCGGTCGTCGAGGTCGCGCGGTTCGTCGGTTCGGGGGAGTCGTCGGTGTTGGCTTCGCTCATGAGTGCCTCCGTGCGAGTAGTAGTGCGCCGACCAGTGCGACCGCGGCCGCGCCCGCGCCGAATCCGGGGATGCCACCGCCGTTCGCGGCGTCTTCTCTCTCGTAGGTTCGCTCGTCGCGGGGCCGCTGGTCGTCGTCGCCGCTCTCGAAGTCGCTGACCTCGATGCCGACCTCGCGGACCGTCTCGTTGGCCTCCAGCGTCTCGGTCGGGTTCAGGTTGGCGACGCTTCGGGCCGTCCCGACGACGACGCCGTCCTTCCAGAGCACCGCGTCGAGGTAGTAGTTGTAGCCGTCGGGGACCGTCAACTCGACGCTCGGGGTGGCGGTCCGGCCGGGCGCGATGGTGCCGACGGTGGCCGAGGCCCGGTCTGCGACGACGTTCGAGTCGGCCTGCCGGACGGTGAACGCGACTCGCAACTCCTCGGAGGGGTCGTCGCCCTCGTTGGTGAGGAACGTCGAGACGTCGAGGGTCGTTCGGTTGTTCTCCACGTCCGCGACCGTGTACTCGACCGGCGGGAGGCCGTCCTGACCCTGCCAGTGGAACTGGACGTCGGTGTCGGCGTAGGCGGGGGTGAGCGTGCCGACGCCACGGACGTCCTTGGCTCCCTCGGCGACGCGCTCGTCGTCACGGAAGACGACCGTCTCGACGCGGTAGCCGCCGGTTCGCTCGACCGAGAGGTTCTGGACGACCGAGACCTCCCGCTCGCCGGAGATCGAGGAGACGTTCCTCTCGGCGGTCGTCTCGACCAGGCCCGAGTCGAGGTGGACCGCCCGGGCGAGGACGGTCACGTTCTCGGACGTACCCGCCGAGTGATCGAGGCGGGTGTCTACCTGCAGGGTCGCGGTGCCGCCCGACACCGTTCCGGGCGCGATGGAGACCTCCTGAATCGAGAGGTGGCCGGGCCGGACGGGGTCGGACTCGGTGTCGGCTATCGCGCCGGGGACCACGGCGGCGGTGACGAGCGACACCGCGACGACGACGGCGATTCCGACCGCCAGCATCGTCTCGCGGTTCATATTGGGGCGCTCACAGGTAGCTATAAAGTGCTTTGTGGTGTGAGAGGTCGTCTGCGCGGCGTCTCGGCGGCTCGGCCAGTAGTGGGGGTCCGGCCGTGCAACCGGTCCCGAAGGTCTCGGTTGCGGAACCGAGTCTCGACCGGGAACAGAACCTTGGCTTTCGGGTACTACCTCCGACGTATGTCCATCCGGAGCGTCGTCCTCGACGTGGACGGCACCCTCGTGCGGGGAGACGAACCCGTCGCGGGCGCTATCGAAGCCGTGGATCGCCTCCGAGAGCTCGGGATCGACGTCCTCCTGCTCTCGAACAACCCGACCCGGTCGCCCGCCGACTACGCCGACTGGCTGGCCGGCCTCGGCTACGCGGTCGGCTCCGACGAGGTCGTCACCTCGGGGTCGCTCACGGCCGACCACGTGGCCGAGGAGTACCCCGGTCGCGAGACGTTCGTCCTCGGCGAGTCCGGCCTCCGGGCGATGCTCGACGCCCGCGGGGTCCCCGTCGTCGCGGACCCGGACCGCGCCGAGGTGGTCGTCGCCTCCATCGACCGCGAGTTCACGTACGACCGCCTCCGGGAGACCCTCTGGGCGCTCGACGGCGCGGCGTTCGTGGCGACCGACCCCGACCGGACCATCCCCGCGCCGGACCGACCGGTCCCCGGTTCTGGTGCCATCGTCGCCGCCGTCTCGGAGGCCGCGAACCGCGACCCCGACGCGATGCTCGGCAAGCCCGGCGATACCGCCGCAGCGGCGGTCGAATCCAGGGTCGCGGGCCGAGGTGAAGAGGTGCTGATCGTCGGTGACAGACTCGACACGGACGTTCTCATGGGCGAGCGCGCGGGCACGACGACCGCCCTCGTGCTGTCGGGCGTGAGTACGCGCGCCGACGTGGAAACCGCGGACGCCGCTCCGGACCACGTCCTCGATTCGGTAGCGGACTTACGCTCGCTTCTCTAAACCGGCAGACACCTATATATGTCCCAAAGATATAGAAACCTTTTCTAAAACAATACACTTGTGTCTCTAAGCCGTGGTATACTTTACTAGGTCGGTGGTCAGATATCGTCGGTCGGGTGGCGGAACGTCTGGAACTCGACCGCGCGCCCGTCGGGGTCGTCGGCGAAGAACTGGTAGATGTCGTAGGTCTCGTTCTCGTGGGGTTCGTCCCGGGCGCGGTCGCTCAATCGTTCGTACATCTCCTCGATCGTACTTCAGAATCGTACAGTCGGGCTGTTCGAGCCAGACGGCCGCGCCGACGGTCTCGACGTAGAACTCGACGATTCGCTCCAGATCGGTCGTCGCAAAGAAGGTGATCGCGCTCATGAACGGGTTTTCACGGGCTCGCCAGAAAAATCCGACGTGTGGCCCATGTGGAGTCCGGTTCACACGAGGTGGCCCGCGACGACGGCGACGATCCAGAGAGTCGCACCTGCGCGGAGCGGGGCGTCCAGCGGAACTCCGACCCTCGTCCGCCGTCCGATTTCGAGCCAGCACCAGCGGCCACCAGTCCGACCGCGACGACGACGCCGACCCGATGTACGGCGACCGGAATCGGCAGTACGCCGATACCGAGGTAAGCGTAATCGAGAACCAGCCCGGCTCCGAATCCGAGCGCCGCGAGCGTCCCGGCCTCCGGGTTCGGAAGCTTCCGTCCGAACCAGTAGGCCGTCAGCCGAACGCCGACGACCAGCACCGGGTACCACACCGCGACCACCGCGTTCGAGGAGAGCCACGAGAGGTGGCGCTCGAAGAGGATGCCGCCGAACCGGACCACCAGCGGCAGGGCCGCCAGCGACTCCGCGAGGGCGGCCCGTCGCTGGTTTCGCCGAGTAGCCACGCTTCCGAACCGCCGGAGGAGGTCCCGGAGCCGTCCTCGGGTCAGCAGGGGTGCCAGCGCCACCACCACGACCGTCGTCCAGCCGTCGGCGTCGTAGGTGTCGCCGTTGGCGTAGTGAACTCGACTGACCTCGAACGCCGATTCGCCGAGGAAACCGGCTTCGACCCGTCGCTGGGCCTGCTCGACGCTGTCCACCGTGTGGGTGATGGTGAACCAGTCCCAGTGTTCGGCGTGGGCCTGTATCGCTGTCTACTCGCCGTTCTGAACGCCGTAGGCCCGGAGGTGATGACGCGACCCGAAGTACGTGCCCCGGTGGAGTTGATATCGCTCTGCCGTCCACCCCTCGTCGGCGACGTAGGCGTCCGGCGTCGAGAACTTCTGGTACTTCGACGCGAGCCGGATCATCAGCGACGAAAAGGCCGGGTTCGCGTTCCAGTTCGACGGCACGGGGACGACGTACGGCCAGACCTCCGCGTCGCCGACCGAGACGAGCGACGGCTCCTCGCCGTCGTCAGCGTCGCCAACGGCGCTCTCGTCGTAAACGTCGCCACCATCTCCAACGTTGCCACCATCGACAACGTCACTCGCGGCCTGTCCGCCCGAACCCACCCCGAACACCAGTACGGCGACCAGCAGCGCGCCAAGTACCAGTACGCCGAGCGTCGAAGCCGTCGCGCGACGCATATTTCGGGGTTCTCGGGGGCAGCACAAGTAACTGTGGTCAGACACCGAAAAGCTTCCGTAAGGGGATCACGTCGTTTCGGTTCTGTGGCACGCCCGTCTCGTGAGCGATGGCCACCGATATTGAGTACTATATCGTGCAATTAGCGAGCCTTTTGGGGTTTAGGCGAATCGCTCGAAACGTGGCGTGCACCCTAATGGAAACGCACCTCGAAACAACCCTCGAAACGCCAGCGCCGACGGCTGTCATCTGACATCTCGACCGCACGCCACAGCCAGCAGTCGATGCCACTCGCCCTTTTCCCCCTTTTCGGCGTTCCGTTCCTCCTCTTCGCGTCTCGTTTCCGTTTCGAAACCGAGCGCTTGACTTGCGTCGAGGTCGTAGCGCTCGGCATGGCTGAACGTCGCAGGGCAGAGCGCGGCGAGTTCGCACGCGACGGGAGGCGTCACTGATGGGCCGCTCGGAGAAGGTCCGGTTCGGGCTCGCCCTCGCCCTCGGCGTGTTCGTCCCCGGACTCCTCAACTACGCTCTGACCACGCTCGGGTACCCCGCGCTCGGGACGGCCGTCTGGGTCAGCGGCTACCTCACCGCCGTCCTCGTCATCTGGTACGTCTGGCTCCGGCCGCTCGACCTGCAAGGGGCGGCGGGGTAATCGGCGACACCCCGGACGACCGCCCGATAGCGGAACTTTAAAGGGTATTTCGGGGCGAGTTTCGAACAACGATGATAGAGTTCACGCCACTCCCCCTCATCGACGACTTCCTCATCAACTACAACGTCGGGCAGGCGTTGTTGTTGCTGTTCGTCCTGTCGGTGCTGGCGGCCATCCCACTGGGTTCGCGGAAGGTGCTGTCGCTCAACGGCATCGTGTTCGGACTGATATTCGTCCTGACGCCGTCGAGTCTGGCACCGCTCCAGTACAAGTTCCTCGGCATCGCGCTGCTGGTCGTCGCACCCCTGCTGTACGTCACGGCGAACCGATAACGAGAGAATTTACGACACGCGCGAATAACCGACGCGAGAACCGACAACGAGAAAACCTATACGGCGCAGTTCTACTTCTCGTCCTGCCACGGCATACTGGTACCGTCCTTCGGCAGTAGTGTCCGACTCACGACGATCCACGTCGGTATCGCGAGGACGACCACGACCGCGAACTGGACGAGACCGCTCGGGACGAACGGCGTGGTAAGCGCGTGGTAGAACCACACGATGGCGAACGTGACGAGGATACGAATTATCGGCTCGAGGGCGACGTTCACGCCAGTCACCTCCGCTCGTCATCACCGGGACCGTCGCTCTTGCCGCCGTCCGTCGCGGCTCCGGTGGTTCTGGCGGCGTCGAATCCCTCGACGCTGAACCGCTCGTCGGCGGGGTCCAGGTCCGCCTGAATCCCCTCGCCCGCGACGAACTCCTCGACGTGGATGCACGACGCCCGATGTCCGGCCGTCGCTCCCTCGACCGATTCGAGGTCAGGGTCGATGCGCTCGCACTCCTCGGTCGCCGCCGGACACCGCGGGTGGAACGAACAGCCGCTCGGCGGGTCGATGGGCGAGGGAACTTCGCCTTCGAGGACGGTCCGCTGACGGGCGAGTTCCGGCACCGGCTCCGGAATCGCCCGGAGCAGCGACTTCGTGTAGGGGTGTTGCGGGTTGGCGAACAGCTGGTCGGCGTCGCTGATCTCCACGATCTCGCCGAGGTACATCACCGCCACCCGGTCGCAGATGTGACGGATTACTGATAGGTCGTGGGCGATGAACAGGAGCGTGAGGTCGAACTCGTCCTGCAGGTCGTCGAGCAGGTTGAGAATCTGCGCCTGAATCGACACGTCCAGCGCCGACACCGGTTCGTCGGCCACGATGAAGTCGGGGTTCACCGCCAGTGCGCGGGCGATGCCGACGCGCTGGCGCTGGCCGCCCGAGAACTCGTGCGGATAGCGGTTGGAGTACTGGGGCGGTAAGCCGACGGTGTCCATGAGTTCGTTCACGCGCTCGTCGCGTTCGCCCTCGTACAGGCCGTGAATCTCCATCGGCTGCTTGATGATCTGCCCGACCGTCTTCCGTCTGTTGAGACTCGACGCGGGGTCCTGAAACACCATCTGGGCGCGCCGTCGCATCGCCTTCATCTCGGACTTCGAGAAGTCGGTCATGTCCTCTCCGTCGTACCGGACGGTACCCGCGGTGGGTTCGTCGAGGCGGAGTATCGCGCGCGCAGCGGTGGACTTTCCGCTTCCGGACTCGCCGACGAGGCCGAGCGTCTCGCCCCGTTCGATGTCGAAGCTCACGCCCTGAACCGCCTTGACGGACTTCCGCTCGCCGAGGAGCCGGTCCACGAGTCCGTCGTTCTGCGAGAAGTGCTTGGTGAGCCCCCGGACCTCCACGAGCGAGTCGTCACTCATCGACCGGCTCACCTCCGTCGGCCGCGGCGGGTTCGTCGCTACCGGACGCCTCCGCTGCAGTCGCGTACTCGCCGTAGCCGCGCGCGTGGATGCACGCCGCCTCCCTGTCGGGTTCGACCTCCCGGAGTTCCGGGTCGTACTCGCGGCACTCCTCGGTTGCGTGGGGACACCGCGGATGGAACGAACATCCGGACGGGAGCGCCGTGAGATTCGGCACGTCCCCCTCGATGGGCGTGAGTCGGTCGGTGTCGGCCCGGAGCCGGGGTATCGAGCGCATCAGGCCGCGAGTGTAGGGGTGGCGCGGGTTCTCCGGCCACCCGGTCGCAGGTGCCCGCCACGACGCCGAGGTCGTGCGTGATGAGGACGATACTCATGCCGTATTTCTCCTGCAGGTCGTCGAGCACGTTGAATATCTGGGTTTCGATGGTCACGTCGAGCGCGGTCGTCGGTTCGTCGGCGATGAGCAAGTCGGGTTCGCACGAGATAGCCATCGCCAACAGGGCGCGCTGGCGCATCCCGCCCGAGAACTGGTGGGGGTAGTCGTCCACCCGCTCCTCAGGTTCGGGGATGCCCACGTCGGCCATCAGTTCGACCGCGCGCGACCGGGCCTCGCTCTGCGAGACGTCCTGATGGGTCCTGATGACTCGCATTATCTGCTGGCCCACCGTGAACACCGGGTTGAGGCTGGTCATCGGGTCCTGAAACACCATGGCGATGTCGTTTCCCCGGATGTCCCGCATCTCGGCTTCGGACTTCGCCAGCAGGTCCTCGCCGCGATAGTAGACCTCGCCGTTCTCGATGCGTCCCGGGTCGTCGATGAGCTGCATGACCGACAGCGCGGTCACGCTCTTGCCCGACCCCGACTCGCCGACGATGCCGAGGGTCTCGCCCTCGTAGAGGTCGAACGACGACCCGTCGGCCGCCTTGACGGTCCCCTCCTCGGTGTAGAACCGAGTGACGAGGTTCCGGACTTCGAGGACTGGTTCGTCTTCACTCTCGTGGCTTCGATCTCGGCCGCTCATTCTGCGGCCTCCTCTGTGTGATGTGGGTCGAGGGCGTCCCGAAGCCCGTCCCCGAGCAGGTTGAACCCGAGGATGGCGAACACGATGACGACGCCGGGGAACACCGAGAACCACCACTCGCCGCTGTAGAGGTAGCCCCGGGCGTTCGACAGCATCAGCCCGAGGCTGGCCTTCGGCGGTTGGATGCCGAGTCCGAGGAACGACAGCGCCGCGCTCGCCAGCACCGCGGTCCCCATGTAGAGGGTCCCCTGCACGACCACCGTCGGGATGGTGTTGACCGCGACGTCCTTGACGAGGATGTGGGCGTCGCTCGCGCCGAGCGATTTCGCGGCGTCCACGTAGTCCTCTTCCATCTCCTTGAGGACCGACCCGCGCATGACCCGGGCGAAACTCGGGATGTAGACGACGCCGATGACGACGATTATCTTGACGAGGTTCGGCAGGACGAAGTCGCCGTACTCGGTCTTCCCGACCCCGAGGACGCCCAGCACGGCGATGGCGAGGATGAGGCTCGGGAACGAGAACAGCACGTCCATGAAGCGCATGATGATCTCGTCTATCCACGTGTCGCCGTAGTAGCCCGCGATGGCCCCGGCGGTCACGCCGATGATCATGGCGAACAGCACGACCCCCAGCGAGACCGTCAACAGCGTTCGCAGCCCGTAGATGGACCGCGAGAGGATGTCCCGGCCGTGGTTGTCGGTGCCGAGGTACGCGGTCATCGTCCCGACCGCCTCGCCGTCGCTGTTCTTGACGGTCATCTCGGTCCCCGGCGGCATGGGGTTGTGTTCCCCGTCGGGCGCGTCGAACTGCCGAACCGGATCGTGGGGTGCCACGACGGGGGCCAACGCCGCTATCAGTATCATCGTGACGATGAGCAATCCGCCGACGATGGAGAGGGTGTTCCGGCGGAACTCCCGCCAGAACATCTCGAACTGGCTCCGGTGGTCGCCGAGCGACTGTCCCGCGTCGTACTCGGCCGACGCGTCGTCTGTCGCCATCGTCAGTCCCTCCCCTCGTACCGGATGCGCGGGTCGAGATAGGCGTACAGCACGTCCACCGCGAGGTTGGCGAACACGAACACGATGGAGACGAACAGCACGAGCGCCTGTATGACCCGGAAGTCGCGCCGGTCGATGGCGATGATCAGTAGCTTGCCGATGCCGGGCAGGTTGAACACCGTCTCGGTGACGATGGCCCCGTTCATCAGGTTGCCCAGTCCCACGCCGATGACGGTCACGACCGGGATGAGCGCGTTCTTCGAGGCGTCCTTGAGTATCACCTCTCGGGTGCTGATACCCATCGCCCGCGCGGTCTTGATGTAGTCCTTGTTGAGCGTGTCGAGCATCTCCGAGCGCATCATCCGCATGATGAGCGCGGAGTAGGCCGTTCCGAGCGCGATGGTCGGCAGGAACAACTGCTGGAGGTTCGCCACGGGGTCTACCCACGGCGGCGTCCAGCCGCCGGTTCCCCACGAGAACGAGAACTGGACGGCGAACACCATGATGAGGATGATACCCAGCCAGAAGTTGGGAACCGAGATGCCGGTGAGCGCCGCGATTCGCGCGGCGTGGTCGGCGGCTTCGTCCTGCCGGACCGCGCTGATGATGCCGGTCGGGATGGCGATGACGAGTGCGAGCAGCATGCTGAGTATCGATAGTTCGAGCGTCAGCGGCACGCGCTCGGCGATGAGCTCCAAAACGGGCGTCCCCTGCTGGACGGTCCACGAGGTGCCGAAGTCGGCGTGGAACGCGTCCCACAGCCACGTGGCGTACTGGACGTACAGCGGCTCGTCGAGCCCCAGTTCCGTGCGTATCTGGGCCACGAGCTCCTCGCTCTGGAGCGGTCCGAGCATCACCCGGACCGGACCGCCCGGCGACAGGTGGACCAGCCCGAACACGACGAGGCTCACGCCGGTCAGCACCGGGACGACCAACAGCAATCGCTTGAGAACGTACCGCGCCATACTCATCGGAGGGTCACCCCTCGGGGGTTATGTGTCGTCATCGAATCTCCAAAGGTGGGAGGAGTTATTCGTCCTTCGCGATGCGTCGGTAGACGTCCACGAAGGTCCCCATGTCGTAGCCAGATATCGAATCCTGCCACGCGCTGAGCGAGTTGACGTAGGCGATGTCGATCTGGATGGCGTTCAGGGTGACGTACTCCTCGAGTTCGTAGACGATCTCCTTCTGCTTCTGCTCGTCCGTCTCGGCCTGCGCCTCGCGGAGTCGGTCCACGAACCACTCGTGGCCGTTCGAGTAGTCGCCCTCGGCGTGGTCAGGCGCGGGCGGACCGCTCGGTTCGTAGGGATCCTGCAGGTCCTCGGAGGGGTGATGCCAGTTGTTGTGGTTGTGGTTGTTGTCCGCGTACCCGGCGTCGAGCCAGTAGGTCGCCACCGGGATGGACTGGCCCCAGTCCTCCATGGCGGCGTGCCAGTCGGTCGTGCCGTACACCTGGTCGAAAAGCGTGGACTTGTCCACCGCGGTGACGCTCACGTCGATGCCGATGTTCGACAGCTGGTTCTGGATGACGACGGCCTCGTCCTTGAACCACGACCCCTTGGTGGCGATGATGTCCATCTCGAACCCGTCGGGGTTGCCCGCCTTCTCGAGTTCTTCCCTGGCCTTCTCGGGGTCGTAGAGGTCCATCTCCTTGAGCTTCGGCGAGGTCCAGTCGCTGTCTGGGTACCACGGCCCCTTCTGGACGACGCCCTGTCCGTAGAAGATCTCGTCGAGGATCTCCTCGGCGTCGATGCCGAACAGCACCGCTCGTCGGTTGTTGACGTTCGCCATCGGGTTGTCGCCGGAGTCCATCAGGTTGAGGTACAGCACCTGCGTGAGATTGCCCGGGACGCTCTCGGCGGTGATGCCCGGTTGCCCCTTGAGGCTCTCGAAGTCCTTGGGCGGCACCTTGTCGGTCAGGCCGATGTTCCCGGAGCGGAGTTCCGCCAGTCTGGTCGAGTTCTCGCCGATGAAATTGAACTGGATCTCGTCCACGTAGGGCACGTCGTCGCGCCAGTGGTCCTCGAACTTCTCCAGCAGGACGTGGCTCCCGCTCTTCCACTCGACGAACTTGAACGGGCCGGTCCCGACTCCGGTCGGGTCCTTCGTCAGGTCGGTCGCCAGTCCACTCGGTCCCTTGCCCTCCTTCGTCTCGCCGCGGGAGTCCTCGGGAACGATTCCTTCGAGACCCCGAGTAAGCCACCAGTTGAGGGTGGCGAACGGCTTCTCGAGGTTCATCCGGAGCGTCCGGTCGCCGACGATCTCTGTGTCGGTCACGAACGGGAACCGGCTTCTGATCGGGGAGTTGTTCTCCTCGTTCAGAATCCAGTCCACACTGTACTTGAAGTCATCGACGGTCACGTCGTCGCCGTTGTGGAACGTCAGCCCCTCGCGGAGCGTGAAGTCGAACGCCGTACCGCCGTCTTTCGGCTTCGGCACCTCCTCGACCAGCCCGGCCTGTAGCTGCTCGTCGGTCGTGAGCTCGATCACTTCGTCGTAGATCAACCCGCCGATCGTACTCGTCGCAGTGTCGGTCCACAGCGCGGGGTCGAAGTTCCAGACCTCCGCGGACAGGGCGACGTTGAGTCTGACGTTGCCCTGTACGTCTTCTATTTCGTTGACGGTCGATTGAACGTCGTCGGCGTCTTCCTGGTCGTCGGACCCGCCGCCCGTGCAACCCGCCAGCGACGCGCCGCCGAGGGCGCTCGCTACCGCCATGAACTGTCGTCTGTCGAGGTCGAATTCGACGAAGTCTTTATCTGTCATTTGTCACAATTCATGCCAGCGTTTACCACTGGCATGCTATGAGAACACAAATCTAGTTCTTTGTATATCAATGTACGCTAACTGGTAATAATTCATAAACTTCGGATGTGATAAAATATTATAATCGGGACGAGATGCGCGAATCTATACTGGTCGGGTTAGATGGTGCGCAACGGAATCAGAAATATATAGATTTTGGCTGTTACACCGCTGTACCGGGCTGGTGCGCGCCTCGACCATTTGACAATATTCCAACACAAACTGTAGATTGCCGCCATCGCTATTTCTTTGGTTTTGTAGATGTGTTTACAAGCATCATGGCACAGATACGAGACGCGACGCTGACGGAACTGCGGCGGGACCTCCACGCGCACCCGGAAGCCGGGTGGAAGGAGTTCCGCACGACCGCACTCATCGCGGACGAACTCGACGACCGCGGGTACGAACTCTACCTGGGTCCCGAGGCAGTTGCACCGGATTCCCGGCTCGGCGTCCCGGACGACAATGAAATCGCCGCCGCGAGAGATCGCGCCCGCGAGGAGGGCGCGCCCGAGGAGCACCTCGAACGGATGGACGGAATAACCGGCTTGGTCGCCGAGAAGACGTGCGGCGACGGAAGTGGTCCCACGGTCGGGGTTCGGGTGGACGTGGACGCGCTCGAACGTACCGAAGCGAGCGACGACGACCACCGACCAGCGCGCGAGGGATTCGCCAGTACGCATCCCGACGAGATGCACGCCTGCGGCCACGACGGCCATACGGCCATTGGCGTCGGAATCGCCCGCGAATTCGACGAGCGCGGGGGATTCGACGGCACGCTGAAACTGTTCTTCCAGCCCGCCGAGGAGGGCGGCCGTGGCGGCAAACCGATGAGCGAGACCGACCACCTCGCGGACGTGGAGTACCTGCTCGCGCTCCACCTCGGACTCGGACTGGAGACCGGTACCGTGGTCGCAAGCTACGAGCGTCCGCTGGCGAACGCCAAACTCGACGTGACCTTCGAGGGCGAACCCGCTCACGCAGGGGGTCGCCCGAACGAGGGCCGCAACGCGCTACAGGCCGCCGCGACCGCCATCCAGAACCTCTACGCGATTCCGCGCCACGAGGACGGCGGTACGAGGGTCAACGTGGGCGAGGTCCACTCGCCGAACGCCCAGAACGTCATTTCCGAGCGAGCGACGATGCGCGTCGAGGTCCGCGGCCGGACCGCCGACCTCAACGAGTACATGCTCGGCGAGGCCGAGCGCGTCCTCGAACACGCGGCGGGGATGCACGACGTGGACGTTTCGACCAGCCTCTACGGGAAGACGACGACGTTCGACGCGGACGACGAGGTGGTCGAGGTCGTCGCCGACGCGGCCGAGAGCGCGACGGCCGTCGAAGAGGTGCGCGAACGCAAGGACTTCGGCGGGAGCGAGGACGCCTCGTACCTCATCCGCCGGGTCCAAGAGGAGGGTGGCCGGGCGACGTACGTCGGCATCGGCGCGAGTAACCCCGCAGGTCACCACACCGCCTACTTCGACATCGACGAGCTGGCCCTCGAAATCGGGGTCGAGGTGGTCGCCGACGCCATCCGGGATTTCTGAGGTCTTCCCTTACCCTCCTTACTCCCGTCACTCCACTCTCTCCCCTTACACCTCTTACACTCCTTACTCCACGTCACTCCCGCTGCCATGCCACGTTCAGCAAACTATCTCCCGCGGCTACGGTGGACTCGAGCGCGAGCGAGTAGAGGATGCCGTCCCGGTCGGCCCGGGCCTCCTGCAAGACCTCGAAAGTCGTCGGATCGTAGAGCGTCCCGAGGTGTTCGCCTTCTTCGACTTCGTCGCCGACCGCGTGGTCCGGGTCGGCCCGGAACAGTCCGGAGTCGTCGGCGGTGACGCGCCCGAGGTGGTTGCGAGCCAGCGTCGGGTCGCCGTTGGGTTCGACCGGTTCGTCGAGGAGTCCGAGGTGACGGAAGACGTTCAGGGTGCCGACGACGCCGGTCTCGACCGCGCTCTCGACGATCTGTTTGTTGAAGGCCAACTCGGGCGTGATGGTCGGGATACCCTCCTGATTCGCGGCGACGCGGAGTTTGCCGCCGAAGTCGCGGGCCGCCCACTCCTCGTCGGCGTCGTCGCCCGCCTCCTCGGAGAGCAGGAGGTCGGTGCCGAACGCCTCGGCCATGGCTCGGGACTCCTCGTGGCCCTCCATGAACACCACGTGGGTCAGCATGTCGGGGCTCCCGGTGTGGAGGTCCACGATGGCGTCGGCCTCGCCTGCATACTCCCAGAGGCGGGCGGCCATCCGCTCGTGGAGGGTGCCCTCGCTGTCGCCGGGCCAGACCCGGTTCATGTTGGGGTTCACGCTGTCGAGTTGCTCGGGCGTCGTGTACGACACCCGGTCGAAGGTCAGGGGGTCGGCGACGGGCACTGCGACGATGCGACCGACCAGTTCCGAGTCGGCACCGACCGAGTCCGCGTCGCCTGTCGTGAGGCGGTCGTGGACCCGACGCAGGACCTCCGTTCCGTTCACCTCGCGGCCGTGCTGGGCGGCCTGCACGTACACGGTCGGGCCGTCGTCGCTCCCCTCGTAGGTGTGGACGGTCGTCGCGATCTCGACGCCCGACGGGAGACGTGCGAGGGTGACGCGCTCGGTGTCGTGTTCCATACCCATTGGTCTCGGTCGGGACAGTTCAAGGTACTGCCTACGAGCCACGGGAGCGCGGACTCCGCGGGATGGCCCGCAGTCATAAACCCGTGGACGCCGATACCTGTAGGTCCATGTGGTCACGCCTGAGGAGAACTTCGAGACCGCGATGGACGAGTCCGGCGATCCGGAGGAACGCGAGACCGCCATCGGGGAACTCGAAACCGCGAACGACTGCGAGGCTGGCGGAACTCGTCCGGGCGGACGACCTCGAAGACCGGTATCGGGAGCGAGCGTTGACCGGGCTCGCCCATCCCCAGTGCAAACCGACACTCCAGTCACTCGTCGAGGACGGCGACCTCCCGGCGTCACTCCACGAGCAGGCCGAGTCGCTCGTCGAGGAGACGCCGGACGGGGGCGGAGCCGGGCCTAGCTGACGCCGGGTTCGAGTAAGGCGGACGGAGTTCCATCCCCGAGGACCGCTTCGGCAGGATTTTCTGTCGGGCGACCTATCCTCGAACCATGGCAGACGAACTGACCGCGACCCTGCACACGAACCACGGCGACATCGAGGTCCGACTGTTCGACGAGCGCGCCCCGCGCACCGTCGAGAACTTCGTCAATCTGGCGGAACACGACCCCGCGGCCGACGACGAGCCCGCACCCGACACGACGACGTGGGAGGACCCCGAGACCGGCGAGGTTCGAGGCGACGCGCTGTACAACGACGTGCTCTTCCACCGGGTCATCGACGACTTCATGATTCAAGGTGGCGACCCCACGGGAACCGGTCGCGGCGGCCCCGGCTACGAGTTTGAAGACGAGTTCCACGACGAACTCCGCCACGACGGCCCGGGCAAGCTCTCGATGGCCAACAGCGGTCCGGACACCAACGGCTCGCAGTTCTTCATCACGCTCGACGCCCAGCCGCACCTCGACGACCGCCACGCCGTCTTCGGCGAGGTCACCGACGGCATGGACGTGGTCGAGGAGATCGGCTCGGTCCCGACCGACGGCAACGACCAGCCCCGCGAAGACGTGGTGCTGGAGTCCGTCGACGTACACCAGTAGCTGCGCGCGATTTTCAATCTGGCTCAGCCTTCTCAGGTTAGTCGGACTGGCGGTGTGCGAGGTCATCGACACTGGTAGCCGAGGTGCTACCTCCCTGCTCGCAACCGCACGGAACGTCCAAACAGACTTGGTCCCGTTTTCGTATGTAAACGCTAGCGTGAGCAGACTTTAGTCTCGGTACGCGAACGGCGAAGCCGTGAGCATCGCGGGGAGGCGCGGGGGCGCGTGCGTGAGGGACTGCGAGCGTCAGCGATGCAGGCCGAGAGCCTGGCGGATGAAGGGCGAGCGAGGGTGAGGGCGCGACGCGCCCGAACCGAGCGAGGGCTTCTTCCCCTGGGCTTCGAGAGTAGCTAGCTTCTCATCGACCAATCACCGTCACGAGTTCTAAAACGAGAGTCTGCCCTTCTCCAGAGAACCACCACAGACAGATTCACTATCCACAGTCGAAAAATCCCATCCAGCGACTCCCGGACCGAAACCCACTTCGGAGACGACCGACAACTCCCATCCGCGCGAGGGTTGCCCAGCCTGGCCAACGGCGGCGGGCTTAAGACCCGCTCGTGTAGACGTCCATGGGTTCGAATCCCATCCCTCGCACTCCCCTTCGGCAACGCCGTATTGTGGTTTCCTTTGTTTACGAATCCAGAAATCCGTCCTATGACCGCAACGCCCGCGTCCCGATACCGTTCGATTGGCTACCCGAAATCGACAGGCAGCGGTAAGTTCGGAAAGTGTCGCAGGCCCGACGCCGTTCCATGACAGCAGTGACCCAGCGCGCATTCATCGACGGATTTCGGTGAGTCGAAGGGGTCCTTGAATCTGACAATGAAAACCATCCGCAATCTTTTCCCACCATTTTGTCCGGAATATAATCTATTCCTTTATGATTTTGGGACGCCATTTAAAAACCTGTTGTCGGTGGCGGAATCCAGGTAATGAATTTTACTCCCGGGAGAGAACGGGACAAAAGAAACGAAACAAGTTAGATTATTATAATTTCTAAAATAACAATACTGGTGTCGGTGGGATAGAGAAACGGGCGAGGAGGTCCGCCCAACGGAAGAGAACCATGACGGAAAACAACTCTTCGGGGAATACCCCAACAGTCAACCGGCGTGACGTATTGAGAGCGACCGGAGCCGCGGCCGCAGGGGGTGCACTGACAGTCGGAGCGACGAGGTCGACTTCCGCGCATCCGGACTGTGTTGAAGAGTGCGTCGAGTTCACCAGTTCCGAATCGACGAACGGCATCAGCGTAACCATCAGCGGAGATACGGCGTCGGTCTGTAACAACAATACAGATTGTACGGTGGTCGTATATATAAAGGCGAGTACCGAGTTTGAATCCTTCACACTGGAGGGCGGTGAGTGCACCGGGGACGTCACCCCGGCCGAAGGGCACGACATTAGTAACGTGACGGTGTGTCCGGCGGGTGACGCGCCGGGCTACGCTACAAACGGGGGCAACGGCAACGGTAACGGCAACAAGTAAAAAGAAAGAAGAACGTCGGCTACTTCGGGAACGCAACCAAATCGCCGAATATTCTTCAAATGACGCCCCATCGGTAGTCACAGATTATCATCGGACAACATCGCCGTGTCCATCGGCGGAAACAGGTCGACGGTCTGTAGCAGGGCGAACTATCCGGAGTACTAGAAAAAATAAATGAATTGTTTTAGCTGATGTACTTACGTTCTAAGGCTGTGTTTTGTTAGTCAAGAGGTTTCTATATATTTCTCGAACGAGTAACGGTTACTGTGAGTCTAAGAGTCGACCTAACTGTGGCCGCCAACGACGCATAGTCGAAACTGACATTCCCACGAACCGTCTATCCACTCGCAAATGACCGACGAGCGAATCGAGCGCGGGTTCCGCCAACATCCCGACTTCGAACAGACCGGCGAGAACGAGTTCGAGACGACCGCGAAGCCCTTCGAGAACGTCGTGTTCGTCACCGATGGTGAGAGTGGCGACGGGGACGAGTCGACCCACGAGTACCGCGTCGTAGTCCGAACGCCGATGCTCGACGCCGTGGTCGCGGGCGAGGAGGTCGCCGAGGTCGTCGAATCGGGATGGTTCGAGACGCTCGAACGCCGACTGGAGGACGCCCACACAGTCGCCCAATCCGACGCCAATCCTCCGAGCATCGAGCGTGAGGGAAGCGGCGGCGAGACCGAAAGCAGAGACGAAGAGGTCGTCGTCACCGTCGAGTTCGAGTCGGCCGACCCCGAGCAGGCCGTCGAGGACGCGCTGGCGGTCGCCGAGTACGTCGAAGGTACGTGGGTGCAGGGCATCATCCCCGGGTACGACTACCGGGAGCCAGCGGCGAGCCTCCGCGAGCGAGCGATGCAGAATTACGACGAAGGAGAGGCAGGTGCCGGGCGACCGGACGATTCGAGCGCGGGTGGCCGGGGGCCGGGCAGTCGCTGAGCGGTGACGGGTCGCACCGGACCTCGCTAGTCCATCGCGATGTAGGTCTGGGTGTCCTCGACGCCCTCCACGTTCTGGATGCCGTCGGCTGCGATGGCCTTCACGTCCGCGGTCGAATCCACGTCCAGCTTGGCGATGATGTCCACGTCGCCCGCGACGATGTGGGCGTCCACCACGCCGTCGAGGTCCATGATCTCGGTCTTGAGTCGGTCGGCCTCGCCGGTGTTGGCTTTCACCATGACGTAGGCGGTGACCATCTACGTTCCCCCCTTCACGGCTTCCGCCGCTCCTCTACTGGCGTCGCCGACGAGGATCTGGCGCACGTCCTCCAGCACCGCGAAGTCGGCCAGCACCGCGACGCGGTCGCCGACCGCCAGCGAGTCGTCGGGCAGGGGAATGCCCATCGGTTCGTCCTTCTTGCCGAACGCCAGAATTCGGGCGTTGGCGGGGAGCGAGAGTTCGCTGATGGAGTAGCCCTTGACCGGTGACTCCTCCGTAATCGTGAGTTCCACGACCTGTAGGTTCTGGGCGATGTCGGCGATGGCGCGGATGTTGCCGCCCAGCAGGGCGTTCTTCGCGCCGATGGCTCCGAGGCGCTCGGGGTAGACCACCTCGTCCACGTCGCTGGCGAACTTCCGGTAGATGTCCTCGCGGTAGTCCTCGTCGATGCGGAGCACGGTCCGACAGTCGTAGTGCTTGCCGACCATGCACGCCGCGAAGTTGACGTTCAGATCGCCCGTCAGTGCGCCGAGTGCGTCGGCGGATTCGAGATCGGCCTGCTCCAGTATCTCCTCGCGGGCCCCGTCGCCCTCGATCACCTCGAAGTCGTCGGTCCGGGCGCGCTCGGCCTTGTTGGCGTCGGCCTCGATGATGGTCACGTCGTGGCCCTCCTCCCGGAGGACCCGGGCAGTCCGGAGGCCGACGCGACCGGCACCTATGATAACGAATCGCATAGTATGATAGTCGTTACGCGAGGGTCACTGAATAACTTTTCTCCACCCCAAAGGTTTTTCTCGCGTGGTACTGAATCACACAGTGCGATGGTTCACGCTTTTATAATGGTGAAAACGGCCGCTGGACGGTCCGAGGACGTGCTGCAGGCGGCCCGCGGGCTGGACCAGATCTCGGAGGCCCACGTGGTCGCGGGCGACTTCGACGTCATCGTGGAAGCCGACGCCGAGGAGGTCTACGACGTACTGCAGACCGCCTCGTCGGACGTCTCGGGACTCGACGGCGTCGCCGACACCAAGACGTACATGGCCCTCGAATGATGGCCCTCGAACGAGTTTTCGGCGACCGTAGAACGACGGGGCCGGACTCAGTGATCTAGTTCCTGCACGTCGTACTCGGCGAGGAACGAGTCGAGCCACGCTTTCTGTTCGCGGAGGTTCGGCGGCAGGTCCGCGTACACCCGGTCGAACACGTCGTGGGGGTCGCCGGGTTCGACCGACTCGGCGCGTTCGACGGCCTCGTCGAGTTCTGCGTCGGCCTCGGCCTCGACCTCCTCGACGAACTCGTCGTCCAGCACGCCCTGCTCGCGCAGGTAGGTCTCGTAGCGTTCGAGGGGGTCGGCGGTCCGCCCCCGGTCGTCGGTCGCCGTC
>PXSM01000151.1 GCA_003023465.1 Halobacteriales archaeon SW_6_65_15 | reverse complement strand
GGCACGTGGACGTGGCGGTCGAGCCGACCGGGGCGCAGCAGCGCCGAGTCGATGAGGTCCGGCCGGTTCGAGGTGGCCACGACGACCACGTCTTCGAGTTCTTCGAGGCCGTCGAGTTCGGTCAGCAACTGGGAGACGACCCGCTCGCTGACCTCGGCACCGCCGCCCGAGCCACTCCCGCGTTCGGTGGCGATGGAGTCGATCTCGTCGAAGAACACCACGGTCGGGGCGTTCTCGCGGGCCTTGCTGAACACCTCGCGGACGCCCTTCTCGCTCTCGCCGACCCACTTCGACAGGAGTTCGGGACCCTTGATCGAGATGAAGTTGCTGTCGCTCTCGTTGGCGACGGCCTTCGCCATCAGGGTCTTGCCCGTGCCGGGCGGGCCGTACATCAGCACGCCCTTGGCGGCCTGCATGTCGAGGGCGTCGAACACCTCGGGGTACTCTAGGGGCCACTGGATGGTCTCCCGGAGGCGCTCTTTGGTGTCCTCGAGGCCGCCGACCTGGTCCCACGTCACGTCGGGCACTTCGACGAAGACCTCGCGGAGCGCCGAGGGCTCGATGCCCTTCAGCGCCTCCTTGAAGTCACGCTCGGTGACCTGCAGGGTGTCGAGCACGTCCGCCGGAATTTCCTCGGATTCGAGGTCGATCTCGGGGCGGATGCGCCGGAGCGCGTTCATCGCGGATTCCTTGGCGAGATTCTCGAGGTCGGCACCCACGAAGCCGTGGGTGTTGTCGGCGTACTCCTCGAGGTCGATGCTGTCGGCCAGCGGCATGCCGCGGGTGTGGACCTGCATGATCTCGAGGCGACCGTCGCGGTCCGGGACGCCGATCTCGATCTCGCGGTCGAACCGACCCGGACGGCGCAGTGCCGGATCGACTGCATCGACGCGGTTGGTGGCCGCGATGACCGTGACCTCACCCCGCGATTCGAGGCCGTCCATCAGCGAGAGGAGCTGGGCCACGACGCGGCGCTCCACGTCGCCGCCGGCCTCCTCGCGCTTGGGCGCGATGGAGTCCAACTCGTCGATGAAGACGATGGCCGGGGCGTTCTGCTCGGCCTCCTCGAACACCTCGCGGAGCTTCTCCTCGGACTCCCCGTAGTACTTCGACATGATCTCGGGGCCCGAGATGGTCTGGAAGTGGGCGTCGATCTCGCTCGCGACGGCCTTCGCCATCAGGGTCTTGCCCGTGCCGGGCGGCCCGTGCAGGAGGACGCCCTTCGGCGGGTCGATGCCGAGCCGACTGAACAGCTCGGGGTGGCGCATCGGCAACTCGATCATCTCGCGGACCTGCTCCAGCTCGCTTTCGAGTCCGCCGATGTCCTCGTAGGTCACGCTGGGCGTGCCCTCGGGGCCACCGCCGCTGCCCTGCGCGATCTCCTCGGCGGGGCGCTCGCTGACCTCGATCTGGGTCGAGTCGGTCACCACGACCGTCCCGTCGGGGTCGGTGCTGGCGACCTTCAGCGGGATGGACTGTCCGGAACCCATTCCCATCAGGCCGAAGCCGAACGGGACGTTCTGGCCCTTCGTGATGGCCTGCCCGCTGAGCTTGTCCCTGATGTGGGGCGTGATGTCGCCGCGGATCTGGAGGTTCCGCGGGAGTGCGATGGTGACCGAGTTGGCGGGCTTGACGTCGGCCGTCTCGATGGTGACCTTGTCGTCGATGCCGACTCCGGCCTCCTGTCGGAGTTGCCCGTCGATGCGGACGACGCCCCGTCCCTCGTCCTCGGGGTAGCCGGGCCAGACACGGGCGACCGCCCGACCCTGTCCCTTCCCCTCGATGACGATGTAATCGCCGTTCTCGACCCCGAGGTCGTGCATTGACTGGCGGTCGATGGCGGCCAGCCCGCGACCGGCGTCCTTCTGTTTTAACGGCTTTACGGTCAGCTTCATGGTCTCACCTCGATAGTGAGCACGCCGTTGGTGATAAACGCTTCCGCCTCACCGTCGGGCAGTTCTAGTTCGAGTTGACGAGGGCCGTCCTCGTCCTCGAAGACGACGATCACGGTGTCGTCGAGAACGTCCACGGTGGCCTCGCCGGAGACGCCGAGGTCGGCCGCGAGGAGCTCCTCGTCGTCGTAGTCGTACCGGCGGGCGAACACGTCGTCGCGTTCCGCGATGTGCTTCAATGACATTTTAATACTAACATGTAGTTAGGCGTTGTAGTATATAAATCTTCCTTTCAGTAATCGAAAGAGGGCGAAGAGATGGATGAATAGTGGCTGATTTGCGGTTCGGACGGGGTCGCGACCGGACCTTTTTGTCTNTGTCTCGCGCACGCGAACGAGTCGGCATGGAACGGGTCACACACCACGGCCGGACCACCGCCTACCGGGTCGCCGACCGCGGCGGTTCCGGGTCTCCCCTCCTCTGCGTCCACGGGTCGGGCGGTACCAAGGAAGTCTGGAAAGCCCAACTCGGCCGACTGGCGAGCCACCGGCCGGTCGTCGCGCTCGACCTGAGCGGCCACGGTGACTCCGAGGACTTCGACGCCGACCCCGGCTGGGAGAGCCTCTTGGCCTACGCCGACGACGTGCTGGCGGTCGCCGACGAGACGGACGCGGGCGTGCTGGTCGGCAACTCCCTCGGCGGTGCGGTCGCCCTCCAGCTCGCAATCGAGCGCGACCACGGCTTCGACGGCCTCGTCCTCGCCGGAACCGGCGCGAAGCTGCCCGTGCTGGACGACCTCCTGCGGTGGCTCGAATCGGACTTCGACCGCGCGCTGGAGTTCCTTCACGGCCCGGACCGACTCTTCCACGACGCCGACTCCCGGTACGTCGAACTCTCGACGGAGACCATGGCGGCGGTCGGCCAGCGCGTCCCCCGCCGGGACTTCGCGTCCTGCCACGAGTTCGACGTGCGCGACCGTCTCGGCGATATCGAGGTCCCCGCCCTCGCCCTCGTCGGCGAACACGACCACCTCACCCCGCCGGAGTACCACGAGGAGCTGGCCGACCGGATTCCCGACGGTCGCTACCGGGAGCTTCCGGACGCGGCCCACCTCGCCATGCTCGAACGACCCGAGGCGTTCAACGACGCGGTGCTGGACTTTCTGGACGACGCAGGAATCTGAATCGGGAATCGGCTAACGACTTCTAAAACCCCCAAATCGGCGCGCGCTGGCGCGACACGAGGTCGCGCCCTCATCGCGCGAGGTCTTCGGCGAAGCCGAAGGCTCGTCGGACCGCAGGTCCGCCGGTGGATGAGTAACGCAGCGAAGCGAGTAACGCAATCGGCTGGGGAGGGTCGAGGCTCTTGCGGTGCGGTTGCGGTCTCCCCTCGGTTTCGGCAGTAGCTAGCGCCAACAACTCGTCACATTCTGCTCGTGGTGCTCTAACGAGTTCGCTACGACGTGAGATAGAACTTCGAAACCGACTGCTTCTCAGTATATCTCGTCGATTTCGGCTTCCTCGTAACTGTGTTCGCTGGCCGGGAACTCACCGGACTCGACCGCTTCGCGATACCCCTCGACGGCGCGCTCCATCTCGGCTTTCACGTCGCCGAACTGGTCGGAGAAGTACGGGCTCCGGTCGCTCAGTCCGAAGACGTCGTTGAGTACGAGCACCTGCCCGTCGGTGTCGGGGCCGGCACCGATGCCGATGGTCGGGATGTCGATGGCGTCGGTGATCTGGGCCGCCACGTTCGAGGGGACGTGTTCGAGCACGAGCGAGAAGGCTCCGGCCTCCTCGTGGGCCTTCGCCAGTTCCAGCATCTCGCTCGCGCTCTCCTCGTCGGTACCCTGCCGGAAGTAGCCCCCGAGCTGGTTGAATCGCTGGGGCGTCAGTCCGAGGTGGGCCATCACGGGGATGCCCAACTCGACCAGTCGCTCGGTGAGTTCGACGGTGTGGGGTCCGCTCTCCAGCTTGACCGCGTTGGCCTCGGCCTCCTTGAGCATCCGCCCGCAGTTCTCGATGGCCTCGCTCTCGTCCACGCCGTAACTCAGGAAGGGCATGTCCGCGACCACCATCGCCTCGTCGGTCGCGCGCGCGACCGCCGCGGTCCGGCTCTGGGTCTCCTCGACGGTCACGGGGAGCGTCGAGTCGTAGCCCAGCACCGCGTTCCCCATGCTGTCGCCGACCAGAATCACGTCCACGCCCGCTTCGTCCACGATTTCGGCGGTGGGCGCGTCGTACGCCGTCAACATCGTAATCCGCTCGTCGCCCGCCTTCTCCGCGAGGTCCTGAACGGTCGTCGCCATGTTCTGGGACTGGTGCGCAGTATGTTAAACGTGTTCGGTTCCGGTCGATACGTCACTCAACGCTCAAACGACGCGGGCCAGAGAGCCAGACTATTCTTAATGCTACCACGGAATATGGGCCATTCATCGAGACCCGGGAGGGGTACCTCATCGACAACCAGTGGTCCGGTCGCACTCGCGCGACGGCATCCTCGAAGTCGCACGCAACCACACCCAGGAGTGCGCGCTCGAAGGCAGTTACGTCGAGAGCGGGTACAGCCTCGTCAGCGAGGACGACCGGATAGTGATGCTCGACAGGGAAGCGACGCCGCGAATCCTCGGGTCCATCAAGTTCTGTCTGGTCACGGAAGGGATCGGAATGCGGGTCGAACGGGAGGATCGAGACGGCGAGATGCAGACGGTCTCGGTGAGCGAGTGTGACGTCTGAGACCTCGAAACCACACGATTACTGTCCCGTCAGTTCCTGTTTGGTTGATGGCCGAATCAATCGAGACTCACAAGCGAAAAGGAGGTCGATTACGGGACGAAGTAGACCACCGTCGGTCAGGGGTCGTAATCACCGCGCTTGCTTCGGGTACGTCTCGTCCCTACGCGTCGGCGAACGTTACGCCCGTAGGTCGAGTTCCCCGCGGTCTCGGACCACTACGGTCGAGACGGCTTCAACTTCGACGACGCCGTACTCGGTCTTGGGACCCCACATGTGTTCTGGCACGCCCTCGATTTCGGCGGTCTCGTCCGTGACGTGAATGGTCTCTGCACTGACGGTCCGGGAGGGAAGTTCGAGTACGCGTTCGGAACCAGGTGAGAGCGTCTGCCGGACGCCCTCTGCGACGACGATTGGGTCGTCGCCGGAGACTTCAACTCCCACGTCGGGCAACCGATGAGATTCGGTGAGATGGGTCAGCTCACGAGGGTCCTCGCGGGCGGCGAGTGCGGTCGGGATCGCCTCTACAGTTTGGGTCTCCGTGGTCTCGGAGGGAATGCTAGTCGCATCTACGCCATTGACCACCACGTCGTTATTGGCGAAGGTGTCCCGAACTTCGCCTGATGCGAGCGAATCGAGGACGACGCGATCACCATCGACGCGGTACAGGGGGTTACCTTCGACGTGGACGCGCTGGTAGTTGTGACCTCCGGGTAAGTCGTATTCGATACCCAATTCGACGAGACGAACGCTTCCTTCATCGGATTTGGTTCCTTGAGCTGTTCCGACCACGCCGAGCGCACTGGCCGCACCGACTGTCTTCAGGACGTCGCGCCGTTGGATGTTGTTTTCGGACATTGTATCACTCTGTTCAGCAGATATTATCGTTTTGCGAATTGCATTGATCTATTGACGTTTCGTACACTGCATCTTCGGTGCAGGAGGTCAATGTCTGCTTGTAGGCATCGACGGTGTCGGATTTACGCTCACAATCGCCAGCCTTCGTAAATTCTTCGCCATGGTACGTCAGCATTGGCGTCACTTCGTTTGAGCTATTGATGATGCCGAGAGTGTGTTCGTCTCCTGCATCAATAGCACCGTTATCATTCCCATCGCCGAGAAGCGGCTTTACATCATCGTCAAGGCCCCGAATGAATGAATGAATGGAGAGTCTCTTGAATTGCGGAATTCTTCCGTTGTCCAGTTTTCGTACAGAGACCAGTCCACATCATTACACCGCGAGAGAAGGCAGTTCCATCGTCACTACAAAGGTCGTTCTTTTCACCACCTGCAGTATCTGTAGAGCAATTATCACCATGGACTAACAAGTGACAACCCCGAATGTCCTTTAGATTTTCACCAGTCCCGTTCTTACTCCCGTCAGTGAGAAACGCCTCAAACTGGGTCGAAATATTATCTCGGGAACTCGTATCGACCTTTGGATATTCATAATCCTTTGCTTTGAACCGGCTAATATCATAGTAGCTCACCGAGTTGGCGTAGTACAGTTGGTCACAAGCACCATGTAATGCACTCGTAGTGGTTGTACCAGATCCGCAGTTTGAGTATTCAGTACTGGAATTCGGATACAACATCACGTACATCCGCCTGTTATCGGTACACGTGTCACCGTTGCTGTACTGCATGTCGTAGTATGTTCCTATATTCCGACAGTAATTTAATCCCAATATTTTTTATATTTTTTAATTATTGATATATAATTATATTCCACAGGTATTGTTATAGAGAAATGAACTTATAACCGACGTTAATTTGGCACCCAGCGTACGGGGTACGCGGTTCCTTCGTTCGGTTCGCCGTCGAAACCAACGCTTGTTCGATCAAGAGTCGCATCCTCAGGGATGAGAAATAGTGCCCAGAGAAGGATGCTCTCGCCAGAATCAACCGGATAAGACTCTGGTGCGTATTGACGAGCATGTTCAATACTTTTTAGATCGTTCATCGCTACGTGACCGCTGAATTGAGGATGTTTAAATCCCCGTTTATCTTCATAAATTCTTCCTTTAAATACCAAAGCAAAAGGCATTCCAGCCCACGTCTGTCCTTCAGACGACTGATTCGTAAGCTCAACCGTTGTAATGGCGAGTTTCGTTCCGTCAGGAGCGTCGTACGTCCCTCCGTCATCTGTCTGAAAAGCCGTCATCAGTTCGAGATCGGTGACTGCGATCTTCCACGGTTCGTAAACGTAGGGCTCTCCGAGTTCATATTCTTCTTCGGCCGGTCTCACCGTAGTAGTGGTGCCTGCCGTCGTTTCAGCAGTCGTAGATTCACCAATTGCTCCGTCTACCGTAGTCGTTTCACTATTACCCGTCGTAGGCGACTGCTCCGACGTTTTATTCTGTTCTTGATTATTGGCACAACCCGCGAATGCGAACACTAGCGTTACGCTACCCGCTTGAAGTATATCTCGTCGCTTCATATCTTTGTGTGACCGTTGAAAATACAAAGTCTTTGTTTTAGCTTAAATCATCTCTTTACATATTCGAGATTTATCCGTTTCAAGATACGTCCGTAAATCAACCTACGCGAATCTGCAACGTTTAAGGCCCGAGCGGACACCCATTCGGACGTGCCGGAACCCGTCGAGCGTCACGACCCGGAGGGCGTCGATTACGCGTGGGTGATGCAGACCACCTTCGTCCTCACCGTGGTCGTGGGTGCGCCCTTCATCGCCCTCCTCGCGTGGGCGACGGGCGTCTCGCTCCCGACGTGGGCCGACCGCGCCGAATTTGCGATTCGCGTGGGCGCGCTCGTGTGGCTGGTGGTGGCGCTCGGGGCTTACTTTTACGAACGCCGGAATCAGGACTGAACGCCATCAATTGAAGCAGTCCCCCTTCCCACGGCTGGTCGCGGTCGCTGGGCGGTCTCATTGGCTCAACGATAGTCGCGTTATCGGGCGGTTTGGAACCTTATTGAAATTTTTACAAATAGGACGCGGCCTTTTAGAAAGCCCCCGCCCGGTCCCGGTCGCTCAGCGACATATCGGCGCTCTCCGCACCGTCGGAGACGAGCTCCGACGAGCCTTCGCTCGCTTCGCTCACGAAGACACCGCCCGCGCCGATAGAGGTCGCTGAGACGACTACAGTGAACGCAACCGGGCGGCCCCTTTCATCCACCCAAACGGTCGACTGTCCAACCGAGCGTGTGCTATGGTGGACGGTCCACTGAGGGCGCGCTATAGCGGATGATTCACCGAGCGCACGCTCGGATGAAGCCGGGATATAGAAACCTGTCTTTCAGACGTGAGTAGTTATCTCTAAACCCACTTGAACTGTGTCTCGGCACGTTCGGCTGTCTCCTCGTCGCTGGCCGAGTCGCCGACGAAGAGGACGTTCTCGGGCGCGACGCCCAACTCCTCGACGGCCGCGAGCAGAGCGCGCGGGTGGGGCTTGCGCTCGGGGACGGTGCCGCGGCCGACCACGCTCTCGACGTGCTGGGTCAAATCGTGTTCGTCGAGGGCGATGCGGACCGCCCGCTCGTGGTTGAGCGAGCAGACGCCGACCGGGACCTCGCGAGCGACGAGTTCGTCGGCGAGCGGGAGTCGTTCGGACTCGCGGGCACCCTCGCGCTCGGCCTCAGCGATGAGTTCGTCAGCCTCGTCGCCGACGCCGGCGTCCTCCGCGGCGTCGAGGAGGGCCCACGCGCTCAGTGGGTCGGCGTCAACGTCCTCGCGGTCCAGCAGGTCGGCTAGTCGGCGCTCGACGTCCTCCCAGTCCACGACGAGGCGGACCAGCGTCCCGTCGAGGTCGTAGACGACCGCTTCTAATTCTCGGTCGGCACCCGAGGGAGCGTCACCGCGGTCGGTCGAAGCGCCGTCGCTGGCGTCGTCTCTAGTCACGGTCCGCGATAGGTGGACGGCCGAAAAGGGCGTGTCGGTCGTCTGTGAGTCGAGTCAGTCGTAGATCTCGTCTTCGACGGCCTTCACGAGCGCGGTCACGTCCACGTCCGGGTCGGCCGAGACGAACAGCCCCTGCTGGTCCGCGATGAATCGCAGGAGGACGACGTGGTCCATGTAGGTGACGAACGACCGGACCGCACCGGCACCCCGGAATATCTCGGTGAACAGGTCCTTCTCGGTGAAGTCGACGTGGACGTACGAGTGGACCTGCTCGAAGTGATCGACCATCTCCTCGCGGTCGCCGTACAGCGCCATCGTGACGTCGTCGGCGTACAACGTGTGGAACTCCTCGGGGGTGTACTCGACGCAGAGCCGCACTCCTTCCTGATCCACCCCGCGGGCGGCCGAGAGGGCGGCGTCGGCGTCGAAATCCACCAGCGTCGAGTCCTCGGAAACGACCATTTTCGTTTGTCCCCGTTTCAGCCGAGAACGATAAGTGTGGCGGTAGTTGCGCCTGTTTCAAGTGACGACGAGTTTAGGATATTGGCGACTTTCACGACAGCAGGTCCCGGGGTCACGACAACAGATTCCGGGCGATGACCTTCTTCTGAATCTCGGAGGTACCCTCGTAGATGGTCGTGATCTTCGAGTCGCGGTAGAGCCGCTCCACGTCGAAGTCGGTGGTGTAGCCGTAGCCGCCGTGGACCTGGACCGCCTCGTTGGTGATGTCCACCGCGGCCTCGCTGGCGAAGTACTTCGCCATGCTCGCGGCCATCTCCACGCTTTCGCCCCGGTCGTCCCTTCGGGCCGCGTCCCGCGTCAGGAGGCGGGCGGCCTGCAACTGGGTCTGCATGTCGGCCAGTTTGTGCCGGATGGTCTGTATCTCCGCGATGGGCTTGTCGAACTGCTCGCGGTCCTGGGCGTACTCGACGGCCTCGTCCAGTGCGGACTGGGCCAGCCCGACCGACTGGCTGGCGATGCCGATGCGCCCGCCCGTGAGAATGTGGAACGCGGCCGAGAGGCCCTTGCCCTCCTCAGTCAGGCGATTTTCGGCGGGGATGCGCACGTCGTCGAAGATGAGCGAGGTGGTGTCGCTGGCCCGGAGACCGAGTTTGCTCTCCTTCTTGCCGACCTCCAGTCCGTCCGCATCCTTCGGGACGACGAACTGGGTGACCGACCGGGGGTCGTCGCGGTCGGTCTTGGCGAACAGGACGACCACGCCGGCGCGCTCGCCGTTGGTGATCCACTGCTTCTTGCCGTCGATGACGTACTCGTCGCCCTCGCGCTTCGCCTCGGTGGTCATCTCCGCGGGGTTCGACCCCGCCTGCGGCTCCGAGAGCGCGAAGGCACCCACCGGACGACCCCCGACCATGTCCGGAAGCCAGCGCTCCTTCTGGTCCTCGTCACCGAACTCCGCGATGCAGGAGGTGGCGAGGCAGTGGACCGACAGGGCGGTCGCGACCGACAGCATCCCGTACGCGACCTCCTCGTTCACGAGGCTGTAGGTGAGTCTGTCCACGTCGAGGCCACCGTACTCCTCGGGGGTGGTCATCCCCGTCAGGTCGAGGTCGGCGAGGCCGTCCCACACCTCCTCGGGGAACGTCTGGGTCTCGTCGCACTCCTCCGCCGTGGGGCGAATCTCCTCGACCGCGAACTCCCGTACCACGTCCCGGATGGCCCGCTGCTCGTCGGAGAGGTTCATAATCGACCTGTCGTGGAGTGCGTGGAAAAAGTTGCCTGTTCTGGGTTCGGTCGCTAGCAGTCGAAGTTACAGAAGGAACTGCTGGAGCAGTCGGAACGACCACCGGATAGAAAGCCCCCGCCCGGTCGCGGTCGCTCAGCGACATATCTTCGACTCATCTTCGCTTCACTCGATTCGTCTCGGATAGTGGTCGCTGAGGCGACCGAACTGCACGCGACCGGGCGGCCCCTTTCAGTCCACCCAGACTTCCAGAGGTGGTACCGAGCGCATTTACGGTGGTTAGCGTCACCGAATGCAATCTGGCGGTTGCGTCACTGTCGCGTCCTCTTGGTTTGTGTCACCGAGCGCGATTTGAGTCGGTAACACCCTCCGATTGGAACAGAGTTTTCCCCGCTACCCCCGTCAGGGTCATCAACCACCTGTATCTGGTGCTGTTCCCGCCGATTCTCACCACGCTCGCTGCCGACTTCGACGTAGGTTTGCCGGCGCTCGGGTTCGCCATGGGGTTGCAAGCGTTCGTCAACACGACGATGCAGTTGCCCTACGGCTATCTCTCGGACAACTACGACCGGACCCTGACGCTGGGGTTGTGTCTGGGACTGGGGGCAATCGGCGCGGGGATTCTCGCACTCGCACCGACGTTCGAGTGGCTGCTCGTCGGGCAGGTCGTCCTCGGTCTCGGAATCGCCGGCCACCACCCGGCGCACTTCCCATTGCTCTCGGACGCGACCGCCGAGGGCGCCCGAGGACAGGCCTACAGCGTCCACGGGTTCGCCGGTAATCTGGGCTTCGCCACGCCGCCGGTCGTGATACTGGGGGTCACTGCGCTCCCGGGGGCGACGTGGCGGACCGCCTTCGGACTCATCGCCGCGACCGGCGCAGTCTACGGCGTCGTGGCCTGCTACGTCCTCGCGCGTCACGTCAGCGACGAAGTAACCCGTCCGAATCCCAGCGAGGCCGAAGAGACCGACGACCGAGCGACCGCGACCTCCCGGCGCGAACGCGCGCTGGCGGAACTCCGCGCGCTGGCTCGAGCACCCTCGATTCTGGCGCTGGGCGTCGTCGCGCTCATCGCCTCGACCGCGTTCTGGGGCATCACCTCCTACGTCGTGGTGTTGATGGAAGACGGCTACGGAGTCGCTCCGGACCTCGCCAGCCTCACGCTGACGGGGATGTTCGTCGCTGGCGCGGTCCTCATCCTCCTCGGCGGGTCGCTGGCCGACCGGTTCCGACCGGGGCCGGTACTCGCCGGCGCGTACGTGCTCGTCGGACTCTCTGTGCTTGCGCTGGCCTCGATGGTCGTCCCGCCGCTGCTCGCGGTCCCGTTGGCGATGCTGGCCGGGAGCGCCGGGAGCATGGGCGGCCCCGCCCGCGACAAACTGGCGGACCTCCTCTCGACCCGGACCGACATCGGGCGGAACTTCGCGGTCATCACCATCGGGATCATGGTCGGGAACACCGTCGCCCCGCCGCTGTTCGGCGCGCTCATCGAGTCCACGGGCTACCGGGAGACGTTCGGACTCATCGGGGCCGTCGCGGTGCTCGCCGCGGTCGCGACCGTCGGCATCGTGGTTCGCTACCGCGAGGAGATCGCGCTCGGCGCGGGCGTCAGCTCCGGGGACTGACCGCGGGAAGAACGAAATACAACCGTTTGGGAATTGAATACGAAGGTTAGAGAAACGTATCCGTCTGCATCCGTTTCCTACTCCTCTCGCAGGAACGCGGCGACGTCCTCGGGGTTCGCGTCGAGACCGCCGCCCTGTGCGAAGGTGGGGCTTCCGCCGCCGCCCCCGCCGAACTCCGCGGTCACTTCCTCGACCACGTCGCCAGCCTCCGGATTCCCGTCGGTCGCGGCCACGACGAAGGTCGCGCCGTCCTCGCCCGTCAGGACCACCGCGTCGGGTGCGTCGTCTTCGTCGGTAGCGATATCTCTGGCGCGGTCGGCGACCTCGTTCGGGCCGAACCCCGAGACGGTGCCGACCAGCCACTCGCCGCCGTCGCGCCGAGTCGGGTCGTCCCGGAGGTCGTCGAGACGCGCCGCGAGGAGTTCCTCCTTGGCGTCCTGCACGTCGGATTCGAGGGCCTCGACCTCCTCGGTGACTCGCTCGGCGGCGTCGGGTAGGTCCCCGACGCCCACGTCGAGCGTCCGGGCGGCCTCGCGGGCGGCGCGCACGTCCTCCGCCCGTCTGCGGATGGCCGTCGGTCCAACGGCGAACTCGACGCGCGTGAGGCCTTCGCCGGGGTTCGACCGGTCGAGGAGCGTGACGGGGCCGATCTCGGCGGTGTTCTCGACGTGGGTGCCCCCGCAGGCAGCCCAGTCCCAGCCCTCGACGGTGACGACCCGGACGGCGTCGGACTCGCTCATGACTCCCTCCTCGGTCTTGGTGTTGAACGCCACCTCGTCGCGCTCGCGGGCTTCCTGCTCGCTGACTTCTTTCCACGACACGTCCAGCGAGTCCCAGACCGCCCGGTTGGTGAGTCGCTCTAGCTCGGCGAGCACCGCGTCGTCGATGTCGGTCGTGGTGTCGAAGTCCACCCGGACCTTCTCCTCGCCGATGTCGAACCCGCCGTAGCCGAGGTCGTCCAGCACCCTGCGCCCCGCCCCGTAGAGGACGTGACTCGCGGTGTGGGCGCGCATGCAGTAGGTCCGGAACTCGTGGTCCACCTCGGCCCGGACGGTCTCGTCCGCTGCGAAGTCGGGTTCGTCGGCGAGGTGGTGGACGATTCGGCCGTCGCCGTTTCGCTTCTCGACGTACTCGACCGGGACGCCGCCCAGCGTCCCCCTGTCGGCTGGCTGGCCGCCGCTCTCGGCGTAGAAGTAGGTCTCGTCCAGCACGACTTCGGTGCCGTCGATCTCCGCGACCGTGGCCTCGAAACTCCGCACCTCCGGTTCCCGTGCCGCGAGTTGGCTCATACCGCGTCAGAAGTGCGCGCGGTGACTAAAGGTTCACGTTACCCGCAGTGTGCGTCCTCCGGGATGCGATAGCGAGCTGAGCAGACCACCGTCGGGTGGATAAAGGGGCCGCCCGGTCGCGGCCGAAGGCCGTGGTCGGCTCTGGCGGCTCTATTCGAGGCCGGGCGGTGTCTCGGCGAACGGCGTGAGCCGAGGCTCGTCGGAGTTCATCTCCGACGGTGCGGAGAGGCCGAGGATATCCGCCAGAGCGACCGCGACCGGGCGGGGGCTTTCTAAAACGACGAAACGGTAGAGAAATCAGAAGAGCTAGCTACTGCGATACTCGTCCCTCGCGCGCGTTGCTCGCGCACGCCGAGATGAAATTGAGCAATAAATCAGCTTCGTCAAGAAGATCAGGAAATTCTGATTACGCCACGTCCTCGATAGCGTTTTGGAGCACGTCGAAGCCGAGGTCGATCTCGCGCTCGGTCACGTCGAGGGGTGGCAGAAGCCGGAGCGTCTTGTAGCCACAGCCGAGGGTCAACAGGCCGCGCTTCATCGCGGCCTCGACGACGGCCTCGCGGCGGTCCTTGGTGTCGAACTCGATGGCGAGCATCAGGCCGCGGCCGCGCACGTCCTCGACGTTGGGTAGGTCGGAGTCTTCGAGGAGTTCCCGGAGCTGGCGGCCGCGCTCGATGGCGTTGCCGAGCAGGTCGTACTCGCGGATGGCGTCGAGGGTGAAGACGCCCTGCATCGAATCGACGATCTTGCCCGCGCCCCACGTCGAGGAGAGCCGACCCTTCTCCTTCGGGAACAGGTCCTCGTTGGCGACCGTCGCGCCCGCGCGCAGGCCCTTCGCGGCGGTGATTACGTCGGGGTCGAGGTCGAGGTGGTCGATGCCCCACATCTCGCCCGTGCGGCCGAGTCCCGCTTGGATCTCGTCGCTGATGACCTTCACGTCGTAGCGCTCGCGGATATCGGCCACGTCGCGGGCGAACTCGCCGTGGGGGACGCGGTAGCCGCCCTCGCCCTGCATGGGTTCGAGGATGAGGAAGGCGACCTCCTCGGGGTCGATGACGCCCTGCTCGGGGTGGAGCTTGTCTGCGACGACGTTGCCGCCGGGGCCGCCGGTCAGCCAGTCCTTCCGGTAACTCTCCTCGGTCGAGGGGTAGGGAACCGAGACGACGCCCCCGACCTCGGGGTAGCCCTTTCGATGTGCGCGCTTCGAGCGATTCAGCGAAAGTGCCCCGAGCGTCCGGCCGTGGAACGCCCCGTCGAAGGTGAACGCGCGGTGGCCGCCCTGTGCGTAGCAGATCTTGATGGCGTTCTCGACCGCCTCCGCGCCGGAGTTCGAGAGAAAGACGGTGTCCATGTCGTAGTGGCTGGTGACGTCGGCCAGTCGGTCCATCAACTGCGTCGGACCGGGGAGTTCCGGCTCCTCCGGAGGCCAGCCGCCCCCGGCGTAGAAGTCCTGGCCCGCGATCTTGAGCGGATCCACGAGGTCGAACTCCCGGAACTTCTCCATGATCTTGGGGTTGTTGTACCCGAGCGGCGCGCTCGCGACGTGGCTGGTGAAGTCCAGCAGGACGTTGCCGTCCACGTCGGTACAGAACGGACCCTCGGCGTCCTCGGTGAAGTCCCAGACGAAGTCGTAGACGTAGGTACTCGGCGCGGAGAACTGGTGGTGGTAGTCGGCCCACTCCCGGGCTCGTTTCCCGGGGACCTCCTCGACGGTCGGCTCTGCAGTGTCTCGGTCCATGGAACGCCGTATGGAGAGACACCCTTTAATTGATTCGCTCCGGTTCGGGCAATTCTCGCCCGAAACTGGGACGCCCGTGGATACCAGTTAGAGAGTCGCGAGCACGGCCGCGATTCCCGACCCGGCGAGCAACACCCCGCTCCACGCCGCGACCCGGTAGGCGAACGTCCGGTCCGGCGCGGAGAGGGTCAGCGCGGCCTTGACGGTGATGGAAGAGGCGGTCGCCAGCAGGATGGCGAACACCGACGTCCCCGCGTCCACGTTGCCGCCGAGATAGAGCAGGACGGCCGAGGAGGTCACGCCCGCGCTGGAGACCAGCCCCGACAGGAGTGCGGTCACGTAGAACCCCGCGGAGCCGAACTGCTGTTGGGCCACGGCACCCGCCACGATGACGAGCAGGAAGATGGCCCCGAAGCTGAGCGCGTTCCGGAGCGAGAACGGACTCTCGAGGTCGATGTCCACCTGCTCGGACCAGTCGGCCACGTAGGCCGAGATGGCGACGCTTCCGAGGATGACCACGCCGAGGGGTAACACCGCGCCGTACAGTATCGGCTTGGTTTCCCCGAAAGTGAACGCCAGCGCGATGGCGAGGTTGCGGACCGCCATCGCGGCGTCGGCGAGCAGGATGGCCGCCACGCCGTAGGAGGCCGCCTCCGGGCGCTGTTTCACGTGGTCGAGCATGGTCCCGACGACTGCGGTCGAGGACGCGAGTCCGCCGAAAAAGCCCGTCACGGCGATGCCCCGGCCGCCGTAGGTCTTCACGACCGCGTAGTTGACGATGCCGATGGCCGCCACCGTGACGACCATCAGCCAGACGACGCGGGGCTGGACCCCGTACGCCAGTTCCCCCTCCGGCAGGAGCGGGTAGATGACGAACGCGAGGATGGAGAACTCGACCGCCGACTGCATCTCCTCGCGGGACAGCCCCCACGCGAAACTGTGTAGCTCGCGCTTGAGCACCAGCAGGAGGGACGACAGCACCGCCACGACGACGCCTTCGAGGATGAACCCCTCCATCACGAGCACGCCCACACCGAACGCGACCAGCATCGACACCGAGGTCGTCAGCGAGAGTCCCTCTTCCTCCTCTTGGTCGGCCATCAACCCGCGCACGCCGAGCATGATGCCCTGCACGATGACGAGCAGGCCGCCGAGCAGGAGCAACACGTCGTGCTCGACGAGGGTGAACACCGCGCCGAGCAGGCTGATCAGGGTGAGCGTCCGGATGCCGGCTGGCTTGTGTGACCACTCGCGCTCCAGCCCGAGGAACAGTCCGAGCGCGCCCGCGAGGACGATACGCACGACGTGACTGTCCAAGGGCACTGACGTGAGGACGTCGACGATACTCGCCACTCGGCTAACTATGACTATGTAGGTATAAATATCTCTCCCTATATTGTCAGTTTCCCGAGGGTACCCAGTGCCACGCATCCGCGAGAGTGTCGAAATCGGATTTCGCGGTCGGCATTCGCGTCCCGTTTCGTCCTCGACCGGCGAACCCCACCGTCTGCGAACATTTTTACCCCGGCGACTCCGTGGCTTGCACATGGTCGGCGGCTTGGACTTCGACCGCGCGCGCCTCGGCTGGTGGGTCGTCGGATTCGCCCTGGCAGCCGCCGTGCTGTACGTCGTCTACTCGTTCGTCGGCACCTTCGTGTTCGGCATCTTCCTCTACTACGCGACCCGACCGGTGTACAAGCGACTCCGGCGACGGATTCGACCCGCGAGCCTCGCGGCGGCGACCGCGCTGGTGGCGCTCGCGCTTCCCGTCCTGCTGTTGATGGTCTACACCGCGGCCATCGCGCTGCAGGAGTTCAACAACGCCGCCACCCAGACGGACCTGAACGGGCTTCAGTCGGCAGTCCAGCCGTACGTGGACGTCTCGTCCATCCTCCAGCGCCCGGACGAGTTACTGGCGAACCCGGACCCCCAACTGATCCGCGACGTGGGCCAGTCGGCCCTGCAGTACCTCGGACTCATCGGCACCGCGGTGTTGCACCTGTTCGTGATGATCGCCATCGCGTTCTACCTCCTCCGGGACGACCACCGGCTCTCGCGATTCTTCCGTCGGCAGTTCGCCGACGAGGGCGGCGTCGTGGAGGCGTACGTCCGGGCAGTGGACCGGGACTTCAACAGCATCTTCTTCGGCAACATCCTGAACGCCCTGCTCACGGGGACCATCGGCGCGGCGGCGTACAACACCCTCAACTTCGTCGCGCCGCCGGGGCTGGCTATCCCCTACCCGACGCTGGTGGGCCTGCTGACGGGCGCGGCCAGCCTGATCCCCATCGTCGGGATGAAGCTGGTCTACTTCCCCGTCTCGGCCTATCTCGGGGTGGAGACAGCGGTCGTCGATCCGGCCTTCCTGTGGTTCCCGGCGCTGTTCTTCGGCGTTTCGCTCGTGGTCGTGGACACCATCCCGGACCTCGTCCTCCGGCCGTACGTCTCGGGGCGCAACCTCCACGTCGGCCTCGTGATGCTGGCGTACATCTTCGGACCGCTGTTGTTCGGCTGGTACGGCATCTTCCTCGGGCCGATGATACTGGTGCTGGTCGTCCACTTCGTCCGCATCGTCCTGCCGGAACTGGTGGCGGGCGAGCCCATCCGCCCGTGGGCCGTGGACCCGACCTACCTCTTCGAGCCCGAGACGCCCGAAACCGCCGTGGCTTCCGCGACGCACGGAGCCGACCCCGCGGCAGGCGAGTCCCCCGAACCTGCCGACCAAGCCTCCGAGGACGAGGCCGCGGACGCCGAGCCCGACAGTGACGGCGCGGAGACGCCGCCGGGTCGAGGCCCTCGTGCCGCGCCGAAACCGCGCGAGGTCGTCGTGAACGGAGTGAACGACGGCTCGGCAGACGCGGTGTGTCTGCCGGTGGATGAGTAACGCAACGGAGCGACGCGGAGTGAGTAACGCAATCGGCTGGGGAGGTCGTGGCTCTCGCGGACTGAACGTTTGGGTGGATAAAGGGGCCGCCGGGTCGCGTTTACTGTGGTCGGTTCTGCGGGCAACTATTCGCGCCGATGCGGTGCGGTGCTGTAAGGCGCGAATATCCCGCAGAGCGACCGCGACCGGGCGGGGGCTTTCGAAGACCTCTCGACGATGTTTCCGTCAATTCCGTTTTCAACGTCTAGCGACCAGACAAGAGCTTTCCATCCACGACTTCCACCAAACTAACTCTCTTCTAGTCGGGTTCCGTCGCGCGGACAGTGGGAGAACTCCGGGTTTCGCGTCCGGAACCCGCATCGGGGGCACTCCTTGACAGGATTCGGACTCGCCGCGCCGCGGCGGTCGTCGCTCCCTCCTCGGAAGAGGATGGGGACGAACGGGAGGAACAGGAAGAGCAGGAGCGTGTCGAAGTAGTACCACGCCGCGACGCTAACGGCGAGACTGACGAGGAGACCGACTGCTGCCGTCGCCGTGCGCGACCGCATCTCAGGCTTCGACGCTCGGGCTCACGTACTGGCTCTCCCACTCGCGGCGGGCCTCGATCTCGCGGTTCCCGCGGCTGGTCAGCGTGTAGAAGTTGGTCCGGCGGTCACGCTGGCCCTTCTCGACCAGTCCCTTGTCCACGAGGGTGTCGAGATTAGGGTAGAGACGGCCGTGATGGATTTCCTTCTCGTAGTACGATTCGAGTTCGTCCTTGATCGCGAGCCCGTGCGGTTCGTCGCGCCCGGCGATGACGTACAGCAGATCGCGCTGGAATCCTGTCAGGTCGTGCATGGGTAACGTATCGTCTAGGACGCCGACGAAAAAGAAGATGACGGCCCACCGTGGCCGAATCTCGGTGTGTAACTCTCCCGGTACGTCGGCGCGACCGCCCCGTTGGGCGCGGACCTTCCCGGCCATCGTCAGGAACGAACCGACGACCGACGACGCTTCACTCGCGCACGACCAAACTCTATTCGTTGCGCTCGGTGACACGGACCACCGGATGCGCTCGATGAGGCAGACCACCTAGGCGGTGGTTTGAACGGAGCCGCCCGGTCGCGGGCTTTCGATGACCTCTTGGCGACGTTTTCCTCTCCGGTTCCTCCCAACGATCAGGCACGACCTTCTAAACGATCAGCGCCATCGCGTAGACACGGTGTTTAAACACGAGGCCCGCGTCTGTGAGACCATGCCAGAGGAAGTCCTCTTCGAGGTCGAGCATCGCATGAGTCGCCGGGACGTGGCCGAGTACCTCCGGACGGTCGCCCGCGGAGCCGACGTTCGAGGTGAAAGCCGAGCGCGAGACCTCCAGCGGCGGCGGCCCCGCCGAGTTGAGCATCGAGTTCGAGCTGGAGTGGGACGAGGGCGCGGACGCGGGCGAGAGCGGACGAGACGGCGAGCTACAGATCGAGTGAGCTCGTAGCAGCAACGCTTTTGCTGTGCGTTCAGCTTTTGCTGCGAGTTCACGCCGAACGGCCGCGCGACAGATTGCGCGCGAGTCGCCACTATCGAAGTCGCGTTCGCTGGAGAGTGAATATGGAAAGGAAAGCGGAACACGCGGGGGTGAAAAAGCCCCGCGAACCGCTTGCCGCCCTGAATTGGTCCCCGCTGACGCTTCGGCCCTCCAAGCGAAGCGTCACCTGAACCAAATCGCCCTAACAACTTAAAGGTAACGCCGGCGGAACCTTGCACCGCTTCCGTGCGCGAACGGTGGTTACAGAACCAGAGCGGTGAAATTTTCGGAAACGTTAGATGAGTTTAGATGTATTCCTCCTCCAGCACCCAGCCGAGCGCCCGCTTGTAGTACGTGGGATCTCCTCCTCGTCTCTCATACTCGGCGTTTCGGTCTCGCGGGTTATGAGTTCGGTGGGATTCGGGACTGGGTGTGTCATAGGTGGTTAGAAACGGAGCTAAACCAGTGGTTGCGTGGGTCAACGATAACTGTACTACAGGCAGTGAACTGGGAGCTTCAGTGGGGCTAGCTACTCCCGAAGCCTAGGGGAGACCGCAACTGCACCTCGACCCTCCCCAGCCTCCTGCGATGCTCACTCCATTGCGCTTCTCGTCCCTCGCGCGGGAGGGCTCGGCACAGGGCCTCGCCAGCGCGCGCCGAGTGGATAATCTGATCCGAGCGCGCCAAAGTGGTAGATAAACGTATCTACGCCTTTTAGAATTGTATGGGCATTTAAAGAACAGGTATACGTTTCTCTTTACCGCGTTCTACTTCCGTTCGAGTCGCGAGAGGCCGTGCCAGATGGCGTCCACCATCCGGTCCTCGCCGGTCCCCTCGGCGTCGTCCCACCCGCGGGCCAGCGCGTCTTCGACCACCGCGAGGTCGTGGTTCTCGAAGTTGTTCATCCCGCGGAACTCCTCGAGGGCGTCGTGCTCGCGCTCGCCGAACTCCTTGACGGTGTCGTCCTCGTAAAAGCCGAGATCGGCGAGTGTTTCCGTCACTTCCGCGGCCGTCTCGCCCGCGAGTTCGCGCACTTCGTCGGGCTCCTCGCGTTCGAGCAGGGTCACGTCGTAGATCTTGAACGCCCGTTCGAGTTCGTCGATGGGGGCCTCGTGGTCGTCCACGCGCACGTCGATCCAGCGGTCGTTCTTGCCGTCGTAGCCGCCCTCGGGCTTGGCGACGTAGAGGGCCGCGCTCTGCTCGCCGCGCTTGTCACCGCCCGCCTCGTTGCCCGCGTGGAGGGCCGCGAGGAGCTTCTCCGGGAGGCCGCCGTCGGTCTCCTCGTAGGTGTCCGCCATCGCCTCGATGGTCTCGCGGTTTTCGAGGATGTTGCCCTGCACGGTGTAGG
>PXSM01000150.1:13891-18137 GCA_003023465.1 Halobacteriales archaeon SW_6_65_15 | reverse complement strand
GTGGTGACGGTCGGCCCCGACGAGGAGTTCGACCGCATCCTCAACCTGCTGGCCGACGACGACCGAGACATCAACCGCCTGCCGGTCGTGGACGACGACGGCCGACTCCTCGGCATCGTCGCCCGACAGGACGTGCTCCGGGCGGTTCGTGACGAACGACGCGCTGAAGCAGAGTACTGAGAAGAACTGGAGTTCTCGAAAGCCCCCGCCCGGTCGCGGTCGCTCAGCGACATATCTGGGGTTTTCCGCACCGCCCACCCCAGATAGCGGTCGCTGAGCCGACTAGATAAACGCGACCGGGCGGCCCCTTTCAGTCCCACCCTGCGGTGGTTTGTCTAGAAGCGAAACCTCGTTCCAATGGCACCGTCGTGCAACCGGCAAACAACTGCCTCCTTCGAAACGTTGACCCCCGACCGGTGCCGACTGGGACCGTGAGCAGACATCGGAATCTCGCGTTGTTCCTCGCGCTGGCTGCCGTCTGGGGGTCGGCGTTCATGGCCATCAAGGTCGGTCTGGAGTACATCCCGCCGGTTCTCTTCGCCGCGATTCGCTACGACGTTGCGGGCGTGCTGATGCTCGCGTACGCCGCGTACGCGGTCGAGCGGTGGCGACCCCGAGGTCGGGGTGAGTGGTCGCTGGTGTTGGTCGGCGGGTCGTTGATGATCGCCGGGTACCCCGCCTTCCTCTTCGTCGGCGAACAGTACACGACGAGCGCCGTCGCCGCGGTCATCGTCAGTCTCAGTCCCGTCCTGACGACCGGGTTCGCCCGGGCGCTGTTGCCAAGCGAGCGCCTGACCCCGCTGGGAATCGCCGGGCTGTTCCTGGGACTCGTCGGCGTCGCCGTGTTGAGCCAACCCGACCCGGACAACCTGCTGGCCGCCGACGTGGTCGGCAAGGTGCTGGTGTTCGGCGCGGCCGCGTCGTTCGCCCTCGGGAGCGTGCTGACCCGCCGCATCGAGGCGCAGTTGCCCATCGAGACCATGGAAGCGTGGTCGATGGTCCTCGGTGCAGTCCTGATGCACGCGATCAGCGCGGCCCGGCCGAGCGAGTCGCTCGCCGCCGTTGAGTGGACCCCGGAGGCCATTGGGGCGATGGCGTTCCTCGCGATCCCTGCGAGCGCGCTCGGCTTCCTCGTCTACTTCGACCTGCTGGACCGGCTCGGCCCCATCGAGATCAATCTCGTCTCCTACGTCGCGCCGATCTTCGCCGCCCTGTCGGGCTGGCTGTTTCTCGACGAGATCATCGACCTCGCCACCGTCGCGGGCTTCCTGATCATCTTCACGGGATTCTGTCTCGTGAAGCACGAGGCGCTGGCCTGCAAACTCCCCCGACTCCGGGCGGTCGTGAGTGGCTCCGGACGGTCGTAACGCGGCAGCGAATCTGTCTCTTCCACCCACGTACTGTCTCCACCATCAACGAATTTTCTTCGCGCGTGACTCCACAAGGACTATAGGGCGGTACCGAACAGCACGGTGTAATGAGTCAACGGGAATCTTACGAACTCGGCGTCACCGCCGACGCCGGACGGTCGCGGGCCGCGACGGCGCTGTTCGTCGTCGGGCTCACCGCCGTCGGTGCGAACAGTGCGCTGTACTTCTTCGGCGCGGAATCGCTGTCGCACCCGGCGATCTCGGTGCTCGGCCTCGCACTGCTCGTGCCACTGTACCTGAAAGAACGGTAAGCGAACGAGCGGAGCCAGTTTGCCGGGAGCGAGCGACGCGTCCGGCCGTAATTCCTTTTCGTCCGAGTGGATTACTAGCGTAGACCTTGACGGGGGCATCCTTCACTCGACGGTCGGCAGTCGTTCTGGTTGGCATCGGCGTCCTCCTCGTCGCCGGAGCGGTCGGTTGGGGAGCCATCGGCACGGAGTCCACCGGCGCGGAGTCCACCGACGTAGAAACGGAAACCGCCGGAGCCGAATCAGCCGAACTGCAGGACGAAGGCGACGGAAACGAGACCGACGGGAACGCATCGGTGATCTCGTCGAACCAGACCATCGACTCCTTACGGGCGGTGGAGAACCGGACGAACGGAACCGTGTTCCGGGCGCGACTCAGCGGCGAACCGGGTAGCGATCTGGACGAGTCGGAGTTCGTCTACGAACTCGACGTGCTGGCCGAGAACGGGACCCACCTCGTCGTCGAGGTGTACGCCGCCAACGCCACCGTAATCGCCGTAACGCCCGCCAACGACAGCGAGGGGTTCTTCGCGGACCTGTTCGGGTCGAGCGACGACGTTCCCGACGAGGTGCGCGAGGCGGACGACCTCCGGTCGGCCACCGACGCGGTCCGACTCGCGATGAACGAAACGGACGCCGCGGCGGAGAACCGGACGATCACGCAGGTCGTGTTGGCGACACAGAACGAGACGCTGGTCTATAGCATCCAGCAGTTCGACCCGAGCGGCGAACCCCAAGAGATCATCGTCGCCGCCACGGGAGACGGCGACCACGCCGTCACGACCGACCCGAAGCGGAGTCGAACCCTGCTTGCGCGGGGATGAAAGTAACCGCGCTGGGAACGCCAGAGTACGGACCGACGAGCGAGTTGAGAGCCGGAGGTCGGAGAGCTGAAAACGAGAGTCGAAGATAGCGGGTCAAAGATGGAGGTCGAGTACGAGAGCCGAAGACTGAAGGTCGAAGAGTGAACGCGGAGTCCCGAAGCGTAGAAGTGGAGGGCTGAAGAGTGGAGGGCCGAAGCGACCTCAGTCGCGTCTGTGATCGTGCCCGGCGAGCAGGGCGGCGAGATTGAGGACGAGCAAGCCGAGGAAGGTGAGCAGTTCAGCCTGCGAGGAGATGCCGGTGAGCAGGAGCGGCATGTAGAGGAAGGGCAGGGCGACCGCCGACCAGAAGCCGACGACTTCCAGCGGCGTCGTGAACGCGTTGTCGCGGTACTGGTCGTACAGGGCGGCGAGCCTGCGTCGTCCTGCGGTCGCTTCACCGGCCTCCGCAGGGGAGCTGACGGCGGAGTTGCTTTCGTTCTGGAGGGTGGATTCGGTCATGGGGGACGTCTCGACCTCGATACACGCTTACACGGCAGGGGTCATATAACGTGACGAGCATTAGCGAAAATTCACTATAGTTCATCGTCAGAACGGTAGAAAACGAACGTTTCAAAACGGTCTCTAAACGCCCAATAAAATTTAAACGTCCCTCTAAGAGTTTTATTTCTAATCCTGCCGTTCGTAGAAACACGAGCATACCGACTCGTGAAGTGCGGTAATCAGACGTTGCCTTCTCCGAGATAGGTTGCGATTATGGCTTCGTCGGGTTCCGTGCTGGACTCGGCAGCCTCGGACGGAAAGGATGAATACGACAGGCAGAGTTGACCGACGTATGAGCGAGCGGGCGGACTGGATGCGACCGGAGGACGACCACTTGCTCGCACTGCTCCGCACGGAGCGCAAGGACACCTTCAACGCTATCGCCGGACAGTTGCCTCTCTCCCGCGAGCAGGTCGGCGAGCGTTGCCGGACGCTGGCCGCCTACGGACTGGTCGAGCACCTCGGGAGCGACATCTACACCATCAGCCCGCTCGGCAAGAAGTACCTCGACGGCGAGGTGGACGCGAGCGAACTCGAGCGTTGAATCGACCGGGATCGGTCGCTGATTTTTCACGGAATCTCCCGAACCACGGGACGGGACCGCGTTGGTGAGAATACAACAGTGGCGCGGCGGTTAGGAAATCGTTTCGAAGATTGCAACGGTCGGAACGACTGGGACCGACGGCCCGGTTTATGCCGCTGGTCTGAGTGGCTCACAGCACACCGCGGACCTCCCGTGGATAGATAATCGTACCCATGGACATCGAAACCACGTTCGACATGTTAAGTAGTTCCGTGCGCCGAACCATCATCGCAGTCCTTCACGAGACCGACTCCATCGAACGCCAGCAGTTGACGGCGACGCTAGCCCTCCTCGAAACCGAAGGTGGGGACGAGGACCTCGTCAGGCAGACCCGTCGTCGTCTCCGCGTCTCCCTCCACCACAACCACCTGCCGCGGCTGGCCGACGGCGACCTGATCACGTACGACGACGAGACGGTGTCCGCGACGTCAGAGCTGGACGAGATCGCACAGAACGTTCCCCTCCCCAACGTCGACGTTCAGATAGCCGCAATCAGTCCCTGAGCATCCATGGTGGTCCACACCTTACAGTGTACAGAGTGCAACGCCAAGCGAATCGGCAGAGACACCTCCGACGGCATCACGCCGATACGGGAGACGTGTCCGAACTGCGGGACGGAAC
>PXSM01000150.1:1964-13863 GCA_003023465.1 Halobacteriales archaeon SW_6_65_15 | reverse complement strand
GGTCGGCCATCGTACGGTCTTTTCGTACGCGTAGTCGTCGCTGGCGAGGGACTCGTGACGTTTTCTGAGAATGCCCGGGAGGGCTCCGAACCACCGGAACTCCGCTTGCTATCAGGCGACAGTCCCGGTCGTCACTTCGACCGCCCTCGTCGAAGGTGCTTCCGTGACGTCGTCTTCACGTAGCACTCGGTCACGCCAAATCGCCCAGCTGACCAGTATCCACCCCATCCCAGGTTGGCGCTCGACGACGTCCGCCCAATTGGACGACGGGACGAACTCCGGAATGGCGTACTGCTCCTGCGCTTCGACCAAGGGTCCCTCTCGCAGATAGCGGCTTTCAGGGAGGTTTCCATCACCCTTCGGTTTGTCGGTCTCGTAGGAGGGAAGACGCCGCTTGAGGAGTTTCTTCGGAACATGTTTGTCCTGCAGTCCGTCAACGTAGCGATGGGGTGACGGGAGCGACAGCGCCAACTCGGCGACCACGGTACTCGCGAACGGTGCTCGCATCGACTTCCCCCTCGCATGGGCGATCTGACGGTAATCGTTCACTGTGTTCTCGCAGAAGAACTCTATCCAGTGCCCCCAGTCCATGTGGGCTGCGAACGAAGGTGCGGCGTCTACTAGCGGGACGAGCGATCGGACGTAACAAAGCCGAGATAGCTGTCGGCGTTCGACGATGTCTTTACCGACGAATTCGGAGACGTATTCCAGTGGCAGATACTGCGAGAACTGCTGGGCCATCCCGACTGGGTCCCACGGGGAACGGAGCATCTGTCCGGCCATTCGACGATGGGTGTTCAGCTGTAATACTTCTCTGGGGAGGTATCGCAACGGACGGGTCCACCATACTTTACGCGGAAGAGAGGCGCCCATCCCGAAAAGCGAGTCACAGAGCATTCCGTTGACGTACGTGTCGTAGCGATCGTTCTGGAACGCGGCGTCGATAGTCGGAGACTGAAGTTGCTGTGGGGGCATCCCGATGGCGTCGATGGTATCTTCGAGACGTGTACAGAACGAGGACTCGTCGAAGATTCTGAAATCGTGGTCACTGTCCAAAAGCGCACTCGCTTCCTTCGCGTAGTCTATTTCGAAAGAGAACTCTGGTGCATCGAACGCGGCACTCGTACTCGGCGTCTCGGACGGGAGGAAGGTGTGGAGGAGCGTTGAGTCGACGCCGCCGGAGAGCATCGTCACGACGTCCTCGCAATCGTCGTACGATATCGCCCGTTCCATGGCCGTTTCCAGACGACCGACGGGATTCCTAGAGTCAGAACGTCGAGACGCGCCGAGGGTCTCGCTCTGGCTCCACTCCAGAGTATCGGATGTGATCTTCCAGCGCAGCGTTTCGCCGTGTCCGAGTCGATCGATTTCCGTCACGTAGCTTCCCGTCGGCGTCGTCCGATAAAGCAGGTGGTCGGCGATGATATCCTTCGTAACCGTCCGGTCGTCGACGGCGAGGTGTGAAAGGGCGTTTCGGAAGAGGTCGGTTACGATCACGTCGCCGTTCGACGCTCGAGTGAGGTAAATGTCGTATGCCGACGTGATACCACGGTGCGCCCGGATGGTAAGTTCATCGTCGGCAGACACCTGGACGACGCTGTATTCGCCCCGGGACTCGACCAGCAGTGAACGGACTTCCTCGAAATCTGCCCCGTCCTCCAGGGCTGGCCGTACACTCAGGTCAGGGGTTGCCGCGACCATCCAGACGTCGTTCCCTTCCTCTATGATCTCGGCCTCGGGGTTGGAAACCGCCATCCGGACGCTCTCCGCTCTTTCCCTCTCGTTACGTCGACTCCCTAAAAGACGCTCGTCATTATATCCCTTGTTTGAAATCATTGTGTCTCACTCAACCCCCGTCCCGGAACTAGCACCGAGATAGATGTCGCTATCGACGTTCCTATCGTCAAGAGTAGTGAGCGTCTCCTCGCCAGAGCAGTCGTCCTTCTCACGGACACCGATATTGTCGTCAAACTGACTGACGGCCTGGTTACGAACTGCACATTCCCGCATCATTTTCGGATTGACCCCCACCATGAGGATTACCGATAACGATATAACATTTTGGTAATATTTTACCGCCCATAGAAATTTGATTATCTAAAGTGCGCTATCTAAAGGTGCCAAAACAGACGCCCCTAAACCGCGAAATGAGATAGACCTTCAAAGTACATCCGGCGGTTACATAGGATCTAGTGGCGGAATACAGTCAGGCTGGTTCCATCCTCTCCGGCTTCGGTGTGAGCAAAGTGTGATACCACGCGACGAACGAGAGTGCTATCCACAGGGAACGGCCGTAGTCCCCTCGGCCCTGGCGATGGACAGCCCACCGCTCAAGTACCGTATTGGTGTCAAGGAATGGTGTCTCCGCAAGTTTCGACTCGGTGAGCCACCGTGCGACAGCCTCGTGGTCGGATCGAAACCACTCTTCTTGGGGAATACCCATTCCGTGTTTCTCCCGGGAGCGAATTCGTTCTGGAACGAGATCTGCCGTCGCTCGCTTCAGGACTGCCTTCGGTGACCCCGCAAGTTTGTACTCGCTCGGGAGACGATGTGCGAACTCAACGATGCGATGGTCGAGAAAGGGGACTCGAACCTCCAGCGATGCGGCCATACTCGTTTGATCGGCCATGTAGAGGACGTAATCCGGCAACATGTATTGGAGGTCATAGGTCGTCATGAGATGCGCAGAATCGTCGAACAGAGTTCTGTCCATTGCTTCGTCGATGGCATCGTTCAGGCCCGAAGTCTCGTCATCTATCTGAGCTTCCAACAGTTGCTCGGGCTGGTTGCTCAAGCCAAAACCACAGTTAAGGCGGCGGAGGACAGTTTCATCATCTTTCAAACTGGCGAAGTAAGCGAGCATATCTCGTCTGAATGGCGCAACGGGGGCGACTCGCTCAGCGAGATCATGAGCGATATCGGGGAGATCAGGGGCTTTACGCCGACTGCGAGTGACAGCACTGTACCGCGAATAGCCGCAAAAGAGTTCGTCTGCGCCACCCCCAGATAAAGCGACCTTGATGCCCTGATCGCGCGTGAGTTCTGAGAGGGCATAAATCGGAAGAAACTGGGTGTGACTCGGTGGTTCACTTAAATTGCTTACCAGCATTTCGAGATGTTCGAGCGAATCCAACCCGACGTCCACCTCGTGGTGAGTAGTCCCGAAATACTCAGCAGCGAACCGTGCCTCCGCGCTCTCGTCGTACTCCTTGCCCGGAAACCGGACGGCGAATGTCTCGAGGTCGGGCTTCTGTTCAGTCATGAGTCCGACGATGGTAGTCGAGTCGAGGCCACCCGAAAGGAATGCACCGACTGGGACATCGGCCATCAGTCGACGTTCAACTGAGTCCTCTAGCAACTGTCGCAGTTCGCGCGCTGCAGCGTCGATGCTTTCGGCACTCGGTGCGCCATCAGTTGGCAGTGACCAATAACGGCGAATATCGAAGCTGTCGGCTGTAGCGACAGCGATACTACCAGGCGGCAGCTTTCGAACGTTCGCTAACAGTGTCTGGGGCGACGGCGTGTATTCTAGTCGAAAGAAATTATAAACTGCGCGAGGATCGAGTTCACGGTCGACGCCAGCAGCTAGGAGTGCTGGTATCTCGCTTCCCCAGATGAGACCCTCGTCGGTCCGAGAGTAATAGAGCGGTTTGATACCGATTCGGTCCCGAGCGAGGACGAGTGTCTCGGCATCCCTATCCCACAGAGCGAATACAAACATCCCGTCGAGGTGATTGACTAACGCCTCACCTACTTCCTCCCATAGGTGGACGATGACTTCCGTGTCACACGAAGATGTGAACCGGTGACCCTCGTTGCGGAGCCACGTCCGAAGAGACTGGTGATTGTATATCTCCCCGTTACAGACGACCACGACTGAACCATCCTCGCTTCGCATCGGTTGTGCCCCGTCTGAGATATCCAGAATGGAAAGTCGGCGTGCACCCAACATCACGTTGGCGTCCTCGTCAACGAACTGCCCCTCGTCGTCAGGTCCTCTGTGATGAAGTGAATCGAGCATTTCTGTGAGCGTTGCCTCGTTCGTCCATCCGCTAACACCTACGATACCACACATCGTTACTCACGGAGCCAGTGATTCCTTTCCAGGTTCATACGTACTCTTCCTCTATCCACACCGCAATGCAGGCTATAGAAAGATAGTTATTGAGCCGTTGATGTTCGGGGCCACTTCTGAATCCCGACCTACGTGTTGCGTTGCCCGGCACGCGTTACTCAATCTTCTACGAGCTATCTTGTAAATGACAGAACGGACCTCAGCGGGCGGAGGTTTTGATACGTTTCCGAGGCTCCGGGCACTGGTTTTTCGGACTCCTCAAAAGACAGTGCTCGGGGAGGGCTCCGAACCACCGGAACTTCGCTTCGCTCGTTCCGAGCCTCGCGCTCACTTCGTTCGGACGAGACTTACGGGTTCGTCGCGTTCTTCCGGGCATTCTCACGATGTTGCCACTCACACGAGGTTCGTGGCGTTTTGTGAGAATGCCCGGGGAGGGCTCCGAACCCTCGATCTCCGCATGACCCAGGTACGAGGCTCGGCGGGCCTCACGGGCATGGGAGGCTTCCAAGGCCTGAGCACCGAATCTCAGTAACCCTATGAGTGCGGCGCTATGTCCAGCTAAGCCACCCGGGCTCAGTTCGTCGTAGGCGGGTGCTACTCTTTAAAGTTCTCATCTCGGAGCGGTCCGTCACTGCGAGGCACGGGGATTTTCGCTCGAAGTCGGCTCCTGAGACAAGAATTGCTTGAGGAACCAAGTAGAATCGAGTTAGGTCTCTCTGTTTCAGAGGAGTTACCGGGATGGAGGAGCTAGCTACGTCCGAAGCCGATGAGAACCGCACCGCAACTGCACAGCACTGCAACAGCCTCCTTCCTCCCAGCCTCCGCCGGTAACGTCGCTCTCCTCCTGCGGTCGCGTTGCTCCCACAGACCTCACGTACGTTGCTTGCAACGCCAGAAGGGTTCGTGAGCAATTTTTATACCCTATAAACAATTATTTTCTATGACTTTAGATTTATTTCTATTTCTTTCTTCCGACAGCGGCGTGCATCTCCGCCGACCGAAAACATCGCGGGTTCCACCCGGCGGATTTAAGCCGGGGGGCTAAACATACCTGAGCATGAGCGTTCCCGGCATCGTACAGTCTCGGCTCGACGGCGAACAGGTGGCAGCGCAGGTTCCCCTCGGAGGAGAAGATATACTCTTCGTGACGCGCACGCGGACACTCATCTACCGCGCGGACGGACTCCTGAGCGACGAGTCCGTCGAGGAGTACTCCCACGAGGCAGAGCGCATCGAAATCTCGGAGGGGCGACGCAAGTCGGCCGTCGAGTTGGACTACGGCATCGACGGCGCGGAGAAGTTCAAGGTCCCCTCGAACCGCCTCTACGAGGCGCTCCACCCCGTGCTGGCGGGCATCCTGAACGCGGCGGACGTGACCGGCCCGGAGGAGACCGTCAAGCAGACCTACCAGTTCAGCGAACTCACGCTGGTCATCACCAGCGAGCGCGTGGTCAAGCACGTCGGCGCGGCGGTCTGGGACGAGGACTACGAGGAGTACCACTTCGACGACGTGACCGAACTCGACGTGGAGGAGGGCAGCGTCTCCTCGCAGATCATCATCGAGAGCGACGGGCGACCCCAGCGCATCAAGACCCCGAGCGACCAGACCCGCGAGGTCCGCGAGCGAATCCAACAGGCGCTCCTCGACTACTACGACGCGGCGTCCTACGAGGAGTTCGCCAGCGCGCAGGCCGACCCCGAGGCCGAGAGCGACGCTGGGGCGGAGAACGGCGCGGACGCCGAGAGTACCCACGAGAACGACCCGCTGGCCGGCGGCGTGGACCCCATCGACGCCAACCCGCCGGAACTCGACGACGACGGCGCTATCGTCGAAGACGACGCCAGCGTGACGACCGACGAGCCCACCGATTCCGGAGTGGTCGAATCCGAGGCGGCCGAGACCGAGGCGGGCGAAGCCAACGCTGGCACAGTTGCGGAATCAAGCAGTCACGAGTCGGGCGCGAGCGCAGGGACCGATGGGGCGACTGCCGAGTCTGCCGAGTCCAGCGAAGCGACCGCCGACTCCGGCGGTGCGGCCGGAGGAACCGACGCCTCGACCACCGAGAACGCCGCCGCGGCCGAGGACGAACTCGTCTCCGGCACCGCCGACGCGGGGCAGGTCGGAAGCCAATCGGAGGAGAGCGAGACCGACGCTGGCTTCGCGGACTCCGGCTTCGAACCCGCGAGTTCGGAACTCGAAGCCGACGACACCGAGGCACAACTCCAGGCGCTGACCGAAGCAGTCGAGCGCCAGAACGAACTGCTGGCCGAGCAACAGCGCACCCTCGAAACGCTCATCGAGGAGCTGAGCCGCGGGCGATAGAAGAGGCGGATTTTTCGGTCGTTGGCAAGTCTACTGGTCAGTCCCGTCCGGTCACTTTCCGGATGCACTCCGGCCCGAACGGCCCGTGTTCTCCGGCGTCGAGCTTGATGAAGTGGCCCGTCGAGATGCTCGCCCCGCACCGGCGACACGAGAAGTCGCCCTCCTTCGTGACGACCTCGCTCTGGAAGCTGACGTAGCCGCCCCGGGTCGGTTTGACGATACCGTCCTCGCGGTCGATCACGCCCCGCTTCTCGGCTTCGTCGAGTATCTTCCGCGTGGTCGCGGGGGGGGTCGTGACGGTCTCGATCCGGTCCACCGCCTCCGCGACCGTGAGTTCGGGATGTTCGAGTTTCGAGAGGAGTTCGACGCCCACCTCCACGGGGTCCGGCTCCGAATCCGGGTCGGCGCCACCGTCGGACGTCACGGGGTCCGAATCGTCGGCTGTGCCGTCCCGTGCAGTGGCGTCGCGCTCGTCGGCCATCACCTGCGAATCGCCCGCGAACCGGATTAAAACTTGTGCGAACGCCGGAGGTGTCCGTTCGCCCCTCCCAGTCGCTACTCCACAACCGGCTCCGCGCCGCAGTCAGGACAGACGAGCCCGGAGTCCTCCTCGCCCGGAATCCGCATGTCGCCGCGGCCGCACTCGGGACACTCGACGTCCTCGTCCATCGTCGGGATTCGGGAGATGCGCACGTCCTCGCTGTCGCGGGGCGCACCCAGCCCGAACGCCACCACCGTCTCGTCGGAGTCGTTCTTGCCCGACTGGAACTCGCCCGGTGCGAACCGGATCGCCTCGTTCTCGCCGACGGTGACCTCGTCCCCGTCTTCCAAATCGAACGTCGCCTCGCCTTCGACTACGATGAATATCTCCTCTTGATCCATGTGGGCGTGGACCGACCCGCTGAATCGCTCGCCGGGTTCGAGGACGTAATGCACGATGGAGACGTCGGAGGTGTTCAGGGGCTCGGTCAGCCCGCGCCGGTCGTGCGTCCGGTTCTCGGGGTCCCACGTGCTCGGCTCCACGTCGTGGATAGAGACTTTCTCCATGCCGGCGCGTTCGAATGGTCGAATCAAAAGTATTCCGCGCAGTTTACCTTCAGCAGGGAGGCGCCCGGTGACACCTTCCACGAGGATGCGCTTGGTGACACCTTCCACCGGAATACGCTCGGTGCGACAAACCACGAGGATGCGCCCGACGACACCACCACCGGGCGGGAATGAAAGGGGCTCGCGCTGTCGCGCCCGGAGGGCTTGGTCACCTCAGCGCGCCACTATTTCGCGGCTCTCCGAACAGCAATCGCTACAGCGACTCCACCAACTGCGAGGACTACCCTTGAACCGATAAGACCGCACAGCTCCGCGACAGCGCGAGGGGCTTCCGGAAACGGATCAACTCCAAAGTCGTCTATCGAATTCCTGCGACGAACCACCCATAGCCGCGACCCAAAAAGAAGATACCGGGAGAGCAGAAAGCCCAGCCGAGAGATGACCTCGTTCGCGCGCCGACAGGCTGCCGGGTTTGGGCTGCTCGTGCTCGTCGCCGCCGCGAGCATGCTCGCCGAACCCGACCGACTGTTCGCGTTCGCGCGGGGGCTGGCCGACCGACCCGCGCTGTTCGGCGGCCTCCTCGTCGCCGTCTATCTCGTCCGCCCGCTGTTCGCGTGGCCGACCAGCCTCGTGGCGGTCCTCGCGGGGTACGCCTACGGCCCCGTCTGGGGGTTCCCCGTCGCGCTCTCGGGGACGACCGGAAGCGCGCTCCTCCCGTTCCTCGTCGCCCGGTACGTCGGCGAGGGGTCCGGACTGGTGGCCTGGATCGGCGACTCCGGGGAGCGGTTCTTCGCCGCGACGGGCGACCTGCGCGGGATGGTCGCGTCCCGGCTCGCGCCCGCGCCCTCCGACCCCGTCTCTGCCGCGGCGGGACTCTCTGGCGTCTCCACCCCGGCGTTCGTCCTCGGCACGGCCGTCGGCGGGCTCGCGTCGGTGCGCTGGGAACTCGTCGCCGCCGCCGGGGCCGTGGCGGTCGCCCTCCTCGCCGGACCCGCGTATCGGGCGGTGGCCGCCCGGCGGTAGGAGAGTCGGGCGCACGCCACGCAGATAGACTCGCCGCGCGAGTCCCGATAGATTTGGAACGAAATTGGAACGGAATCGTCCCCGAGTCGGAGCGAAGTGGGCGAGAGTTCGAAAAATTCCTTTTAGGACGGCCATCCCCCGTCGATACATGCGACTCGCAACCCCCATCACGATAGCACTGCTCGCTCTGTCGGTCTGCGTCGCCCCCGTCGCGGCCGACCAAGGGACGACCACCGAGTGCGAACCCGAGATGTCCGACGGCATGGACGACACGACGACGGAGGAGATGGGCGACGAGTCGATAGATAACGAGTCCATGAGTAACGAATCGATGGACAACGAGTCCATGGGTGACGACTCGATGAACGAAACGACGACCGAGGAGATGGACGACTCGATGGACGAGACGACCACCTGCGAGGACGGGATGGGTGACGACTCGATGGACGACGACGCCAGCGACGACTCGATGTCCGACACCACCGAGGACATGGACGACGACATGAGCGACACCACCGACGCCATGAACGACGACGAGAACATGGACGACGAGACGACCGACGACGAGTCGAGCGCCTTCGCACCCGGGTTCGGCGTCGGCGCGGCGGTCGTCGCGCTACTGGCCGCGCTCCTCGTGATCCGGAGGCGACCGTGAACCAGCGCCTCGAATCGGCCATCGTCGCAATCGCGGCGGGAATCGCCGCCGTCGCGGGGTCGTACGCAGTCGCCGGGTTCACGCCCGGATTCGTCGTCGCGCCCGTGAGCGACTTCGTGGTCGCCATGACCCCCGACGCGGTCGTCACGTGGTCCATCCAGACCCTCGGCAGCCTCGGCCAGCAACTCGGCCTCCTGCTGGCGCTCGTCCTCACCGTGGGGCTGTTCGCGCTGGCGACCGCGGTCGGCCGGGTGCTCGCGGACCGATTCGCGGTCCCGGCGTCGCCGGTCGCCGCCGTGGCCTGCGTCGGCGTGGCGCTGGCGCTCACCGGAACGATCACTTCGACGCTCGTCGCCGGAGCGAGCGCGGGACTCGTCGTCGCGCTCGCGGGCCTCGGGCGGAGCGGCTCCGAGTCAGGAACCACGTCGCGAAGTCGCCGCCACGTCCTGCAGGCGGTCGCCGGTGCGGTCGGCGTCGCCGGAGCCGGTGTAGTTCTCGGCTCCCGTCGCAGCGCTGATGTCCCCGAAAGCGACGGCCCCGTGGCCGCCGACGTTCAGTCGCTCCTCGCGGACGCCGAGGAGCAGTCCCTCGACGTCGCTGGCATCGAACCCCTCGTCAGCGAGGACTTCTATCAGGTGGACATCAACAACGTCGATCCCACGGTGGACGCCGACGACTGGACCCTCAGCGTGACCGGCGCGGTCGATGAGGAACTCGAATTCGACTACGACGACCTCACCGAACTGGAGAGCGAACACCGGTTCGTCACGTTGCGGTGCGTCGGCGAGAGCCTGAACGGCAAGAAGATGGACACCGCCCTCTGGACCGGCGTGCCCGTGATGGACCTGCTCGACGAGGCGGACCTGAACGCCTCGGAGAACTGTTGCGTCATGCTCCGGGCCGCCGACGACTTCTTCGAGGAGTTCCCGCTGTCGGCCCTCCAAAACGGGTTCCTCGCCTTCGAGATGAACGGCGAACCGCTCCCCCGCGGGCACGGCTACCCGGTCCGGGCGCTGATTCCCGGCCACTGGGGCGAGATCAACGTCAAGTGGCTGACCGAGATCGAGGTGCTCGAAGAGGAAGTGGACGGCTACTGGGAGAAGCGCGGCTGGCACGGCACCGGCCCGGTCGAGACCGTCGCGAAGCTCCACGCCGTCAACCACCTCGACTCCGGCGAGATACAGGTCGGCGGGCACGCCTACGCGGGCACGCGAGGAATCCAGCGCGTCGAGGTCTCGACCGACGGGGGCGAGACGTGGGACGACGCGACCCTCTCGGAGCCCCTGCCGAGCGAGGACGCGTGGCGACAGTGGGAGTACACCTACGAAGCCGACCAGCCCCACGAGGTCGTGGTCCGGGCCACCGACGGCGAGGGCGACCTCCAGCCCGAAGAGGAGAGCGATTCCTTCCCCAGCGGGCCGACCGGTTGGGTTTCGAGACGTGTCGAGCCGTAAGTATAAGGCGCGGGCCTGCGAATCGAGTGACCGCCCGATGGACAAGGCGCTCTGGTACCTGCTGACGGCGACCCGCGGCGGCGAGAACCGCGCGCGCATCATCCGCGCGCTGTCCGAGCGCCCACGCAACGCCAATCAGCTCTCGGAAGTGCTCGACGTCCGGTACAAGACCGTCCGCCACCACCTCGACATGTTGGAGGACCACGGCGTGGTCGAACCCGGCGACAACGAGTACGGGAAGTTGTACTTCCTCACCGACCAGTTCGAACAGCACCGCGAAGCGTTCGACGAGATCATGGAGCAGATAGAGTGACAATGGAACCGATAGGAGACGTGAACATCCTGCTACTCGGGCTGCTCACGACCGTGTGGGTCCGCAACTACCGCAAGTTCCGCACGTCGCTGCTGGCCGGTCTCGTCGCGTTCGGTGCCGTGATGCTCGCCGAGAACGTGGTCGCCCTCTACTTCTTCTTCAGCATGAAGATGCTCTACTCCGGCGACCCGACGGTCCAGCAGGCCGTGCTGGTGCTCCGAATCCTCCAGTTCGTCGCGGTCGCCTTCCTGACGTGGGTGACGGTGAAGTAGCCTCTCTTCGGCCCCGGAACGTCGGCGCTCGACGACGCCCGCGACGACACGCCCCGTTCGGGGGTTTTCTCGGTCGGTAGGCTTTTGATGGCGTTGTCGCAATTCCGGATATGGACGACGCAAACCGGTTCTCCCCGGAATTGGCGGCCTTCTACGAGTCCGGCCACGGCTACGGCGACGTCGGTGACGAGTCGTTCTATCTCGACGCCGCGACGAGCGCGGACGGGCCGGTACTGGAGGGAGCCTGCGGGACCGGACGGCTCTACCTCGAATTCCTGCGGCGGGGCGTGGACGCCGACGGGTTCGACGTTTCACCCTCGATGCTGGACATCCTCAGGGAGAAGGCCGCCGCCGAGAACCTCACGCCGACGGTGTGGGAAGCCGACCTGCGTTCAATCGACGCCGACCGGACGTATTCGCTGGCGGTAGTTCCCTACAATTCGTTCTGCAATCTCCGGGAAGTGGACGACCAGCTCGCGGCGCTCGAAGCCTTTCACGACGTCCTCGAACCCGGTGGCCGACTCCTGTTCGACGCCTTCGTTCCGCGGTACGACGTTATCGCGGAGTCGTTCGGCGAGTGGCAGGACGGTCGGGTATTCGAGCACGAGGGGGCACAGCTGAGGGGACGGTCCCGGGCGACCATCGAGAGTCAGGTGGACCAGACCTACCGCACGGAGCAACAACTCCTGAACACTGACGGCGACGTCGTGGCTCGCGACGAGTTCCTCCTCTCGCAC
>PXSM01000150.1:0-1949 GCA_003023465.1 Halobacteriales archaeon SW_6_65_15 | reverse complement strand
GTGGCTCGCGACGAGTTCCTCCTCTCGCACCTCCCGCCCCAGCAAGTCGAGTTGCTGGCACGGCAGTCCTCGTTCCAGCGGTGGTCGGTTCGGGGCGGGTTCGACGACGACCCGCTCGCCGACGGGGACGACGTTCAGGTCTGGGAGCTGGTGAAACAGCCCGGAGAGCGTCCGAGCGTCGAGCCTCAATAGAAGGTGTCCGAGCAGTCGTACACGACGCCGTGTTGGGGACAGACGTACTTGCAGTGACGGGAGTACATCGGCTCCTCGCAGATGGGGCACGGACGACCGCCCGACCCGGCTTCATCGCCGGTTTCGCTCCCAGACCGACCGCCCTGCTCGCTCATAGAAGACCCTCGCCCCGCGAGGGCCATCACTGTTTCCCTCGTCGCCAGCCGCGGACGAGCAGGTGGCCGCTTCGGACCCAGAGTCCCAGCGCGAGTACGACGGCGATCAGGTGGATCTCCGACACCCAGTAGGGCATCGCGACGACGTGGCGCATCCCGCCGACCACGGTCGAGAGGACCGGAATCTTTCGGTCTCCGAGTCCGAACTGCGCCCGGCGCTCGGACCCGTAGGACTCGACCTCGGAGGCGTTCGGCTCCCCGTACGGCTCGCGGTCGGCCTCGTAGGGGAGCGACGGGACGGTGTAGCTCGCCACGAGACTCCCGTCCTCGCGGATTTCGGCCACCCGGTTGTTCCGACTGTCGGTGATGAACGTGTTGCCGTTGGGCAGGCGGTCGGCGTCCCGCGGCCAATCGAGACTGATGCCGTCCACCTCGGCGACCGACCACGCAACCTCCCACTCGCCGGTAGACTCGTTCTCGTGGAGTTCGACTACCCGATGGTTCTCCGAGTCCGCGACGAGTACCGCGCCGTCGCAGAGCCAGTGGGGGTTGTGCTGCTTGTCGAGCACGTCGGAGTCGTGGTCATCGTTTATCACCTCGACCACGCCTTCACCGCGTTCGACGACGAGGAGCTGGTTCATGTTCCGGATGGAGACGAGGAATCGGTCGTCGCCGATGTAGTCCACGTCGTTGAGGTGGAGCCAGTCGGTCTGGGTCGGGTCCTCGGGCGCTTCGTAGAACTCGCTGGCGTTCCACGTCCACTCGCGGTCGCCCGTCTCCGGGTCGTAGATGAAGATGCTCTCCCACTCCATGTCGGCGACGAGGACGTTCCCGTTCGGGAGCATCTCGGCGTCGTGGACCTCGCTGTCCTTCCGGGTCCGGATCGCGTAGCTCCACTCGTACTCGACGCTGGGCTCCGGTTCGGGGTCGATGATGCGGACCCCCGTGTGCTTGCAGGGCGGTTCGTACGGTCCGCACTCCTCGTACCCGCCCGCGGCGACCGTCGTCGAGCCGCTGGACGTTCTGGTAGCTGATGATGTCGCCGAGGCTCCAGCGCACGTTGCCGTGACCGTCGAGTGCGGTCACGTTCCCGTTCGGTCCCGGCCCCTGCACGCCGACCAGTATCGTGGCGTCGCCGGGGTTGGCTTCCCCGGTGACCCTGTCGGTGTCCGGTGCGAACGCCCAGCTCGTGCCGAACGCCGTGACGAGTACGAGCAGTCCCGCGACGAAGAGCGCAGCAGCGCGCCGACGTGGACCTGTCATGGGTCGCGTCGGATACCCCGCGCTGAGTTACCGCACTCCCGTCCGAACGCCCGAATCGGACGTTCCCTTCCGAGCCCCCCGACTGGCCACTCCCGCTCCGGCCCCCCAATCGAACACATGCTCGGAAAGGGTATGCCGGCGACTCACCTAACGTCTCTGGCCGACGCGAGAGAGAAAAAGCCGTTAGAGTGCGCTTATTCGCGGGTCAGCACTCGCTCCAGCCACAGGACTCGCAGGTCTTGCAACCCTCCGAGTAGTACAGCGACAGCGACCCGCAACTCGGACACTCGGGGCTCTCGCCCGAGTCGATGATGTCCTGCTGGTCGGCCTCCTTGCTCC
>PXSM01000149.1:6848-41325 GCA_003023465.1 Halobacteriales archaeon SW_6_65_15 | reverse complement strand
CGCCCGTCCGACTCGACTACCGACGTGAAGACGACGAGTGGACCGAGGCCGGAACTGCGGTCGAACTCCCCGAACACCCCGAGGAGTCCGGCATCGAGTGGCAGGGCCTGCACCTCTCGCTCTATCGAGACGGCGAGCGCGTGATGGCCCGCGAGTTCTCGTCGTCGCTCCTCTCGGACGCCCTGAGCGCCGTGGACGCGCTGGAGGAGGTCGCGCCGTCGGTCGCCCGTCGTGGCAAGCACGCCGCCTCGCGCGTCGCAGGCCGGCGCAAGGGCGGTCGCATCGAGATGACCCAGTTGGACGGCGAGACCGTGGAGGCGCTTCGACCCCCGGCGAAGTCCACCTTCGAGGTGTACGAGGGCAAGGACGGCAAGTGGCGCTGGCGACTCGTCCACGACAACGGCAACGTCATCGCCGACTCCGGACAGGGCTACTCCTCGAAGCGGTCGGCCCAGAAGGGGCTCCGGAGCGTCAAGCGCAACGCCCTCGGCGCGCCGGTCGAACCCGTCGGCGGCGAGGCCGAGCGCGACGTGCGCTCGGCGTCGGACGCCGAGAACGAGGGTTCGGAGAGCGGAACGGCCGAGTCGTAGGGCGAGGCCGGGAGCAGCACTGAAACGTCATCGCCGTCGTTAGTGGTCCCGACGCCTGACGGGAATCGCGTGCTGGATACAGACTCTATCTATCAACAGCGGATTTACAACGGGCGTTAGCCCCCGTAAACCGGCCAGGAAGAGGTATCGCCAGCCCCACCGGCTCTCTCAATTCGATTATGCTGGTCCGCCGAGAGGGATACGTCTAGCGAACCGACGTTCTCCGCCAGATGGCCGCTGGAACGAGCGCCGACGATCGGAACCGACGTGACTCCGTCGACCTCCATCGCCCACCGGATCGCGACCTGTGCTGGAGTGGCGTCGAGTTCGAGGGCTACGTCGCGGACCGCGTCGAGGACTGCCCACTCCCGATCCGAAAAGGGGCCGAAGTTCTCCGAAAGGTCGGCCCGGGCTCCATCGGGACCGAGAATGGCACCGTCCGGACCGCGCTCGTACTTGCCGGTGAGAAAGCCCCCGGCCAGCGGCGCGTAGGGACAGACGGCTACTTCTTGGTCCCGGCAGGCATCGAACAGGTCTGGAAGCGGTTGCTCTTCGGGGTCGACAGTGTAAGGGACGTGATCAGCGGCGTTGAAGCGGGGCTGTGTAACAGAAACGGGTTCCCAATCATGGGAGTCGCTAATCCAGAGGGCTTTCAGCAGTTGCCATGCAGCGAAATTGCTCACGCCCAGATAGTGGACTTTCCCATCGCGAACGAGATCGTTCAACGCCGACAGCGTCTCCACGAGCGGTGAGGGTTCGTGCCAGCCGTGGACGTAATAGATGTCGAGATAGTCGGTACCCAACCGTTCGAGGGTTCCCTCGATTTCTGCGCGAACGATCTTCCGGGAGAGTCCGGCCTCGCGTCGTCCTCGCGTTGCCCAGTACACCTTACTCGCGATGACGACGTCCTCGCGGTCTCGGTCCCCGAGCCACTCCCCGATGTAGCGTTCGCTGTCACCACCACCGTAGTTGTTCGCGGTGTCGAAGAAGTTGATTCCCTGCTCGAAGGCGGCATCGAGCAGATCGTGGGCCTGTTCGCGATCAGTGACGACGCCGTCCTCAGTTTCGGTCCCGAACATCCACGTACCGAGACAGAGTTGCGACACCTCGAGACCCGTCCCGTCGAGTCTAACGTACTCCATACCCTCAGAACACGCTTGTCGATACCAAATAGTTTGGTGAGTAACTACTGTACCGTCCCTGCTCGGGCCGGAACGAACCTTGCTCCGGTCCCAATCGTTCAGCGAGACTCGAAGAAAGACTCACCGACTGACTCGACCGACGTTCAGGCCGTCGTCGACGGTCAGCGTGATCGAGTCTCCGTCGATGGTGAAGGTGAATCGCGTTTCGAAGGGGTCAGTCGAGAGGATCTCCTCGTCGAAGTCCCAGCCCCATTCGATGCCGTCGGCGGTCACGTTGAGTCCGTGCTCGCCGACGAACGTCAGCAACTCGGGGACGTTCAGGAGAGCCATCACGGCCGGGAAACCCTCCTCGTAGATGCAGTTCGTACAGCGGAAGTGGACGAGGACGGCGTAGTGACGGTCGCACTGGTCGCAGATCTGGGTCGCTGCGGTCCGGAAGACGCCCGCCGCCGTCCGTCCTTGAACACCTGCTGGCGGCAACGAACTGTTGGCGAGGTTCCCGTATTCCACGTCTTCGTCCACGTCACGAACTGCTGATATATCGACGTTTCCGCTGCACTCCGTGCAGGATAGCCGCATCTCCCCACGACTGTAACTGACCTCCACCGGCGCACCGCAGTGACGACAGGGAAAATCGACCTCGGTGGCCTCCACCACGGGGTCGTCGGTCACCGCCCCCGACAGGATAGCCTGGACCACGCGACGGCCGGTCTGTCGGAGCGCGTACCCTTCGTCGGTCCTGCGGACGAAGTGCCCTACGAGTTTGTCGAGGTGGTAATTGAAGTTCGCGGTCGTGTCGTACTCGATCCGGTCGTACAACTCCGAGAACGCCAGCGGTGCGTCGGCCCGCCCGAGAACGCGCAGAATCTGGATGCGCGTCTCGTTCCCCAACACGGCGAACGCCTCGTCGGGCGACAGTAACGTGGAGTTCTCCTTGTCAGCCTCGCTTGTCATGGACTACCATACCTCGAGAGCGAACGTAAAACTGGGCGTTCACCGTCTTGCGAATACGATGGCGCAGTGTCCGTGATGATATGCGCCCTGTATTCAGCAGGCCTGTCGAAATGTATCGTCTGCCGAGGAGTTCGACACCCCTCGTATCCCGGATCAGAGCGAATCCAGATCCGCGACGAACTCCTCCAGCATCTCCCGAGTCACGTGGGGCATGCAGACCACCCGCAACTCCCCGGCTCCGACGATGGGCAGAACGGGTTCGACGACCTCGTAGCCCCGCGAATCGAGCGCCTCGGCCAGCCACTCGGCGTTCGCCTGCCCGCGGTCGTAGTTCTCGCGGTAGCCCTCGGGCCAGAGGGCCGAGAGGGCGGCGTGCGCGCCCGCGACGCCCGCGCCGCTGCGCGTCCCGGTCAGAGTCGCCTGCGAGGTGGATTCGAGGTACGGGGTGTCCACGACGAGGGCGTCCAGTACCGTCTCGTCGCGGGCAAGGAACCCGCCCGCGGGAATCGGCGCGCGGCCCATCTTGTGCGGGTCGATGGTCATCGTGTCCACGGGCGCGTGGTCGAAGTTCCACTCCCAGTCCGCGAACGGCAGGACGAACCCGCCCCACGCCGCATCGACGTGTAGGAGTGCGTCCACTGCTTGCGCCACCTCGGCGAGTTCCGGGATGGGGTCCACCCGGCCGTACTCCGTGGTCCCGGCGACGCCCACGACCAGCGCGGTGTCCTCGTCGGCGAGTCGGCGTACTGCCGCGGGGTCGGCCCGCCGGTCGTCGTCCACCGGGGCGAGCCGCAGGTCCACGTCCAGCACGTCGGCGGCCTTCTGGAAGCTGAAGTGGGCGCTCTCGGGCGCGACGACGTTGGGATCGGCCGAGTCCGAGAGGTTCCGGGCCGCGCGCACGGCCTGCAAGTTCGCCTCGGTGCCGCCGCTGGCGACGTACCCCTCGGGGTCGGCGAGACCGGTGATCTCGCCGAGGGTCTCGACGGCTTTGCGCTCCAGTTCGGCGACCGCGGGGTAGGTCGTCGGGTCGCCGGGGTTGTCGGCGAGAAAGCGCTGGGCGGCCTCACGGGCCTCCGGATGGGGTTTCGTACACATCGAGGAGAGGACGCGCCCGAAAACCTGGGGCTCTCTGTTCATTGCGAGGGAATTTTTGCGGCGCGCGTTTATCGGTTCTGTTATCGTTCGCTGGTAGGAATGGAATCGAAACGCGAACATTTGTGACCGTCTTCGGGTCAACTGACGTCACCAGAGGGCACATCTCCGTCCCGACTGAGTTTTTATATATTGCGAGTACGTGGTTCCTGACGATGAAACCGGTCGAATCAGCCAGTCTCGGTGATTCTCTCCCGATTGCGGACCTCCAGTCCGTCCTCCGTGAGTATCCCGTTCGACTCGCAATCCTCTTCGGATCATACGCGTCCGGCAACACCCATCGGTCGAGTGACGTCGATATTGCGGTCGAATTCGAGTCGATAGACCGGGAGAGTCCGGCCTACAACGAGATGTTTTTCGAGTTGGGTGCCGACCTGAGTGACGTACTCATGACTGATGACGTCGACGTCGTAGCTGTCCAAACACTCTCCCCTGGCGTCGCAGAATCGATCCTCGAAGATGGAGTGATACTCGTCGGGGACTTGGCCCACGCTGCGGACCTGCTACAGCGAATCGTAGCCGAATCGTCCGACGAACGGTCACCTCGCGAGCGATTCGATGCCGCAATCGGAAAGATCGACGAGCATCTCGGCGATAACTCGCCCGTCCCGGCAACCGACGGCTCCCGTGGTGGCCGATGACCGCGGATTCGTTCCCCGACGACCGGCTCAATCGAATTCTCGACGCCGTCGAAACCATCGAGGAAAGTATTGGCGTCCTCACTCGCAAGCAACACCTCGACCGGGAGGAGTACAAGGCCGACTCGGAGGCCCGTGACGTGGTCGAGCGACGATTCGTGAAGATGACCGAAGCGGCAATCGACATCGCCGAGACACTCGTCAAGCAAGAACGAGGAGAACGGCCCGCGAGTAATCCCGAGTCGATGCACCTGCTCGACGAAGTCGGCGTTCTCTCAACCGGGACGGCCGAACGGATGGCACAGGCCGCTCGATTCCGGAACGTTCTCTCGCACACCTACGGTCGGATCATCGACCACGACGTCGTTTACAACGCGCTGCAGGACGACCTCGAACGATATCGGACGTTCGTGGTCGAGGTGCGCGAACATCTGGATTCGATCGGTGCATTTGAGGAGTGACGTTTCCTCGTCACTTTTGCGTGCGTTAAAGTGTGTATAGTTATCTTAAACACAGAATTATAATTATTAGAGCAATAAGATTGACCATCTGCGTCCAAAGGTGGCTGGTCAGACTTCCACGCCGAGTTCCGCTTCGCGGAGCGCCTCGTCCGCGGAATAGCCCTCGTAAACCACCGCCGAGACCGCCCGCGCGATCGCCTCCGGGTCGTCGTGCTGGAAGATGGACCGGCCCATCGAGACGCCCGCGGCCCCGGCGTCCATCGCACCGCGGACGGCTTCGAGGGTCGCCTCGTCTCCTTCCGGCTCCCCGCCGGCGATGACCACCGGGAGGCGGGTCGATTCGACCACGCGCTCGAAGCTCTCGGCGTCGCCGCTGTAGGAGGTCTTCACCACGTCCGAGCCGACCTCCTCTGCGAGTCGGACCGCGTGGCCGAGGCTCTCCGCGTCGTGTTCGTCCACGCCCGGCCCGCGAGCGTAGGCCATCGCCAGCACGGGCATGCCGTACTCGTCGGCCTCGTCGGTGATCTCGGCGAGGTTCTCCAACTGCTCGCGCTCGTACTCGCTGCCGACGTTGATGTGGAACGAGACCGCGTCCGCGCCCGCCCTGACGGCCTCCTTGACGGTTCCGGTCAGTCGCTTGTCGTTCGAGTCCGGCCCGATGGAGGTCGAGGCGTTGAGGTGGACGACGTACCCCGCGCCGTTCTTGTTCGGGTGAACCCGGGGTGCGATGCCCTTCTGGGTCAGGACGGCGTCCGCACCTCCCCGAGTCACTGCGTCGATGGTCGATTCGATGTCCGCGAGTCCCGTGACGGCACCGAGCGTGATGCCGTGGTCCATCGGGACGATTACGTACTTTCCGTCTGTGCCGATGCGTTCGAGCCGTGCCGCGGTTCCTGTGTCCATAGTATGTGAATCTGTAGCAAGGATGCGTTATTTGCCTTCCGGTTCCGGAACTCTGCCCGCTCCTTCGAGCGCGCCCGCCTTGAGTTCGCGGGCTTTGGCTTCGAGGCGGTCGGCGGTGTCCTCCTGTGCCGCCACGATGTCAACAAACGCGCTCCCGACGATGACGCCGTCCGCGCCGCCTGCGATAATCTCCCGGGCGTGTTCGCGTTCGCTGATGCCGAATCCGACCGCTTTGGGGAGGTCGGTCTCCCCGAGGCGGTCGAGGCTGACGTGGGTCTCGTCGCTCACGTCCGTGCGCGCCCCGGTCGTCCCCAGTCGGCCCTGCACGTAGACGAAGCCGGTCGCGCGGTCGAGCATCCGGTCGAGGCGTTCGTCGGTCGTCGTCGGCGCGACCATGAACACGAGGTCGAGACCGTGGGCGTCGCAGGCCGCCTTCAGGGGGTCGCTCTCGTCCACCGGGAGGTCCGGGACGATGAGACCCGAGATGCCGGCGTCCGCGGCGGCCGCGACGAAGGGCTCGACGCCTTCGTCCTCCGCGCTGGCTCCGCCGTACTGATAGATGAGGTTGAAGTACGTCATGCAGACGAGGGGTACGTCACCACGTCGGCCCCGCCGCGCACGAGCGCGCGGACGTACTCCTTCGTGGACTCCGCGTCGGGGTCGCCCGCCGCAACGTAAGAGACCAGTGCGGGTTCGTCGGCGAAGGCCGCTTCGAGTTTACTCACCTTCGAACACCTCCATGTCGGGGGCCGCGTCGAGGTCGCGCCTGTCGCTCTCCTCGATGACCGTGTCGAGGTCCTTGTCGCCCCGTCCGGAGACGTTGACGATCACGAGGTCGCCGAGGTCGTCGGGGGCGTCGCCGAGTGCGGCCTCCTCCAAATAGGCCAGCGCGTGACTGCTCTCCAGTGCGGGGATAATCCCTTCCAACGTGGAGAGCCGGTGGAAGGCTTCGAGGGCTGCCTCGTCGCCGACGTTGACGGGGGTCACCCGGCCCTCGTCGGCGAGGTGGGCGAGCTCCGGGCCGACCCCGGAGTAGTCCAGCCCCGCACTCACGCTGTGGGACTCCAGAATCTGGCCGTCGGAATTCTGGAGGAGCTTGGTGCGCGCCCCGTGGAGAACGCCCTCCTCGCCCGCCGAGAGGGAGGCCGAGTGGGGTGCGAGTCCTTCGTCCTCGTCGATGGTGAGGCCCGACCCGCCAGCTTCGACCGCGTAGAGGGACACGTCCTCGTCGGGAACGAACTCGTGGAACGCGCCCATCGTGTTCGACCCGCCCCCGGCGCAGGCGACCACGCTGTCGGGGAGCCGGCCTGCTCGCTCCTGAATCTGCTCGCGGGCCTCCTCGGAGATGACCGACTGGAAGTCCCGGACCATCCGGGGGAACGGGGCGGGTCCGACGACGGAGCCGATGACGTAGTGGGTGTCCTCGACGTTGGTCGCCCAGTCGCGCAGGGTCGCGTTGATGGCCTCCTTGAGCGTTCCCGACCCCGCGTCCACGGGGTTGACCTCCGAGTCGTGGATTCGCATCCGGAAGACGTTGGGTCGCTGGCGGTTGATGTCGGTCCGACCCATGTAGATTTCGCAGTCAACGCCGAGGTGCGCGGCCGCCATCGCGGTCGCGGTGCCGTGCTGGCCCGCACCAGTCTCGGCGACGATGCGGTCCTTGCCCATGTACTTCGCCAGTAGAACCTGACCGAGGGCGTTGTTGAGCTTGTGCGCGCCGCCGTGGACGAGGTCCTCGCGCTTGAGGTAGACCTCGCGGTCGTAGCGCTCGCTCAGTCGGCCGGCCCGCTGGAGTGGCGTCGGTCGCCCGCCGAACTCGCGCAGGGTTGCGCGGAACTCGTCCATGAAACCGTCCTCGTTGTCGAGGACGTAGCGCTCGTAGGCGTCGGTCAGCTCCTCGATGGCAGGCATCAGCGCCTCGGGGACGTACTGGCCGCCGTACTCGCCGAACTTGGAATCGGTGCTCATCCTTGCATCATCCTCCGAATCATGCTCGCGTCGATCTCCGGAATCATGTCTGTGTCAACCCCCGGGTGTTCTCCGTCACGTCTCCGTCCATGATCGCACTCCCCACCAGCAGGCCGTCGGCACCCGCCTCCCGCATCCGGCGGGCGTCTTCGGGCGTGGAGATGCCGCTCTCGGCAATGAGGGTTGCGTCTTCGGGTGCGAAGGGAGCGACGTTCTCGAAGGTACCCAGATCGACCTCTAACTGTGCTAAATCGCGGTTGTTCACGCCGATTAGCTCGGCTCCCGAATCGACGGCCGCGGTCAGTTCGTCGTGGTCGTGGACCTCCACGAACGGCTGGAACCCTCGCTCTTTCGCGGCCGCAACGAGGTCCGGTAGGTCGTCGCCCACGAACCGGGCGATGAGCAGGACGGCGTCGGCTTCCACCGCGTCGAGTTGGGCCTCGTCCAGCACGAAGTCCTTGCGGAGGACCGGCACCTCGACGGCCTCGCGGACCCGGCGGAGGGCCTCGGGCGACCCGCCGAAGTGGTCGGGTTCGGTGAGGACGGACAGCGCCGCCGCGCCGCCCTCGACCATCTTTTCGGCCAGTTCCACGGGGTCGGCCTCGCGGGTCCCCTCGGTCGTCGGACTCGTGGGCTTTACCTCTGCAATGACCGGAACGCGGCCGTCCGCCTCGGCCCGAGAGAGGGCGTCGGGAAGCGACCGGGCATCGACGGACACCGGTCCGTCCTTCGAATCCGGGTCGCCCCGGGCCTCGGCGGCCCGCAGGATGGAGGCCACCGCGGGCGCGAGTTCCTGACTATCGTTCATCGTTGTGCATCAACGGACGGAATTGTACATAAGGCTTGCGTTGGGGTCGGCCCCGCCGCGGAATCTTCAAGTCCGAACCGCCCGAATCGGCGGCCATGGACGATACGGGCGACACTGGCGACGAAGGAGATGGTGGAGACGAGCCGCGCGGCGAAGCCGAGTCGGGCGTTTCACAACGCGTCGGGGGTGCGGACGAGGTCGCTGGCATCTTCGCGCGCGAGTCACCGTATCTGGAGCGGTACGTCCAGCTCGGCATCGCCAGCGGGCGCGTCCTCAGCGTCTCGTTCCCTGAGACGCCCGACGAGGAGGCCCAGCCGGACCACGAACTCCTCGACCGCATCGAGAAGTACCTGGAGGGCGTCGAGGAGGACGAATTCGACGACGTGATCGTCGCCCTGACCGTGCCTACGGACCACCGCAGAGTGCTGGAGCGCGTCCGTCAGATTCCCTACGGCGACCAGATCAACGTCGAGACGCTGACCCGGATGACCAGCGGGCTGGACCACACCGAGGAAGACGACCTGAACGCGGTCCGGACCGCGCTGGACCAGAACCCGGCTCCCCTGCTCATTCCCGACCACCGGGTTCGGGACGGTCCGAGCGCCGCCCCGCCGGGCGTCGAGCAGAAACTCCGGTCGCTGGAAGGACTCTGAATACGGTTTTAGGATAAGATGTTGTTCCTTAAGTAAATAATAATCTGTTTCTAGCTACGCTTTTCTTCGCAATCTACCGTTTGGGTGGATGAAAGGGGCCGCCCGGGCGGGGGCTTTCTGAAACGTTCGCTACAACTCCTGCAACCACGAGGCTATCGCTGAACCGATGAGGACTGCAACCGCCACAGCAACGACGACTGCAACAGCACGGAGTCTCTACGACCACGCCACTCCCTCACGTCCCGAACCAACGTTTAAATATCACGACACCCAACCGGAGAACGTGCCAGTCACGGTCCACAGACCTCGATACCTGCCGACGGCACCCTCGCACGCTATGCGTATGCGCACGGAGAGCACCGCATAGCGTCGGGAGGAGTCGCCCGGACCGTGACACGCGGACGGTTTTTGCGGTGGCGAAACCCGGCTCGTTGGTCGAATCGCCAAACAGTTGCACCTACCGAGAACGAATCAAAAATCCATGCCCGAACACGGAAATCGGCGGGTTTTACACCCGCGAGGGAGGACTGCATAGTATGAGCCACGACGACTTCCCGACGGAGAACCCGGCGGTGGTCACGTGCGGCCTGCCGTACGCCAACGGCGACCTGCACATCGGCCACCTCCGGACGTACATCAGTGGCGACGCCTACGCCCGAGCACTGGAGACGCTCGGGCAGGAGACCGCGTTCGTCTCGGGGTCGGACATGCACGGAACCCCGGTGGCGGTCAACGCCGAGAAGGAGGGCGTCTCCCCCGAGGAGTTCGCGATGCGACACCACGAGAAGTACGAGGAGACGTTCCCGAAGTTCAACGTGGACTTCGACAACTACGGCCACACCCACGACGAGACCAACACCGAGCTGACGACCGAGATCGTTCGCGCCCTCGACGAGGTGGGCCACATCTATGAGAAGCAGATCAAGGTCGCCTACGACCCCACCGACGACCAGTGGCTCCCCGACCGCTACGTCGAGGGGACCTGTCCCTACTGCGGCGCGGAGGCTCGCGGCGACGAGTGCGACGAGGGCTGTGGCCGCCACCTCGAACCCGGCGAGATCGAGGACCCCGTCTCCGCCATCAGCGGTAACCCCGCGGAGTACCGCGAGCGAACCCACAAGTTCTTCCGGGTCTCCGAGTTTCAGGACTACCTCAAGGAGTTCCGAAGGCGACGCCGACGACCTCGTCCTCTACGTCTGGGTGGACGCCCCCATCGAGTACGTCTCCTCGACCAAGCAGTACACCGAGCGCGTCGGCCACGAGGAGTTCGACTGGGAGCGACCCTGGAAGGGGGAGGGCGAGATCATCCACGTCATCGGTCGGGACATCATCCAGCACCACACCGTCTTCTGGCCGTCGATGCTCCACGGGGCAGACTACAACGAGCCCCGCGCGGTGATGGCCAGCGGCTTCGTCAACCTCGACGGGGCGGCGTTCTCGACCAGCCGCAACCGCGCCGTCTGGGCCGACGACTACCTCGACGAGGGGTTCCACCCCGACCTCGTCCGGTACTACCTCACCACGACGGGCGGCTTCCAGAACGACGTGGACTTCTCGTGGGAGAAGTTCCAGGAGCGCGTCAACGGCGAACTGGTCGGCACGCTGGGCAACTTCGCCTACCGGAGTCTGCTGTTCGCGGCCCGGAACTACGACGGGGCTCCGGACGTTTCCGAGCCACGCTCGGAAGCTCGTGGGACCTCGTCCCACGGTGCGGATACCTCCGAGGAGGTCCGAGAGCGCATCGCGGAGGCCACCGAGGAGTTCCAGGTCGCCGTCCGGGACTACTCGCTCAAGGACCTCGGCGACGCCGCGCTCTCGCTGGCCGGCTTCGGCAACGAGTACATCCAGCGCAACGAGCCGTGGAACCTGACCGGTGACGACCCTGAACGCGCCGAGCAGGTCATCTACGACTGCGTCCAGCTCGCAAAAGCCGTCGCGGTGCTCTCGGCACCCATCCTCCCCGACAAGGCCCAGACTCTCTGGGAACAGCTGGGCGAATCCGGGTCGGTCCACGACGCCGACCTCGACGCCTGCCTCGAATCCCCGCCGGGCGCGTTCGGCGAACCCGACGAACTGTTCGAACAGATCGAAGACGAGGGTGTCGAAGAACTCAACGAGACGCTACAGGAGAGCATCGAAGCCGCCGCCGAGGACGAATCGGACGACGAACAGGAGACCGACCCCGAGGACGAACCCATGACCGACGAATCCGACATCGAACCCATCGCAGACGACCGCATCAGCTTCGAAGACTTCCAGGACCTCGACGTCCGCGTCGGGCGAATCGAGACCGTCGAAGGCGTCGAGGGCGCTGACGACCTCGCGCGCCTCGAAGTGGACATCGGCGTCGAGACCCGCCAGATCGTCGCGGGCATCAAGCAACTCCACGACCTCGACGCACTGCCCGGCGAGAAGGTGGTCGTCGTAGCGAATCTGGAGAAGGCCGAGCTGTTCGGCGTCGAGAGCAACGGAATGGTGCTCGCCGCGGGCGAGGAGGCCGACCTGCTGACGACACACGGCGACAGCGAGCCGGGGACGAAGGTTCGGTAAGCGACTGCCTATCTTTCGATTTCCCGAGAATCCATAGTGATCCTACAGTGGTAACTATCGTTTGGCGGAGTATAAGCTCGATACTTCCCACCACACGATTTGTTATTAGGTAATAATCATAATAATATTATAATAAATAGGAAAGACCATTATAGAAAATTCTAGAAGAAAAACTTAAAATTTCTAACTCCAATAAGTTACATGGAGTCCAAGAATGACAGAGGAAAACTACTCCAAGCGACGCGAGTTCTTGAAAAAGGCAGCAATCACGACTACCATCGGTGAAAACGGAAGCGATAAGTCTCGTTTTAGTGGAACCCTCTCCGACGGAGACAGAGACGAGTACACGTTCAGTGGTCAAGTCGTGTATGCGTCTCTTGGCGGTAACGTGTGGTTAGAGGTCAGATATCCAAACGGCATGAATCGCGGCGGTCGACTCGATATCGAGGGAGGCGGTGACTCCACGTACTGGGTCAAGGCGTCCGACGACATGCGAGAGGACTACGATAATCTCGAATCCGGCGACGGCGTCATAAATGGCGACGAGTGTGAAGGGACGCTCGGCTTCAGCGACACGGACAGCTACTATCTCGACGGTACTATCTACGGTATAAGTGCACACGCCACTGACGGTTACTACGTCAGTGTCGAACACCACCTCTAAGCCGACCTCTTAGCGCATATTTCCTCGGGATACGTCACACGTCGTCCACGACGTGCGCTAATTCCTCCGTGGGCCGAATCTCCATCGTCTGGCCGTCGAGGCCGTGGCGTTCGAGCGCGATACCCGCCTGAAACGCCGCGTCGCGGTCGGGCGCGTCCATGATGACGAGGAAGTCGTACTCGCCGAGGATGGCGTAGGTGTCGGTCAGGTCGGTCTCGAACTCATCGAGGTCGGCGCGGATGTCGCCCCAGATGGAGGAGAGTTCTTGCGGGTTCTGGACTTCCTCTTTGATCTTGACTAGCGAGACGTACTCCGGCATATCTCTCTCATTCGCGGGCAATACAATAAGGAGTTGCGGCTAGTGCAACGACTGAGGGTACCCCGAGTCTGCAACTCGCCGCCGAGTGAATCGGACGAATCACCGGGGGTTTTTGCACGGGACGGGCGTACGCGGGGGTATGAGAAACGCGAAGATCGGGGATGAGCGTCGCCCGGCTGAACGCGAGCCACGGGACGCGCGAGGACCGGGCCGAGATCATCGACCGCGTGCGCGACGTTGACGAGACCACCGAGGACCCCCTCGCAGTGATGGTCGATCTACAGGGACCCGAGATCAGGACCGCCGAGGTCGAGGAGCCGGTCCACCTCGAAACCGGCTCGACCGTCCGGTTCGTGAAAGGCGACACCGCGACGCCCGAGGAGGTCGGACTGAGCTACGCCATCACCAACGTCGAACCCGGCGACAAGGTGTTGCTCGACGATGGCCGCATCGAGACTACCGTCGAGGACGTCGAGGAGGGCGGGGACGCCGAGAGCGCAGTCCTCGCGCACGTCGAATCTGGAGGGGACCTGAGCAGTCGGAAGGGCGTGAACATCCCCGGCGTGAACCTCGACCTCGACGTGGTGACCGAGAAGGACCGGCGGGACCTCGACCTCGCCGCCGAGAAGGAGGCGGACTTCGTGGCTGCGAGCTTCGTCCGGACCGCCGAGGACGTGCTTGAGGTCAGCGAAGTGCTGGAGGAGCTTGGAGCCGACATCCCCATCGTCTCGAAGATCGAGCGCCGGGGTGCGGTCGAGAACCTCGGCGAGATCATCGACGCGAGCTACGGCGTGATGGTCGCCCGCGGGGATCTCGGCGTGGAGTGCCCACTCGAAGACGTGCCGATGATCCAGAAGCGCATCGTCCGGAAGTGCCAGCAGACCGGCACGCCAGTCATCACCGCAACCGAGATGCTGGACTCGATGGTCCGGGCGCGTAGGCCCACCCGCGCGGAGGCCTCCGACGTGGCGAACGCGGTGCTGGACGGCACCGACGCGGTGATGCTCTCGGGCGAGACCGCCATCGGTGACGACCCCGTTCGCGTCGTGGAGACGATGAGCCGCATCGTCCGGCAGGTCGAGGCCAGCGACGAGTACGACGAGGTCCGCGAACAGCGCGTGCCCGCGGCCGACGACGCCCGCACGGACGCCCTCGCGCGGTCGGCGCGCTACCTCGCGCGGGACATCGGAGCCTCGGCGGTCGTGGCGGCCAGCGAGTCCGGCTACACCGCCCTCAAGGTGGCGAAGTTCCGCCCGAAGGTCCCCGTGGTCGCCACGACGCCCAACGACGAGGTGCGCCGACAGCTCGCGCTCTCGTGGGGCGTCAACGCCGAGTACACGCCGATGTCCTCGGGCGTGGAGAACGTCATCGAGAACGCAGTGCAGGCCGCCCTCGACGCGGGCGTGGCCGAGAGCGGCGACACCGTGGTGGTCCTTTCGGGCATGATGTCCGAATTGGAGGGCACCAGCACGACCAACACCCTCAAGGTCCACGTCGCGGCCGAGACCATCGCAACGGGTCGGAGCGTGGTTAAGGGCCGGGTCGCCGCGCCCGTCTTCCGGACCACCGACGGCGACCTCTCGGACGTGCCCGAGGGCTCGGTCCTCGCTATCGACCCGGAGTTCGACGGCGAGTTCACGGGCGACCCCGAGAAATTGGTCGGCATCGTGGACGCCCGACCAGGGATGACGGGCTATCCCGCGATGGTCGCGCGCGAACTCGACATCCCGATGGTGAGCGGCGCGCCCCTCGACCCCGCCATCCGGGACGGCGACAGGGTGACGCTGGACGCCGAGCGCGGCGTCGTCTACGAGGGCGACGTGACGTCGGACGAACGGCTGTAATCACCTGCGAAAGCTATCGATTTTCCCGAATCCATTGCACTTGGTCCTCGTGCCGCGCCGAAACCGCGCGAGGTCGTCGTGAACGGAGTGAACGACGGCTCGGCAGACGCGGTGTGTCTGCCGGTGGATGAGTAACGCAACGGAACGAAGTGGAGTGAGTAACGCAATCGTCTGGGGAGGACGTGGCCCTCGCGTATTGCCTGTTTGGGTGGATAAAGGGGCCGAGCGGTCGCGTCCACTTCAGTCGCCTGAGCAGGCCCTATTCGGCGCGGGCGGTGCGGAGAGCGCCGAATATCCTGCTCAGCGACCGCGACCGGGCGGGGGCTTTCTAAGTAATCTCGATGACGGTTTCGTTTGCGGTTTCTTTGATTGCTAGCGACCGGATGAGGACTTTCTACACGTGTCCCTCATCACCGCTTCTCAAACTACGACGACGACCGCCGAACCGGTGAAACCGCACAGTAACCGCGAACAGGCGGAGTCTCCGAGAATAGAATCGTTACGCATCGACGCGGACCGTCGTCTCCCCTCGCGGGCGACCGTGTCGCGCCGCGAGCTCGTCCAGCGTTTTGGCGTATCGGGCGTCGAGTCGCTCGACCTCTCGGCGTCCCTCGTCGGTGAGAATCCAGTCGGTCACGCGCGCGTCGTCCGACGTTCGGGGGTAGGCCGACGGGTCGTCGGGGTCGCCGTCAGAATCCAGCGTACCGAGGTCGAAGCGCTGGTCGCGGAGTTCCGATTCGGCGAGTTCCTCGACGCGTTGGACGAGTCCCTTCTCGCAGAGCTGCTTGAAGGTCCGCCGGATGGTCGATTTCCGGACGGTCGCGCTGGTGGCGTCTGGGGGACCGATGTTGGCGTACCCGCCGCGCTCGATGACCGCCGCGACGTCGTCGAGGACGGCGCTGACGGTCGTCGGCGCGTACCGGTCGTAGTCGTCACCAACCATGTGGTGGAGGATGGTGCGCTCGACGTGTCCGCTCGTCTGTAACTGCTCGTCGGCGGGCAGTCGTGAACCGGATTGGCGTACGATTCGAGATTCGCGAACGGAACGACCCGCCGCAGTCGTCGGATTCGACGGTCCCGCGTAGCCAATTCTTTTAGCCGTGGGGCGAGTACTCGTACCCATGTCGGACTGGAAGTACGACCTCGACGAGGTCGGCGAGGAGGCCGAATCTGAAGAGGAGGACGAGAGAGACCAGCACCTCGAACCGGGGTCGCCATCGCTGGAGAACGCCTTCTTCGTCGCACTGGGTGCGGCCACCACCCTGCTCGTCTTCGCCCGCGCGATTCTGGCCGTCGGCGGATAATCGGTCTTCGTCTTTCGGTTTCTTCGGTTGCTTCTTTTTCTTTGGACGTGTTCTCCGTATCGAGAGACATGAATACGTTCGCTTAGGATTTGATTTGGTGTGTTTCGGACGTAGGAATGTTTCTAGCACTGCTGTACCGAGACGAAGAGAGTCAACACGAAGCTAACTACTCCCGAAGCCAATGAGAAAGAAGCCCTCGCTCGGTTCGTTCCCTGCGGTCACTCATCGTCGCTCGCCCTTCATCCCCCAAGGTCCTCGCGCCCCACGCCTCCCCGCCTGCTCGGGCACAAGGCCCTCGCGGCGCGTCCTCTAGTCTGTGGAGATTCACGAAACCAACTAGTGATAGCTACTCAAACCGCTAACGAAGACCTCTGTCCCTGTGCTAAAGAAATGTAAACCTATTCTACACAAATCTATAGATTTGTTTAAGTACTAGTCACTTGGCGCGGCCGCTCCCTCTTTCTCCACGACGCCTTCCTCCCAGTTGCCGAGGCTGAACCAGAGGACGCCGATCAGGAACGACCCGATGGCCGAGGCCGACCACGCCCACCAGAGGCCGTTCACGCCCCACGCGAAGCCGGACAGCGAGAGTGCGCCGACCGACACCGCCCACTGATAGCCGAAGAGGAGCGCGAGCGGAATCCGGAGTATCCACCGCGAGAGGAAGGACAGGATCATCGCCGTCCGGGTGTCGCCCGCGCCGCGGAATCCGCCCTGCACGACCATCAGGCCGCCGAAGAACGCGAGGAAGGGACCGATGATGCGGAGGAAGTTGACGCCCTCCGCGACCACCGCGGCGTCGTCGATGAAGATGCGCATCGCCTCGGCGGGGAACGCGTACATGAGCGCTCCGGCTCCGAACAGGACAGCCATCGTCCCGCCGGTCGCCTTCCACGTCACCTCGGCGGCCCGGTCGGGCGTGTCCGCGCCGAGGTTCTGGCCGACGCCGGTGGCGGTGGCCTGTCCGACCGCGCCCGAGACGGTCCACGACACCGACATCAGGCGGACGCCGACGCCGTAGGCCGCGGTCGGAATCGGACCGAATCTGGCGACCAGCGCGGCCATGGCGACCGCGGCGAAGCTCCGGGCCGCCCCGTCGATGGTCGCCGGATAGCCGACGCCGACCAGCTTCTTGAGCACCGGCCAGTCGGGCCGGAGGTCTTCGAGGCGGAGCCGGACGCCCCAGTCGCCCTTCAGGAGGACGAAGACCCCCGCGATGGCCACGAGGACCCGCGAGATGAGAGTGGCGACCGCCGCCCCGCGGGTGCCCCACGCAGGGAACGGCCCGTAGCCGAGGATGAGGAAGGGGTCCAGAATCACGTTCAGGCCCGCCGAGAGCACCATCAGCCACATCGCGGTCTTGGTGTCGCCGGCACCCCGGAGCACCGCCCGGAAGACGAAGAAGAGGAACGTGAACGGGATGGCGACGAACAGCACCTCGATGTACGCCAGGGCCTCGGTGTACACCTGCCCCTCCGCGCCGACGAGCGAGACGAGTGGCTCGCGGAAGGTGTACCCGACCGTCGAGAGGACGAGTCCCATCGCGACCGTCAGCATCGTCGTCTGGGCGACCACGTTGTCAGCCTCCCGGTCGTTGCCCGCACCGACGTGTTGGGAGACCAGCGCGACCGAGGCCGCGGTGAGTCCCATCGCGACCGAGACGAACATCCACGAGGTGGGGAACATCAGCGAGACGGCCGCGACCGCCTCCGGGCTGACTCGGCCCACCCAGAACATGTCCGCGAGGTTGTAGAACGTCTGGAGGAGGTTCCCGGCGACGAGGGGCCACGAGAGGCTCACGAGCTTCGGCGTGATGGCTCCCGTCGTCATGTCGACCCGACTCTCGTTTCCTTGCGACACTGCTCTCGGTGGAAGGTCGTCCGAGTGGCTCTTAAACTCGTCCGTTCCCGTTCGGGGTTGCCGCGACGCTACGACTGCGCCCTCGTGTCACCCGTCGTCGCCGACGACGAGGCGAGTGCAAGCCCGACGAGTCCGGGGCCGAGGAGCGCGACGACGAGCTGGAGGAAGACCGCCACCGCGAACCCACGAGCGACGCCACAGAAGCCAGCGAGACAGACTGTCTTCTCGCCGAGTCCGAAGATGGCGTTCGTCGCGAGTCCGCCGGGCGCGACGAAGATGGCGAAGACGACGAGCGCGGCGACCGGCAGTCCGGTGGTCGCGTAGTCGAGCGCGGTCGCCGAATCGACCCCGGCCGCGTACTCGACCAACCTTCGGCCGACGAACAGCGGGAGCCAGACGACCACCGCGAACGCCACCGCGCCAGCGACGACGAGCATCGCAGCGACGTCCGCGGCTTCGAGGCTACCTGCGATGGCCCAGACGACGCCCACGCCGACGAGGTACAGCAGGCCGGTCCCGACGATGGCGGTCCGGAGGGCCGACAAGAAGGTCCCGTTCCCGGTGCGAGCGAGCAGGTGTGCGCCGACCGCGACCGGCGTCGAGATGCCGACGGTCAGGGCGAATACGGTCACGGGGACGAGTCCAGCCGGGAGGGTCACGGTCGGACCTCTCGCGCTCGCCACAAAAAAGTAGTCCAGCGGGAGTAGCCATCAGTGAGAGTAGCCATTGAACCGTTGCGCCCACGCTCGCACCCACCTTCGCCCACGCTCACACGCGCTACGCACGCGCCTTGACCCGCCGCTTGCTTGCGATTTCACTTGGCGAAAGCTTTACCCACACTGTAGACCTACCGAGAAGACGATGACCGACCAGCGACCCCCGAACGCTGTACCACTCCCCCGCGGTGGAGGTGAGGCATGGAGCTGATAATCACGGAGAAGGACAACGCCGCCCGGCGAATCGCCGACATCCTGAGCGGCGAGTCCGCCGAGACCGAGCGCAAGAACGGCGTCAACGTCTACAAGTGGGGCGGACGGCGGTGCATCGGGCTGTCGGGTCACGTCGTCGGCGTGGACTTCCCCGACGAGTACAACGACTGGCGCGACGTGGAGCCGGTCGAACTCATCGACGCACCCATCGAGAAGAAGGCGACCAAGGAGAACATCGTCCGCACCCTCCGCATCCTCTCCCGGAAGGCGAATCAGGTCACCATCGCGACCGACTACGACCGCGAGGGCGAACTCATCGGCAAGGAGGCGTGGGAACTCGTCCGCGAGGTGAACGACGAGGTGCCCATCCGGCGGGTCCGGTTCTCCTCGATTACGAAGAACGAAGTGACGAACGCCTTCGAGGACCCCGACGATCTCGACTTCGACCTCGCGGCCGCCGGGGAGGCCCGCCAAGAGATCGACCTCATCTGGGGTGCGGCCCTGACCCGGTTCCTCTCGCTGTCGGCCCGCCAGTTGGGCGACGACTTCATCTCGGTCGGCCGGGTGCAGTCGCCGACGCTGAAGCTCATCGTGGACCGAGAGCGCGAGATCGAAGCGTTCGACCCCGAGGACTACTGGGAGTTGTTCGCCGACCTCCTCAAAGCGGAAAGCGACGGAGGGGACGACTCCGTCGAGTTCGAGGCCCAGTACTTCTATCTGGACGAGGACGACAACGAGGCCGAGCGCGTCTGGGACGAGGAGGTCGCCGAGGCGGTCTTCGACGCCCTCGAATCCGCCGGAGAGGCCGTCGTCGAGCGCGTCTCCCGGCGCACCCGGACCGACGACCCGCCCGCGCCGTTCAACACCACGCAGTTCATCCGCGCCGCGGGGAGTCTCGGCTACTCGGCCCAGCAGGCCATGAGCATCGCCGAGGACCTCTACACCGCGGGGTACATGACCTACCCGCGGACGGACAACACGGTCTACCCCGACGACCTCGACCCCGAGGAGCTACTGGACACCTTCTCGGCCAACCACCACTTCAGCGACGACGCCGAGAGCCTGCTGGAGTTGGACGAGATCACGCCGACCGAGGGCGACGAGGAGACCACCGACCACCCGCCGATCCACCCGACCGAGGACATCCCGAACCGGGGCGACCTGAGCGACGACGAGTGGGAGATCTACGAACTGGTCGTCCGGCGCTTCTTCGCCACCGTCGCGGAGTCCGCGACGTGGGAACACCTCAAGGTGGTCGCCGGCATCGGCGACGGCGAGACCCACCGGCTCAAGGCCAACGGCAAGCGTCTCGTGAAGGAGGGCTACCACGCGGTCTACCCCTACTTCAACACCAGCGAGAACTACGTCCCGGACGTGACCGAGGGCGAGGAGTTGGCAGTCACGGACGCCCGCATCGAGGACAAGCAGACCCAGCCGCCCCGCAGGTACGGCCAGTCGCGGCTCATCGAGACCATGGAGAAGATGGGCATCGGGACGAAGTCCACCCGCCACAACACCATCGAGAAGCTCTACGACCGGGGCTACGTCGAGGGCGACCCGCCCCGACCCACGCAGTTGGCGAAGGCCGTGGTCACGGCCGCCGAGAAGTTCGCGGACCTCGTGGTCAGCGAGGAGATGACCCGCGAACTGGAACAGGACATGACCGCCATCGCGGAGGGCGACGCCGACCTGAGCGAGGTGGCCGACGAGTCCCGCGAGTACCTCCAGCAGGTGTTCGAGGAGCTACGGGACTCCCGCGAGGAGGTCGGCGACCTGCTGCAGGAGTCGCTGAAGGCCGACAAGACGCTCGGCCCCTGCCCCGACTCGGACCACGAACTCCTCATCCGCCAGAGCCGGAACGGGTCGTACTTCGTCGGGTGCGACGGCTACCCCGACTGCGAGTACACCCTGCCGCTCCCGAACACGGGCAAGCCGCTCATCCTCGACGAGGAGTGCGAGGAGCACGGCCTCAACGAGGTCAAGATGCTCGCGGGCCGACAGACGTTCGTCCACGGTTGTCCCCTCTGCAAGGCCGAGGAGGCCGAAGAGCAGGACGACGAGGTCATCGGCGAGTGCCCCGAGTGTGGCGACGAGGAGGGCGGCGAACTCGCCATCAAGCACCTCCAGAACGGCTCCCGGCTCGTCGGCTGTACGCGGTATCCCGACTGCGACTACTCGCTGCCGCTTCCCCGCCGGGGCGACATCGAGATCACCGACGAGTTCTGCGAGGAGCACGACCTGCCGGAACTCGTGATCCACAACGGCGACGAGCCGTGGGAACTCGGCTGCCCAATCTGCAACTACCGCGAGTTCAAGGCCCGCGAGAGCGACTCGGGGAGCGACCTCGAAACGGTCGAGGGAATCGGCGCGAAGACCGCCGAGAAGCTCGCCGACGCGGGCGTCGAGAGCATCGAGGACCTCAAGGACGCCGAAGTCGAGACGGTAGCCTCGGAGGTCAGTGGCGTGAGCGAGGACCGACTCCGAAGCTGGCAGGCGAAGGCGGACTAGGATTTTTCGCCCGGAGACCGACCGATCTCGCACGTTTCGCGCATCCGCTGGTTTCCACCCCAGCACGCGAGCAGTCCTCACTGGAGGATGGGAAGAGGCCCGGAGGCGGCGTTAGCCGCCGAAGGGCCGTGGGTTGCGATTTTTCATCAACGTTTTGCAAGCGAGCCATTCCCCGAGTGGCTCCGCAGCAAAAGGTTGCGGTAAAAGGTTGTGGCGAAACTGCCACGAAACATACAATTACGACTGTTCGCGGTGGAATTACTCATCGGGCCGTTCGAAATTACCGTGAACAGTGGCGGCGTTTTACCGGCTCTCCCGCCGAAGTCCCCGTCGCTGGCCGACCGTTTCAGCGGCCAGCGGGGAGAATACATGACCGAACACGAATACAACCAGTCCGAGAAGCGACGCACAGAGGAGACCGCAGGACGACGATACCAGCAGGGCGGTCGCGGGAGTGACCAGTGGGGCCGACAAGGCGGTCAGATGGGTCCGCAATCCGGCCAGCAGACGGGCCACGAGACCGGTGGCCGGATGGGTCAACGGTCGAGCTACGGAACCGGTGGACAGCCGAGCCCGCGCGGTAGTCAGATGGGAGGTGGACAGATGAGCGGTGGGCAGACTAGTAGACAGATGGGCGGTGGGAGAACGAGTGGCGAACAGATGGGTGGCGGACAGACGAGCGCCGGACGGACTGGCGGTCAAACGGGTGGCCGCCGGTCCGGCCAGATGGGTGGTCACCAGACCGACCCGATGGGCGGCCAGCAGATGAGTCAGGGGACCGGCCAGATGAGCCGAGGAACCGGACAGACAGGTCAGGGAACCAGCCAGATGGGTCAGGACGTCGGCCGAATGGGCGGCCAGTCGTCCCAGCAGAGTCTGATCAAACCGGTAACCGTCAGCGACGTGGCCGCGACCGAGGTCGTAACCGTCCAGCCCGACGCGTCCGTCTCTGAGATGGTCCAGAAGATGTCCCGCGAGGACGTGGGGTCCGTCGTGGTCGCGGAGGGCAACAGGCCCATCGGCATCGTCACGGACCGAAAGATCGCACTCGCACTCGGTGAAACCGGGGACGCCTCGCAGTTACAGGCGACCGACCTGATGTCAGAGGACCTGTTTACCGTCCCGGAGGGCGCGAACATCTTCGATCTGGTCCGGCGACTCAGCGACAAGGGCGTCCGACGCATCCCGGTCGTCGGCGACCGGGGCGACCTGAAGGGGATCGTCTCGCTCGACGACGTGATCGTCCTGCTGGCCGAGGAGTTCTACAACGTCAGCCACATCATCCGCCAGCAGTCGCCGCGGTTCTGAACTTCTCACGGGGCGAGACGCGGATTTTAGAATTATTTATACGTGTTTCAGTATCCTCCTAGTTTTCCAAACGTGGTTTTTCCTATGGGGCCGAACGTCAATCCTCCGACGGGAGACCGTCGGACTCGACAGGTCAGAACCCCGAGTCAACCCCCGCACTCGCCCTTTCGAAGATGTTTTAGCCGCAAGTTCTGAAACTACGAACAATGAGTACTGCACCGTGGGACGACTGGGACCACATCGTGAAACTGGACCCCGACAAGACGCTGGTGGAGGGCGAGACGTTCGAGGACGTCTGTCGAACCGGCACGGACGCCCTCGAAATCGGCGGCACGCTCGACGTGACCACCGAGAAGATGCAGCGGGTCATCGACGCCTGCGCGAAGTACGACGTTCCGCTGTATCAGGAGCCGAGCAACCCCGCGGTCGTGGTCGAGGACGACGCCCTCGACGGCTACCTCGTCCCGACCGTGCTGAACGCGGGCGACGTGTTCTGGATCGCGGGTGCCCACAAGGAGTGGGCGCGCATGGAGGAGATCGACTGGTCGCGGACCTTCTCGGAAGCGTACGTCATCATGAACCCCGAGGCCAGCGTGGCCGAACTCACCGAGGCCGACTGCGACCTGACCGCCGAGGACGTGGCGGCCTACGCCGAAATCGCCGAACACCAGTTCGGCCAGCCTATCGTCTACGTCGAGTATTCGGGCACGTTCGGCGACCCCGAGGTCGTCGCGGCGGCCCAGTCCGCGATGGACGACGCAACTCTCTTCTACGGCGGCGGTATCCACGACTACGACTCGGCGTACGCCATGGCCGAACACGCCGACACCGTCGTCGTCGGCGACCTCGTCCACGACGAGGGCGTGGACGCCGTCAGGGAGACGGTCGAGGGCGCGAAGGACGCACAGAAGGAACGAACCGTCGGGACGACCGACGCCTGAGCCGTAGCTGACTTTGAGCGCAGGGACGCGTCGTTTTAGAACGCGATCCGTTCGAGGAGGCGACCGAGGAACCCGGGCCGCTGGGACCCGTGGGGGTGGACCTGTATCGAGGGAGCCTCGGCCGTTTCGACGAGGTGGTCGCGCTTGCGCCCGAACACCGACCGGTGGAGCCGTCCAACGTCGTCGCCGACCACGACGAGGTCGATGGCCGAGGTCGCGTCGGCGAGGTCGGCCAGTTCGTCACCGTCGGACTCGACGAGGCTGAACTCGACCGGCACCGAACACACCGACCGCAACTCCTCGTGGTAATCCCGGAGCGTCTCCCGGCGCTGAGGGCTGGCGTTCGCGGACACGGGGTAGAGGAGTTCGATGCTCGCGTCGGCCTCCGTAGCGAGCGCGTCGGCCACCTCGACCTTCAGCGGGTCGTAGGGGCCGCGGTCGGTGACGAGGCCGACGGTCTCGACGGCGGCGAGGTCGCGGCCGCCCACCGTCAGCACGTCGCAGGGCGCGTTGTCCACCAGCCACGTGAAGCCGTCGTCGAGGATGCCCGACCGGAGTTCGACCGAGTCGCGGTCGAGGACGATCATGTCGTCGTCGTGGTGGTCGGCGAAGTTGACGATGGCGTGCTTGGTGTCGTGGCCGGCCGACGCGCTCGCGAGCGGGGTCTGGTCGGGCACCTCGTCGAACTGGACGACCCGGACCGTGCCCGAGCCCTGCCGGACGAGGTCGGCCGCGATGCGGAGGAGCGAGGCCTCCTGCTTCTCGGTCGCGTCCTCGGTGACCGCGACCAGCACCTCGTAACCGCTCTCGTCGGCGACGGCGGATTCGGTGCGTTCGACGACCCGGCGGCCGACCGACCGGCGCACCGCGTCCTTGGCCACGCCCTCGCGCTTGACCTTCCCGCGAGTGTAGAAGAGGTACCAGAGAGCGCTCCCGAGGGTGATGACGGCCGCGCCGACGAGCGGAACCGTCCCCATCTGGGTGAGGAGCGCGAGGCCGCCGACCGCGCCGAAGCCCTGCATCCACGGGTACAGCGGCGACTCGAACTCGGGGTCGTACTCCGCCACGTCGCCTTCTCGGAACGCGACGACTGCGACGTTGACCAGCACGAACACGAGGATCTGGAACGCGCTCGCCAGCTTGGCGATGTCGAGGATGGGGACGAACGCGATGAGCAGGAGCATGACGCCGCCCGTCAGCGAGATCGACAGCGCGGGCGTGTTGAACCGGTCGCTGACGGTGCCCAGCGACTCCGGCATCAGACCGTCGCGGCTCATGGCGAACGGGTACCGCGACGACGAGAGGAGTCCGGCGTTGGCGGTGCTCACGAGCGCGAGTATCGCCGCGGCCACCACGGCGACCACGCCCGGTCGGGCGAGCGCGACCTGCGCGGCGTCGGCCATCGGCGTGAGCGACCCCGACAACTCCTCGCCGGGGACGATGCCGACGACCACGAAGACGATGAGGACGTACAGCAGCGTGGTGAACCCGAGCGACCCGAGGATGCCAAGCGGGATGTTCTTCCCGGGGTCCTCGACCTCCTCGGCCACGCTGGCGATCTTGGTCACGCCCGCGTAGGAGACGAACACCAGCCCGGTCGCGGCGAACAGCCCGCCTGCCCCTTTGGCGAAGAAGCCCTCGTACTGGGCGGACTGGATCGACGGGGCTCCGCCGACCACGAACCAGACGAGCGCGGCGAGCATGGCGACGACGATGCCCACCTGCAATCGCCCGGTCTGCTTCGCGCCGAGCAGGTTCACGCCGATGAGGACCACCGCGAGCCCGAGCGCCACGGGCGTCACCGGCAGGTCGAACAGGACCACGAGGTAGGGGACGCCGCCGACCAGCGCGAGCGCGCCCTTGAACGACAGCGAGAACCACGTCCCGAGTCCGGCGATGGTTCCGAGCAGCGGTCCCATCCCGCGCTCGATGTAGATGTAGGTCCCGCCGGCCTCCGGCATCGCAGTCGCCATCTCGGCCTTACTCAGAGCCGCGGGGAGGACGAGTAGTCCGGCGACCAGATACGCCAGGATGACGGCCGGTCCGGCCATCTTGAGGGCGAGCGCGGGCAGGATGAAGATGCCGCTCCCGATCATCGCGCCGATGCTGATGGCGACCACGGCGAACAGGCCGAGGTCTCGTTCGAGTTCCTTCCCCATGGTCACCCAGTGACTCCGTCCGCGGTCGATTCGGATGGGACTGTGCCACCGCTACCGGCCGATTGGGCGGCACCATCGCTACTCGCCGCCTCGACGGCCGGCCTCACCCGGGCGGCCGGTCCGTCTCGGAGCATCCGTACTCACCTCCGTTTCGGGCGGGCTGCATTCGTCGTCGAGCGTCGTCACTAGAAGTTCTGTTAGAACTCCGTCGTAAATGGGGTTTAGTCGAGTTCATGTCTCCGTCACGCGGTGATTCCTCCCGGAACCCCATAAGACGACCGGTATAATACTCGATTCGACAAAATTTATCACTATAATCCCCACATCGGAGAAAAGAGGGGGTAGCGAGCTAACGGGGCGAGGACGCCATCGGCGGTCGCGGGACGAGAGTACCGGCGGCAGTTGCGGGGAAAGGGGACCGTAGGCGGTCGCTGGACAAGACCGCGTCAACGGTCGTAAAGCGGTCGCTGCGTCGCCACTGCGGAACTGTTCGCGGATATCCCCGAGGAGCAGTTAGTCCCCGTCGTTCTCGAACGTCCGGAACTGTTCGTAGGGGTTCTCGTACTCGTTGCGGATCAGGTCCTCGTCCTCGATTTCGAGGCCGAGCGCGTCGAGTTCCTGTCCGATGCGGCTCAGGTCGTCGCCGTCGGTGCCGACGACCTCGACGTGGATGTTCTCGTGGCCGGTCATCACCTCGCGGACGGCCACGACGCCCTCGACCTTTCGCGCCTCCCGGGCCAGCGTCTCGCGCTCGGGAATCGGGGCCGTGCAGACGATGAGGGTGTGTAGCTGGAACCCGGCCTCCTCGTAGTCGATCTCCGGGTGGTACCCCGCGATGATGCCCGAGTCTTCGAGCTGGCGGATGCGATGGCGGACGGTGCTGGCCGACACGTCCGCGTGTTCGGCGATGGTGCTCGTGGAGGTCTTCCGGGCGTCGTGCTGGAGCATGTGGATGATGTACTTGTCGAGGTCGTCGAGTTGCTCGTCGCCCATACCCCGTCGTTCACCTGCCGGTGAAAGAATCCTTCCGCTTTCGTCTGGGCGCTCGGAACTCGTCTCCGAACGGTCTCTATCGGTACTTTCCGGTCGTTCTTCCAGAATATATAGCGATATTTAAAATAGAAATAAATAGTCAAAATATTCCTATAGAAGGCCGAAGACGCAACAGAAGTAGCTAGTCACTCCCGAAACCGAGGCCTCCGATGGTCGTCCCTCGTGCGATGATGGCTCGCCACGAGGGCTCGCCAGCGCACGCCGAACTGTCTGAGTCAAGCGAGCGCACGCCGGGTCGGGAACGATGGCGGGGCGAGAACTCCGAATGTAGCCGTCAGACCGAGCGCAAACCTGATTGTCCGGCTGTTCGTAGGTCCCCAAAGTCCAGGGAATCCGTCGCCGCCAGGTCGTATGCCACAGGGTCCATCACCGACCCGCTTCCCTCTACCTCCGACCAGGCGACCGGGTAGGGACGCGGATTGGCTATCTGCGAGCAGCCGGGCGGAAGTTCGATCGGGATGGGGATGGCCGGGACCGAGCGGCCCGGTCCGACGTCGAAGGCCTGATCTCCCTCCTGGGTCTGGCCAGAGCGCGTGATGAGCCAGTAGGCCTGGCCCGGCACCAGGGTGCCCCCGCCCGAGCCGGACGCATTCTCCGAGGTGGTCACTTCTCTGAGCTGCACGGTCCAGGTGTTCGACGCGCCCGCAGACCGCCCCGTCGGCGACTACTCGCGGGGCAACCAGCAGAAGCTCGCCATCGTGCTGGCGTTCATGCACGACCCCGACCTCGTGGTGATGGACGAACCGACCTCTGGACTGGACCCTCTGCTACAGGACCGGTTCTACGAGTTCGTCCGGGCCGAGCGCGACCGCGGCACGACCGTCTTCTTTTCCAGCCACATCCTGAGCGAGGTCCGTAAGGTCTGCGACCGCGTGGGCATCATCCGGGACGGCCACCTCGCCGCGCTGGAGGGCGTCGAGGAACTGCTCGACCGGAGCGGCAAGCGCGTCGAGATCGACGTGGAAGGGTCGTTCGACCCTGCAGACCTGTCGCTGCCGGGCGTCCACGACCTCGAAACCGACCCCGAGCGCGGGACCGCCTCGTTCATGTTCACCGGCGCGTACGACGACCTCCTCGGCCGACTCCGCGACTACTCCGTCCGGGACCTCGAAATCGAAGAGGCTCCGCTGGAGGACGTGTTCATGCGGTTCTACGGCGACGAAGCGGGCGTGGACGGAAGCGAGACCCCACTCGACGCGACGAAGGACGAGGAACCGGCTACTGCGGGAGGTGACGACGATGTTTGACATCGCCGAGTACGAGTCCGAGCGCCGAATCAAGGGCGCGCTCGTGGTCGCGGTCCTCCTCGGCGTGCTGTCGGTGCTGTTCGTCAGCCTGTTCCCGTCCATCGCCTCCTCGGGCGTGGACTTCGAGGCGTACATGGAGAGCCTTCCGCCTGCGCTACAGGCGGCCTTCGGGGCGTCCGGCGGCCTCGCCATCACGACCATCGAGGGGTTCCTCGCGGTCGAACTCTACCAGTTCTTCTGGGTACTGATGCTTGGCATCTACCTCGCCTATCAGGCGGGCGGACTGATCGCTGGCGACGTGGAGCGCGGCCGGATGGACGTGTTGCTCGCGGCCCCCGTCTTCCGTCGCCGGGTCGTGGTCGAGAAGTTCCTCTCGCTGGTCCCCGGCGTCGTCGTCGTCAACCTCGTGGTCGGCCTGCTGGTGTACGGGGCCGTGGTCGTCATCGGCGAGTCCATCTCGGTCGCGGACCTCGCGATGGCGCACCTGTTGTCGATTCCGTACCTGCTGGCCTGCGGGGCCATCGGCCTCCTCCTGTCGGTGCTGACCGACGACTCCGACGTCGCCAAGCGGGGCGGTCTCGGCGTCATCTTCGGTCTCTTCCTGCTGGAGAGCATCGGCGAGTCGGCCGATCTGGGCTGGCTCGGCGCGATCAGCCCCACCCGGTACTACGACCCGACGGCCATCCTCGTCAGCGGAGAGTACGACTGGGCCGGCGCGGCCATCCTCCTCGCGGGAACCGCCGGACTCGTCGCCCTCAGCGCGTGGTGGTTCAGTCGGAAAGACATCGAATGACAGTCGGCTGTCGTCCCCCAGAAGAACGAAACTCAAACGAGTGAAACGTTAGCACGTCTCAGACAGACTGACGGCGGTCCGGGAGCGAGTTCGTTCTATCTCAAATGACCGCGCTTAAGAGCACGCCGCGGAAAATCGGAACCATGGAAGACCGAACGTACACGGCGGACGCCGAACCCGGCGACAGCGCGACCGTCGCTGGCTGGGCGCACGAGATTCGCGACCTCGGTGGCATCGCCTTCCTCATCGTCAGGGACGCGACCGGCAGGATTCAGGTCAAGTTCGAGAAGGACGAGATGGACGACGACCTCGTGGAGACCGGCATCAACGTCAACCGCGAGAGCGTCGTGAAGGTCACGGGCGACGTGGAGGAGGAGGAGCGCGCCCCGACCGGCGTCGAGATCGTCCCCGAGTCGGTGGAGGTCGTCGCCTCCGCGGACCCCGAACTCCCGCTGGACCCCTCGGGCAAGGTGGACGCCGACCTCTCGACTCGCCTCGACAACCGCACCCTCGACCTCCGGAAGGAGGAGACGAAGGCCATCTTCGAGATTCGCGCGGAGGTCCTGCGGTCGGTCCGCGACGCCTTCCGCGACCTCGGCTGCACGGAGATCAACACGCCGAAGATCGTGGCGACGGGCACCGAGGGCGGCCGTCGCCACCGGCACCGAGGGCGGGACGGAGCTGTTCCCCGTCACGTACTTCGGTCGGGAGGCGTTCATGAACCAGAGCCCCCAGCTGTTCAAGCAGCTGATGGTCGGCTCCGGGCTGGAGCGCGTGTTCGAGGTCGGCCCCATCTTCCGCGCCGAAGAGCACAACACGCCCCGCCACCTCAACGAGGCGACCTCCATCGACTTCGAGAGCGCCTTCTTCGACCACGAGGATGCGATGGACGCGTGCGAACACGTCGTGAAGGCCGCCTACGAGGGCGTCGCCGAGAACTGCCAGCGAGAACTGGAAGCGCTCGGCTACGAGGACTTCGAGGCTCCCGAGGGCGACTTCCCGCGGCTCACCTACGAGGAGGCCATCGAGCGCATCAACGCGACGGGCGAACTCGACGAGCAGTTGGTCTGGGGCGACGACCTGCCCACCGAGGGCGAGAAGGCGCTGGGCGACGACGTCGGCTCGCACTACTTCATCACCGACTGGCCCAGCGAGATCAAGCCGTTCTACATCAAGGACCACGACGACGACCCAGAGCTCTCCACGGGCTTCGACATGATGCACCCGAACATGGAACTCGTCTCGGGCGGCCAGCGTGAGCACCGCTACGAGCGACTCGTCGAGGGCTTCGAGCAGCAGGGTCTCGACCCCGAGGCGTTCGACTACTACACCAAGATGTTCAAGTACGGCATGCCGCCACACGCCGGCTGGGGCCTCGGCGGCGAGCGCCTCGTCATGACGATGCTCGGACTGGAGAACATCCGCGAGGCCGTCCTCTTCCCGCGGGACCGTCAGCGCCTCTCGCCGTAAGCTGTCTACTCGCCCTCCGCGGCTTCTTCGACCAAGTCGTACGCTTTTTCTCGGAGTTCGCCGGTCATGTGCAGGCCGTGGCTGTCGACTCGGCGAACGAGGTCTTTGCCTTCTTCGGCAGTCATACCGTGCTCTTCGACAGCGCGAACGATGACTCCGACCGTCCCCGTGACTGTAGCGCCGAGACCGTCAGCCACAGTTCGGACGCGCTTGTCGTCAGAGACCACACCTATCTCGCGGTCGAGAAGACGAACGGCTGTAAGGACATTGGCGATAATCGCTACGTCACCGTTTTGCTCCGGCTCTTCAAGAATGTCGGTAGCCATGTCGTACATGGCGTCACCACCTCCGATAAGCGGCTTATCCACGACATCATCGCTCTCACAGAATCGTTGCGTGTTTGTTCGTGCTGGTTCGGTCGTTACCTCGGAGCGTACTTCATCAGGAACTTCGATTTCTCCATCAAGGCATTCTAACAATCTGGTTTCCCCAATCTGACCCAACGCAATAAGAGTCCTCGCGTCCAATAACACTCTCATAGCTTGTGCGCGGAATCAGCATCGGCTTCCAGGTCTTCGGGCGACAACTGCGAAGTCAGGTTCCGCTCACGGGCGATTTCAAGCCACTCGCCTAGCGACACCCCCGCGATTCGGGCCGCTTCATTGACCGATACTTCGCCCGCGGAGGTCACGAAGCCCCTCCTGAAGTGCCTTTCTGATGGTTGTACTCTTATCTTCCTCCAATAGTTCTGCGACCTCTTCCAAGGTCGCTTCCTCGTCGTCAGAGATACGGGCACTTATCGAAGGCATGTATACAGTGTACTACGACGTAATCACTTATCAACTTATGCCCGGACAAGACTGCAACCGTTAAAAACCCGCGACCCTCATCTCCGACCGATGACAGACGATTCGTCGCGGGCGTTCGTGCCGGGCCACGTCACCGGCTTCTTCAGCGTCCACGAGGCCGACGACCCCGAGCAGGCCGGCTCGCGCGGGGCGGGACTGACCCTCTCGGACGGCGTGACCGTCGAGGTCGAATCCGCCGCCGAGACCTCGATGCAGTTGAACGACGAACTCGCGCCGTCCGGACCGACCTGCCGGTAGCCGCGGGGTTCGGCGTCTCGGGCGCGGCCGCGCTCGGGACCGCGCTGGCCGCCAACGACGCGTTCGACTGCGGGCGCTCGGAGAACGAACTCGTGGCCGTCGCCCACGCGGCGGAGGTCGAGGCCGGGACCGGACTCGGCGACGTGGTGGCCCAGGCCCGCGGCGGCGTGCCCATCCGGCTCGACCCCGGCGCGCCCGAGTACAACCGGATGGACGGCGTGCCAGACCGGACTCGCGTCGAGTACCTGACGCTGGGCGAACGCTCCACGGAGTCGGTGCTTTCGGGCAACACCGACAGGCTCTCCGAAGCGGGCGTGGACATGCTCGTCCGCCTCGTGGAGGAGCCTACCCTGCCGGTGCTGATGGACGCCTCCCGGGAGTTCGCCGAGCGAGCCAACCTCCTCACCCCCGAGGTCGAATCGGTGGTTGCGGACGTACAGGCCGAGGGCGGCGAGGCCGCCATGGCGATGCTCGGCGAGACGGTCTTCGCGCTCGGGACGGGACTGACCGACGCGGGCTACGACGCCGAAACGTGTCAGACCCATCCGGCGGGCGCGAGGCTGGAGTAGCACCGGACGAGTCCGGATGCGACGAGTCGTCCGGCAGGTGCGACGATTCGAATCGACCGACCACCGACATCGCGGTCGTCGGATACTTCCGGACCGTTTTTTACCGACGGACGCTATCGTTCGGCCGTGAGCGACCACGAAACCGCCCCGGCCGAGGTCGACGACGAGGAGGAGATTCCCACGGACCACCCCCGTTATCAGGACCTCGTCACTCGCCACCGCATCGAGGAGGGCGTCCGGAAGGGAATCACCCACCTCCAGGGGATGCACGCCGAGGGCCGCGGCAGCGCCTTCGACTACCTGATCGGCGAAGAGACCATCCCGAGCGCCGACGAGGCCGAGCGCGCGGCCGCGGCTCAGCTCCTGCTGGCCGACCACCCCGTCCTCTCGGTCAACGGCAACGTGGCCGCGCTCGTCCCCGGAGAGATGGTGGAGCTGGCGGACGCCGTCGGTGCCGACCTCGAAGTTAACCTCTTCAATCGCACGCCCGAACGGATGAACGCCATCGCCGACCATCTCCGAGAGCACGGCGCGGAGGACGTGAAGGGGCTCGACGCCGACGCCCACGTCCCGGGGCTGGACCACGAGCGCGCCAAGGTCGATGCCGACGGCATCCACGACGCCGACGTGGTGCTGGTGCCGCTGGAGGACGGCGACCGCGCCGAGGCGCTGGCCGAGATGGGCAAGACCGAGATCGTGATCGACCTGAACCCGCTGTCGCGCTCCGCGCAGACCGCGGCGATTCCCATCGTGGACAACATCGTCCGGGCGATTCCGAACGTGATGAGACACGCCCGCGAGTTGAAGGGTGCAACCGAGGACGAACTCCGCCGAATCGTCGCGGCGTTCGACCGCGAGGCGGCACTGGAGGCGGCCGAACGAGCGATTCGGCAGGGCGACCTCGATTGAACCTTCTTGAACAGTCGTTCGGAGCGACTGAAAACCGAACTATCGTTTCTCTGCGTTTCTTACGGCGTTAGCAATATCTCCAGAGATAAGTGTATCGCTGATGTACCTACTCTTTCCCGCATCGTATTCGCGTTTGGAGATGCCACATCGTTCGAAGGTCTCGATAGCGAATTTCGTCCCCCACTCCGCAGCAATATCGCGGTTTTGGGCCACTTCCCTTAATGCGCGGTCGTTAGTTATGATTCTGCTCTCCTCGTGTTTCTCGGCGAGACCAATGCAGGTCCAGTCTGCTTTGCTAAGCTGCCCACGTGCCGACGTTTGAACGCTTTTGAGGTCGGCGGATGACACTATCAGCCAGTCCGGTTTTGAGGTCACGTCGTGATGTGGAAGAAACTCTTCTCTCCAGATTCGCTGAGAAACGCTCGGTTGATACTCGCCACACCAAAATCCCAATGAATGAAACCAGCCTGCCGCTCGGAAGGCGGATAGGATGCTGTTGTCCAAGACGAGTGAAGGAGCAGAACTCATCAAACGTCGTCCTCATAGAGTTTCTCGGGGGATTGTGGTCCGTATCGGGGTTGAACATCGTACTTACTAAGAAGCTCGATAAACGCTTGCTGAGAAAGATCAACGAGTTCTGCCCCACGATTGACGGAGATGCTTAGGTGAGTGTATGCGACGACAGCCCCCAACTCCAGTGCGTCTCTGTATAGCTCGTCGTCGTCCTGTTTCTCCGGATTTTTTTCGGGCACGTCGCCAGTTGCGCGAGCGAGATAGTAGCGAGCCCGCCCAATATCACGAATAGTCTCGCGGTCCACCGAGGGCTGATCACTTCGTATGAGTTCGTATAGTCGAGCCCAGAGTGCAGTGATGATTGCAAGAATCTGTTCGTCATTTACGTCATCGTCGGACTCTCTCATCTCCCGGATTCCGCTCAGAACCCACTGGTGAGCGCCAGCTAATATGAGGTAATCGTCTGCCTCCCGTTCGTAAAAGACACCTTTTAAGGTATCGTCGCGGAGTTTCTTTACGATTCGTTCCAAAAAGCTCAGCAAACGGTCCTGATCGAGGTCGGGTAATTGTGATCGAAAAACGTCGGTACTCCCGAACTCGGTGCGGACGTGTTCCCTGATAATTTCGGTGGAGCCAGTAAATCGTTCCTCGGGGGGACGGGACAAAACGTCGTTAACCACTTCTTCGAAGAACTCCCGAGGATTGTCGAAAATGAGCTGTAGACCAGCCTCGAATTGCTCAAGTTGAGAAACTAGCGGCTCGAATGGATTACCGAGCAATTCTCGGGGGGTAGATTGTGAAACGTCGTTCTCTGGCTGAATGTCGGACATACTCTACCGTTTCAATTCACATTAGACTCTGCAAGACATAGATATTTTGGGGTTCCGTAAAGGGTCGTGTTAACTTAGGCAGAATCGATGGATGTAGACCGTATTTCAGGAGTTCATTCTGGCGGCTTTATACGTCGTTTGTGTTGGTGCGGAAGCAACGGATGTCTGCTGTGGCCGATCAACGCTGTTTCGAAGTGAAGCCGATGAAATCAATGTTTGACGCAACCAACACCGACGACTTAAAATCGCACTGCTGCGGCGGGATGCGCTCCTAACTTAACACGGCCCTTCAAAACACATCTCGCCCGTCATGAATAAGTCAGGCTTTTGCG
>PXSM01000149.1:5432-6727 GCA_003023465.1 Halobacteriales archaeon SW_6_65_15 | reverse complement strand
CGGGGCTCTCGCTAGACGGGCTTCGACTCGCCGCCAGCGGGTTCCTCTCCATCGTGCTGACCAGCTGGGCGATGATCGCGACCGACACCAACCACGCCCCGGCGTGCGCGACGACCCTCATCGTCTCGCTCGGCCTGCTCTCGACGCCCCTGCAGGTCGGCATCATGGTCGCGAGCGTGGTCATCCTCGTCGCGGTCCACGCCGCCGTCCTCTCGCTGTTCAAGCAGGTGGTCGGTGACGCGCATCCCGTCTACCGTGTAGAACGTCAGGAGTGACCGCACGGCTCAGTCACGACTCTCCGTGTCCAATTAGCGCCGTAAAATGCAGAAGTGTAGTCAGTCGCCGCGACGCGGGGTTTCCGATTCGGGGCGTGGTATTCGATTCAGGTGCGGGGTTCCACCTTCGGGGCGGAGTCGCCGACTCAGGCGCGGACGACGTTCGTCGCGCGCGGGCCCTTGGGGGCCTGTTCGACGTCGAACTCGATGTCCATCCCCTCTTTGAGGTCCGGGCCGCCAACGTCTTCCATGTGGAAGAACACGTCGTCGGTCGAGATGAAATCGTAGCCGCCAGTGTCGTTGAAGAAATCAACCGTTCCTTTTGCCATTGCAACCAAAGAGAGGCCGGAACCACGGATAACGCTTCGGAGAGTCGCGGTATCACGGGTCTCGGGACTTTGGAATGAGTTTGGTCATCACCAGACGCTTCACCGAGCAAGAAGCCTATCTTTGACCAGTTTCGTACTGGTGAACCGTCCAGCAGGACGCGCCGCGAACACCTCGTGTGCGAGCACGCGGGGAGCTACGCGGCGCGGTGGCGGTCTGCGGACCTCGGCGGATGAAGGACGAGCGACGAGTGACCGCAGGGAACGAACCGAGCGAGGGCTTCTTCTCATTGGCTTCGGGAGTAGCTAGCTTCCTTCTCTCGTAACTTGTCTCGTAGTCAAATTGAAGCTAGCTACTCCCGAAGCCGAGGGGAGACCGCATCGCGACAGCACCGCACCTCGTACCTCCCCAGCCTCCTGCGCGTCTCGCTTCGCTGCGATGCTCGTCCCTCGCGCGCGTTGCTCGCACGCGCCGAGATAATCGACACGGACATCATACCGTCTTTGGACACTGCGTGTCTCGCCTCGAAGGTCGCCGGTCGAAACCGAACATCTGCATCGAGTCCGAGGGTTTTTCTTCCGGGGATAGATTATGGTCGGTAGAAATGCACTCGACGAACGCGTCGCGGGTGGTGGTCCTGTGACCGCCCCGGACGTTAGCTATCTCGACCGCACCTTCCCGGACGCCGAGGGC
>PXSM01000149.1:0-5278 GCA_003023465.1 Halobacteriales archaeon SW_6_65_15 | reverse complement strand
CTACCGACTCGGCACGGACTCGGGCGTCGAGTCGGTGCTCGCGCTCCCCTTCGAACGGTCCGAACGGACGGCCGCGACCCGCCTCGCCGACCGTCTCTCCGGGGCCGACCCCGACGACCACCGCGACCGACTCGGACTCCCCGACGACTTTGCCGCCGACGGCCCCGTCGCCGTCGAGGACGCGACGCAGGTCTACCTGCCGTTCTGGGTCGCGGAGTTCGCCGACGGGTCCCCTGCGAGCGACCGCGTCGTCGCGCTCCGCGACGTCGAGTGGATCGGTCAGGGCGGGTCGCCGCGCGACGAGCGGTGGCTCTCCGAATACGTTGCTGGCGACTCGGACCTGCTCTCGCGGGTTCGGTCGGTCGAGCGACTCCCACCGGACGAGGAGTCCGCCGCCGACCCCGGATCGCCCGCCTCCGATGACTCCGGATCGACCCCCGACGACGACTCCGACCCGGCTCACTCCGACGACTCCGCCTCGATTGGAGCCGATTCGGACGACGCCGAGCTCACCGTCCCCGACGACGTGGAGTTGTCGGTGTCGTCGATTCTTGAGGCGAATCCCGGCCGACGGTTCGCCGACGTGGGCGGGATGGACGACCTGAAGGTGACCCTGCGCGACCTCGTCGTGGACCCGCTCGAACGGCCGGAGCAGTACGAACGATACGGCCTCGGCGTCACGAACGGCGTGCTCTTTCACGGGCCGCCGGGCTGTGGCAAGACGTACCTCGCGGGCGCGCTGGCGGGCGAACTCGACCGACACTTCCTCTCCATCTCGCCGAGCGACCTGACGAGCAAGTGGGTCGGCGAGGCCGCGGACAACGTCGCCGACGTGTTCGAGGTCGCCCGCGCGAACGCGCCCTGTCTGGTCTTCATCGACGAGATAGACGCGGTGGCGAGCGACAGGAGCGGCCAGATGACCAACACCGAACAGCAGATGGTCAACCAGTTGCTGACCGAACTGGAGGGCGCGGGCGACGACGACGTGGTCGTGCTGGCCGCGACGAACCTCGTCGAGGACGTGGACGACGCCATCCTGCGGTCGGGCCGATTCGACGAGCGAGTCGAGGTGTCGCCGCCCGACGCCGCGGCCCGCGAGGCTATCCTCGAAGTCCACCTCGCGGGCCGACCGACGACGGCGGACCTCTCGCTGTCGACGACCATCGAGCGAACCGCCGGGTACGCGTCGAGCGACCTCGAACTCGTCGCCGAGCGAGCGGCGCGGGCGGCGCTCGCCGAGGACGCCGACATCGCCGAGGACCACCTGCTGGCGGCCGTCGCCGAGACCGAGACGAGCATCCCCTCGTGGCTCGACCGGTACGACTTCCTCGACTCGGAGGTCGCGGCCGACGAGGAGGACGGGATTCGCCACCCGCCGAACGTCTCGCTCGACCCGGCCTCGCTCCTCGAAGCCGCCCCGTCGCGCGACTTCGACGCCGTCCCGGGCATGACCGCTCTGACCGAGACGCTCCGCGAGCGGGTGCTCGACCACCTCGAACGGCCGGACCGGTACGAGTCGTACAACGTGGACGCGCCCGACGGCGTCCTGCTGTACGGGCCGCCGGAGTGCGGCAAGACGTTCCTGAGCCGGGCGATGGCGGGCGAACTCGACCGGCCGTACCTCCGGATCACCCCGACGAAGCTACTGGTCGAGTGGGAGGGGTCGCCAGCCGACAACGTCGCCGACGCCTTCGAGGTCGCCCGCGCGAACGCCCCGTGCGTCGTGTTCGTGGACGACCTCGATGCGCTCGCACCCGACGCCGGGGACGTGGGACGGCGCGCGAGTCGCGCACTGACCCACGCCCTCGCCGCGGAGTTGGACTCGACGCCGCCGGACGTGTTCGTCGTCGGGGCGACCCACCTCGTCGAGGACGTGACCGACCACGTGCTCCACGCCGGCTGTTTCGACGAGCGCGTCGAGGTCCCGCCGCCGGACGAGGAGACCTGCGAGGCGGTGCTACGGACGGTTACGGACGACCACCTGCTGGGTGCGGTCGAGTGGGACCGAGTGGCCGAGCGAGCGACCGGGGCGACCGTCGGCGACCTCCGGCGGGCCGCCAACAGCGCTGCGCGGGTGGCGCTTCGCGAGGATCGCACGGTGACGACCGACGACCTGCTCGCCGCGCTGGAGTCGGTGGGGTCGAGCATCGCCGGGTGGCACGAGCGCGGCCGGTACGCCGACAGCGAGTACGGCTCCGACCTCCGGTACATCTCCTGACGGCGGCGGACCTTCGCGGTCGCGCTTCCTTGCGAGTCTTCCAAGCTCTCGCTCACGCCATCGTCGCTCACGTCGGTCACGACCTCGCGCGTTGCTCGCGCACGGCAAGTCGGACTCGAAATATCTCTGGACGCCTCGAGGATTTCTATTCCTATGATAAAGACAGGTTTTTACATCTTAGAGATATCTTTCTGTTTTCCGACCGGATCTTCACCCAGCACCCGAGCCCGGACGTACATTCCGGAACCTCTTTCAATCACGGAATGGTACCACTCGGTTGTATGAGCGAGTTCGACAAGTTCAGCGAGGTGGGTGAGGCGGAAGTCACCCGCGCCATCGGACAGGAGTGGACCGAGGAGTTCATGGACTTCAGCGACAGCGACGTCATCATCGTCGGGGGCGGCCCCTCCGGCCTGACGGCCGCGAAGGAACTCTCCGAGCGCGGCGTCCAGACGATGGTCGTCGAGAAGAACAACTATCTCGGCGGCGGCTTCTGGCTGGGCGGCTTCCTGATGAACAAGGTGACCGTCCGCGACCCGGCCCAGAACGTGCTGGACGAACTCGACGTGGACTACAAGCAGTCCCAGGACAGCGAGGGGCTCTACGTCGCCAACGGCCCCGAGGCGTGTTCCGGCCTGATCAAGGCCGCCTGCGACGCCGGCGCGAAGATGCAGAACATGACGGAGTTCACCGACATCGTCATCCGCGAGGACCACCGCGTCGGCGGCATCGTGATGAACTGGACGCCCGTCCACGCCCTCCCGCGCGAGATCACCTGCGTGGACCCCATCGCGGTCGAGGCCGACCTCGTCATCGACGCGACGGGCCACGACGCCATGGCCGTCTCGAAGCTCGACGAGCGGGGCGTCCTCGACGCGCCCGGCATCGGCGACGCCAAGGAGAGCGCGACCGGCATGGACAAGACCGGCGACGACTCCTACGGCGCGCCCGGCCACGACTCGCCCGGTCACGACTCCATGTGGGTCGGCAAATCGGAGGACGCCGTGGTCGAACACACCGGCCTCGTCCACGACGGTCTGATCGCCACGGGGATGGCGACCGCGACGACCTACGGCCTCCCGCGCATGGGGCCGACCTTCGGCGCGATGCTCCTCTCGGGCAAGCGCGCCGCCCAGTGCGCCATCGACGAACTCGGCGTCGATGCCGACCCGGTGGACATGACCACCCGGACGGCCTCCGCGGACGACTAACGCTCTTTTCGAGCGGGTCGCCCGCCCTCACTTCGGGTGGCCGAGCACGAACATCGTCGTCGGCGTCTGGTCGGCCGCGCGCGGCGACAGCAGGTCGGTCACCGCGTCGTCGAAGAAGGTCAACCCCCGCCCGCCGAGGTCGCGGTGGGCGTACGTCGCCAGGTACAGTCGACCGAGCGCGACGCCGGCCTCCAGTTGCGCGAGCCGATACCCGCGGTCGCCGAGCCGATCAACGACCGCCTCGACGTCGGTCAAGAGATAGACGTTCGCCGCGGCTTCGGCCGCGGGAGACTGCTCGAGGGCGGCGTGCTGGGTCGCCCGCCGGTCGGCGTCGCCGATCCGCTCCAGCGCGGGCTCGTCCGGCAGGTACTGATAGACCCCCTGATCGATGCCCTCGACGGCCGAGACGGCGCACGGAGCGCCCGATCGAGGATCGTGGCGAACCGCCGCCGCGAGATCGGCTCGTGGGCGTACTCTCTGGCCGACCGACGCCGTCGGATCGTGTTCGCGAGCGGCCGCGCCGAGGCAGTCTCGTGGTCGACGGGGTCCAGCGCCACGCGCTCGCCGTTACCGGCGGGGACCGTCCCGACCGGCAGGGCGTCCCGGACCCGCTCGCGCCACTCGGTCGCGGCCCCGCCGTCCGACAGCGAACTGGCAGCCCACGCCTCGTATGGGAGGTCGTGCGAGCGGTCGTGATCCGGGTGGGGTTCGGTCGCCGGATCGATGGGAGCAGCATCGCGAGCGTCGCCCGTCGACGACTCGCCCGCCGGCACCCCGCTCCCGACGGGGACGAGTTCGAGCGGAGCCTCGGTCTCGGGATCGACCCCGAGCAGGTCGGCGACCGCGCGGTCGTCGAATCCGGCGACGACCGACGCCGAGAGGTCGAAGGCGTGGGCGGTCCCGACCAGGTGCGAGAGGACGGTCCCCGAGTCCCAGAACGCATGGCGGTAGGTGCGCTCGCGGTACTTCCACGCGTTGCGCCACCACTCGGAGGTGACCGCGACGGTGACCGGCGCGTCCGCGACCCTGCTCCCGTCGCCGGCGGCCGCCGCGAGCGCGTCCCGGCGGTCGCCCTCCCGGAGGACGTCCAGCGAGAGCGTCGCGGGGTCGAAGTGGTAGACGCCGGCAGCCAGCCCGTCGAGATCCCCACAGGCGACGTAGAGATCGATGTGGTGGAGGTTGCCCGTACACGAGGCCATCCGGTAGGACATCCGCCGGTCGACCGCGTCGGCGGGATGGGTTCGCTCTCCCTTGACCCCCGCCGCGTAGTAGCACAGCGAGGCGACCGTCGCCGAGTCGACGCCGTCGCGGCCGGTCTGTTCGGCGCCGGCCAGCGGGTCCGCGCCGGTTTCGGCGACGACCGAGAGCGCTGGCAGCTTCGGCGCTCGGACCGCCGAGAGGTCGATCGCGGGCCGGTCGCGGTAGGCCTTGAACTGGCGGGGCAGCGTCTCGAAGTCGAGTCCGGGCCCGCCGCCCGCGAAGTCGCCCGGGGCGTGTTTCGTGCGTTCGTGGTACTCTGGTGCGCCGGCCATACCCATTCGTTACTCCCATTCGTCACTTAGGGGTTGGCGTGACCTCACACCGCGGGAGCGAGCACCCGCCACGCGACCGACGGCCGGAGCAGCGAGGTCGGCGGGCGCTCCATCATGAACACCCGGTAGAGCGCCTCCCGCAGGCGACCGTCCGACTGGGCTTTCGACATCAGCCGCGCCACGTACCGGTTGAACAGGTCGGTGCCCGGGGGTTTCGGGCCCCGGGTCTGTGGGAACTCGAAGTCGCCGCCGACCGCGATCGACCACGGACTGTCGACCACCGGTTCGGCCCGCTCGAAAAACCGGAGCGCGAGCCG
>PXSM01000148.1 GCA_003023465.1 Halobacteriales archaeon SW_6_65_15 | reverse complement strand
CGGGTCCGGAGTCCCGCATCGCCTGCTCGAAGGCCGCGAGCGTGTTCTCCGGGTAGACCCCCGCGAAGCCGCGGTGGGCGATGCGTTTTGGCGTCGCTCGATTCGTCGCCTGCCGTTCGGTCGCTCCCGTCGTGCCAGACATGTTGTGTTCGGTGTGACGCCCGACGGTGGTCCCGCCGGGCGTCCTGCCACCCTCGACCGGGGGTTGGCACAAACGGGACTTCAAGGTTTCTTTCTGAATATAAATAGCAGTACAGAGTCTCCCGAGACCGGAGGAACAGCCTCGACGCTAGTTAGCCCTGCGTTCGCGCTCGGGTTCGATTTCGACGAACTCGCCCTCATCGTTCGGGTCACTCTCGAACTCCGGGTCGGCGGCCAGCCGTCGCCGAACTTCCTCGTAGACCCTCGCCGCCGCTCGGCGATTCGACGCGGCGTCGCCGAGGAGCGACGCCCTGACTTCACGGCGTCTGTCGGCGAAGGAGTCGGAGGCGTCGTCCTCGATTCCGTCGAGCAATCGGTCGAGTGCGTCGAGCAGTTCCGCGAAACCGTCGGCGACCGGTCCCGGTGCGACGGCCTCGTAGTCGAAGTAGAAGCCTCGCTCCGATTCGTATCGGTCGCGGTCGAAGGCGTAGAAGGCGACCGGTCGGTCGAGCAGGAGGTAGTCGAAGTACACCGACGAGTAGTCGGTGACCAGCGCGTCCGCGTGCCGGAGGAGGGGATACACGTCGGTGTTCTCCGGGAGTTCGAGGACGCGCGAGAGGTCGGCGTCCGAGAGTCCCACTCCCGGAAGGTCGGCAGGTAGCAGACGACCGGGGGGTCGGCTGCGAGATTCCTGACGGCGGCGAGCGCTTCGACGTCGGTCCCGAACTCCTCTCCCGGCGCGGGGCCGAAGAGGGCGTCGTTCCGGGGGTAGCCCGTGACGGCCATCCGGTCGGGGCCGATTCGAAGCCCGGACTCGAACGGTTCGGTCGCATCGCCGGGAAGCGCGAGCAGGTCGAACTCGTCCATCGCGTCGGCGTGGACTGCCCGAAGAGGCGCGGGCGCGGCGGCGAAGTCGGCGTCCCACGAGATGCGCTTCAGGGGCAGGCCGTGCCAGAGCAGCACGTTCAGCGCGCCCGCACAGCAGGGCATGGCGAGGTCGCGGTGGCCGTGCGTGAGGAAGACGACACCCGCCCGGAGGTTGGTGAGCAGACCCCGGAGCGAGTAGCAGTGGTACGCCTCGTACCCCCCGGCCTGCAACTCGGCTACGACCTCGGAATCCTTCGAGAGCCAGACCGGCCGCACGCCGGGCCGCTCGGCAGCGACGTGGAGGAAGAGGTACTTGGCGTTGTCCGCGAACGCCTCGCCACCCCGAGCGCCGAACGCCCACAGGGTCTCGTCGCGATTCCAGAAGGGTGAGAGGGCCTTCACCGCGAGATAGAGGACCCATTGGACGAGGAGGCATCCGTCGGACAAACGACGCGAACCGTCAAAAATCCCGGCCCGCGACGCGGTGATCGTTTCAGACGACCCAGTGCTAACTATCCACCGAAACGCGCTCGGTAACACAGCCGTCAGATTTCACCCGGTTGATAATTCCCCTCTCGTGCGCGGGCGCGGCCTCGTGCCGCGCCACAACCGCGCGAGGGACGAGGACCACCGAGAAACGCCCGGTGCCGCACTCTACTCGTTTGGGTGGACTGAAAGGGCCCGCCCGGTCGCGTTTACTGTAGGTGTCTCCGGCGGCCATATCTGCGCGGGTGGTACGGAGAGCGCAGATATCCGTCGGAGCGACCGCGACCGGGCGGGGCTTTCTAAACCTTTCTGGCGACAGTTCCGTCTATAACTCATCCAATGCCTAGCGACTGGAATGGGACTTTCCAGAACTTCTCGATGATCTCCGACTCGCCGTCAGTATTCGGCCCGAGTTGTGGCGAAGCTTCTTGTCGCTCGCCGGACTTGCCACTGGTATGATGATTTCGCAAGCCGGGCTGTTCGACGGCCTCGTCGAGGAGTCAGTTGCGGAACTCCGGGCCACTGCCGTCGATCTGATCCCGAAGCTCGTGACGGCGCTGCTCTTCCTCGCGGTCGCCTACGTCGCCATCAGGCTCGTACTGGCCGTCGTCCGGTCGGCGCTCGAACGAATCTACGCCGACAGCCAGCTCGTCGCGGACCTGTTCACGACCGTCGCGGCCGTCTTCCTGTGGTTCGCGGCGGCGCTCACTCTGCTGAAGATTCTCGGGATGGGCGACATCGCGGCGAGTCTGGGTACCGCGACGGGGTTCGTCGCGTTGGGGGTCAGCTACGCCCTCTCGGACATGATCGCCGACATCGTGGCCGGGGTGTACCTCCTCCGAGACCCGGACTTCGACCCCGGCGACGAGGTGGTCGTCGGCGACGTGACGGGCGTCGTCCGGGAGGTGGACCTCCGGAAGACCCGACTGGAGGTCGAGGGCGACGTCGTGGTGATGGGCAACAGCTCCGTCGAGGAGAAGTGGACGAAGAAGGGAGCGCCGGAGCGGGAACTCCCGGAGACGGAAGCGGACCCCGAGGCGACCGAACGTACGGACGACCCGTCAGGATAGAGCCGTATCGACTCATCCGGAGAGCTCCCGAAAACTACCGGAATATGTTTTCACCTATGAGTAGTTTTTTAGCGAAGGACAGCTACTAGACGTGTAGTATGGCGCACAACACGGGCGAGCCTACGGAATTCGCGGGTGCGGACGACCAGAACTCGACGACGGGCATCGACCGTCGAACAGTTCTTGCATCGGGAGCAGCGGTCCTCGGCGGGTCGGCTCTCGCAGGCTGTATAGGTGGAGGTGACGGGTCCGGACAGGGCGAGACGACGAACATCGCCATCGTGTCGAGCCCAGCAGGCTTCGACGACAACGCCTTCAACGACCTCGCGCTCGAAGGCCTCCAGACCGCACAGGAGGAGTACGACATCGAGATCAATCAGGTCGAGGAGACCGAACAGGCCCAGTACCAGTCCACGCAGGCGGAACTCGCCCAGAGCGGCGAGTACGACCTCATCGTGCTGGTCTCGTACAACCACACCGAGGCGCTGACCCAGAACGCGGTGGACTACCCCGACCAGAACTGGATGCTCATCAACGACCACGTGGACGAACCCAACGTGGCCGGGTACACGTGGGCCAACCACGAGATGTCGTACCTCGCGGGCGTCCTCGCCGGGACGATGACGACCGAGGAGCTGGAGCACGAGGGTAACTCGACGAACCCCGACGCGGCGCAGGTGGGCTTCGTCGGCGGCGAGGACGGGTCGCTCATCAACGCGTTCGAGGAGGCCTACAAGGCGGGTGCCCAGTGGGTCAACGAGGACGTGGAGATCAACGTCGGCTACATCGGCAACTACACCGACACGAGCAGCGCGGCCGACATCGCCAGCTCCCAGTACGACGACGGCGCGGACATCGTCTACCACGCCGCCGCGGCCGCGGGCCGGGGCGTCTTCGAGGCGGCGCAGGACAACAGCCGCCTCGCCATCGGCGTGGACGCCGACCAGTCCCAGACGCTCCCGGACTTCCAGGACGTCATCCTCGGCTCCGCGGTCAAGTACATCAACGAGGGGACCCGCGAGGTCGCGTCGGCAGTCGCGGAGGGCAACTTCGACGAGGTCGCGGGCGCGAACACCCTCGGACTCGAAGAGGAAGCCGTCGACTGCGTCATCGGGCAGGCGTTCGAGGGCCAGCTCCCCGACGCGGTCCAGCAGAACCTCGACGACGCCAAGCAGGGCATCACCGAGGGCGACATCGAGGTGCCGTGTACCGCCGCCGGTTGTAACTGACTGCCGGTCCCTTTCGCCAGTATTTATGACCGCACTTCCAGCAGGTGTATGACGAGAATTTCACATCATGGCCAGTAGTACCGACCGGCCGCCGGCCGTCGAACTCCGGGACATCACCAAGCGATTCGGCGACGTGGTGGCGAACGACGGGGTCGATTTCACGCTGGAGCAAGGTGAGGTCCACGCCCTGCTCGGCGAGAACGGCTCCGGGAAGACGACGCTGATGAGCGTCCTCTACGGACTGTACGACAAGGACGCCGGGACCATCTCCATCGACGGCGACGTCCGGGAGTTCGACAGCCCGCGGGACGCCATGGACGCGAGCGTCGGGATGATCCACCAGCACTTCCAGCTCGTGGAGCCGATGACCGTGCTCCAGAACGTCGTCCTCGGCCACGAGCCGACCGAGAACGGGCTGGTGGACGAGGCGGCCGCCCGCGAGGACGTCGCGGCCATCTCCGACCGCTACGACTTCGACGTGGCCCAGCACCTCGACACCCCCATCCGGGACCTCGACCTCGGGGTCCGCCAGCGGGTCGAGATCGTCAAGAGCCTCTATCGCGGGGCGGAGATACTCGTCCTCGACGAACCGACCGCGGTCCTCACGCCCCAGGAAGTCGAGGGGCTTTTCGACGTGATGGAGGAGCTGACGGCGGCCGGGCGCTCGCTGGTCTTCATCACCCACAAGCTCGGCGAGGCAATAGAGGCGGCCGACCGCATCACCGTCCTCCGGGACGGGGAGGCTGTCGGTACCGTCTCTGCCGACGACACCTCCGAGCAGGAGCTCGCACGAATGATGGTCGGCCGGGAGGTACTGTTCGACCGCGAGCCCCGGGAGACGACGCCGGGCGACCCCGTGTTCGAAGCCGAGAAGCTCCGGGTCCGGGGCGACCGCGGCCTCGAACGGGTCCGGAACGTCGGATTCACCGTCCGCGAGGGCGAGATACTCGGCATCGCGGGCGTTCAGGGGAACGGCCAGACCGAACTGGTCGAGGCGCTCACCGGCCTGCGCTCGGTCGAGTCGGGCACCGTCCGGTTCCACGACGAGGACGTCACCACCGCGAGCCGTCGCCGTCGCATCGAGGCGGGCATCGCCTACGTCCCCGAGGACCGCCACACCCAGGGGCTGGTGCTGGACTACGACCTCGTGCGCAACGCTTTGCTCGGCAACCAGACCATCGAACCCTTCGCCGAGCGCAGCTTCATCGACTGGTCGGCGGTCCGCGACCACGCCGAGAGCATCGTTGAGGAGTACGACGTCCAGCCGCCCAATCCGAACGCCGAGGCGGCCTCGCTGTCGGGCGGCAACCAGCAGAAGTTCATCGTCGGCCGGGAGATCGAGCACGACCCCGACGTGATGGTCGCCTCCCACCCGACCCGCGGGGTGGACATCGGCTCCATCGAGTTCATCCACGACCGACTGCTGGACCTCCGGGACGCGGGGCTGGCCATCGTGTTCGTCTCCTCGAAACTGGCGGAAATACAGAAGCTCTCGGACCGGATCGCGGTCATGTACGAGGGCGAGTTCGTGGACACGGTGGACCCGGACGACGTGACCGAGGAGGAACTCGGCCTGCTGATGGCGGGTCACGACCGGGAAGCCGACGTGGACTCGACCGCTGTGACGGCCGACGACGGAGGAGGCGGCGACGAAACGCCCGCAGACGAGACCGAACCCCCGGCCTCCGAGGACGCACCCGACGGAGGTGCCCAGTCGTGAGCGACTCGGACTCCGGGCGTGCTCGCGGCGTCCTCGACCGCGCCGCCGCCGGGATGCTCGAAGCCAGCGTCCTCCAGCGACTCGCCATCGCCACGGCTTCGACGGTCGCGGCCCTCGCGGTCGGACTGCTCGTCGTGGCGGCGGCCGGGTACGACCCGGCTGTGTTCCTCCGCAACGTGTTCGAGGGCGCGTTCGGCGACTCGAACGCCATCGCGCGAACCCTGAAGTTCACGAGCATCTTCGTCCTGACGGGCGTCTCGGTCGCCATCGCGTTCCGGGCTGGCGTGTTCAACATCGGCGTGCAGGGCCAGTTCGTCGTCGGCGGGTTCGCCACCGTAATCTCCATCCTCTGGTTCGCGCCGATGCTCCCTGAAGGCGCAGTCGGGGGCGTCGCACTGATGGTTCTCGGCACCCTCGCCGCCATCGTCGCAGGTGGGGCGTACGCGGCCTTCCCCGGCGCGTTGAAGGCCTACGCCGGCGCGAACGAGATCATCACCACCATCATGCTCAACTTCATCGCGGTCGGAGTCGTGGGCTTCCTCGTCGAGGGGCCGTTCCGCGGCGAGGGCCAGCGAGCGCCGAACACCGACCGCATTCCGGAGTACGTCGAACTCCCGCAACTCGTGTACGACGTGCCCGACTTCTCCATCCTCGGACTCGTCGTCGCGCTCGTCGTCGTCGCCGTCGTCGCCGTCGTGATGGCCAGAACCGGCTTCGGCTACGACATGGTGACCAGCGGCCATCAGGAGGCCGCGGCGACCTACTCGGGCGTGGACGCCAAGCGGACCATCGTCAAGACCATGACCTTCTCCGGGATGGTCGCCGGCGTCGCGGGCGCGGTCTTCGCCATCATGATGCAGGGTTACTACAGCGACCCGGGCGGCGTCGCGACCTACGGGTTCGACGCCATCGCGGTGAGCCTGCTCGCGGCGAACAACCCGCTGGGGGTCGTCCCGGCGGGCCTGCTGTTCGGCGGCCTCGACTCGGCCGGGACCCACATGCGGATCAACAGCGACGTGCCCGTGCAGTTGATCGACGGCATCGTGGGCCTCGTCGTGCTGTTCGTCGCCGCGCCGGAGCTGTTCCGGATGGCGGCCGAGCGGACCGGCCTCGGAGGTGAGAAGCGATGAGCGTCGCCGACTACGCCGCCCGGAACCGGTTCCGACTCGGGAGCGCAGTGGCACTGGTCGCGATAGCTGTACTGGCAGTCGCCCTGCTGGACGTGCCGCTCGGCGACATCGTGACCATCGGGTTCGTCGAGCGGTCGCTCCGGGCCGCGACGCCAATCGCGCTCGCGGCCATCGGCGGTCTGTACGCCGAGAAGAGCGGCGTGTTCAACATCGGCCTCGAAGGGTTCATGATCTTCGGGGCGGCCAACGCGGCGGCCGCGGTGTGGCTGATCGGCGGCGACTCGGCGACGCAGGGCGACCTCTGGCTCGCCATCCTCGCAGCGGTGGCGATCAGTCTCGTCTACGCCGCGATCTTCGCCGTCCTCCTCATCCGGTACGAGGCCGACCAGATCGTCGCGGGACTGGCCGTCTGGTTCCTCGGACTCGGGTTCGGCCCGTTCACGGCGGTCATCATCTGGGGTAACCGCAACAGTCCGGGCCTCGTGGGCATCGACGCCCTGACGGTGCCGGGCCTCGCGGGGATTCCGGTCCTCGGACCCATCCTGTTCAACACCTCGCCGCTGGTGATGCTCACCGCCGTGCTGGCCGTGGCGGCGTGGGTCGTCCTCTACCGCACCAAGTACGGCTACTGGATACAGGCGGCCGGCGAGAATCCCGAGGCGTTGGACACCGCGGGCGTCAACGTCACCCGGGTCCGGTACGCCGCGGTCATCTTCTCTGGCGCGATGGCGGGGCTGGGTGGCGCGGTCCTCCTCGCGCACGCGGGGTCGTTCACCGGCACGGGCGACACGATGGTCAACGGCCGGGGCTGGATCGGCATCGTCGCCTACCTGTTCGGCAACTACAATCCGGTAGGTGCGGCCGCCGCCGCGCTCCTGTTCGGCGGGTTGGACATGCTCCAGATCCAGTTCCAGACGGCGGGCATCGACCTCCCGAACCGGCTGGTGAACCTGTTCCCCTACGCCGCGGTCATCGTGGTGCTGACGGTCTGGGGCTCGACGCGGATGCCCTCGGCCGTCGGTGAAACCTACGAGAGCGAGGAGTAACAGAGCAATACATTCTATTTTTCTCAGAATAAGAGCACAGTCTACTCCTACTCTACACCAAAGTTCTTTTATGCCTGCCTGTGTATGCTTTGTGTAAGAATGGAAGCCGAGATTCAGAGTGACGGGATAACACTCTTCGAGCAGTTGAAAGTATTTGGCGAACTGAGAGAGCACAGAGAGAAGATAGAAGACGAAGAGTACGAAATAGAGATTTCTTCTAGCGGTTTTGTCCCTCTCTCGGAACTTGTTCGCATTGAGCGCGATGAAAAAGGTGAACTCAAATTAGTTCAGTTGTGTTTTGACAAGGTGGATGGGATCTCTGCATCGGTTAGGAAAGTCACCGAGGAAGGTAACGGGAAAACCCAACCACAAGAAACATTTGACACAGAGAGAGTCCTGCCAGGTCCTCCAGAAATACAGGACATATCTAATCAGACGCGAAGACGTTTTTACCGAAGGCTAGTTAATAATCCGTCTAGTCAGCCTGCAATAATGAGGGAAATTATCTTTCGTGAAGAGAAAATATCGAAAAAGAAACTGAAGGAGCAAATGTCGGCGGAAGGGTATGAACCCGAGTCTGGTGGATTTAGTGCCTCCCTTATCGTGCTCTCCGACGTGACAGAGGAAGTGGAACGGGCGGGTCGAGGAGATGATGAGATAATCACCTGGATTGGAAACTAGAAATGGATATTGGGCTCGGGCTGTGGGGAGTTTGGTTGGTGATTTCTGTAGTTCGAGTCGGTCGTAGGTTTCAGTCCGAGCCATCTACAACAGAGGGCAAGTGGAGCATTAATGGTAACATCATTGTCCCGATTCTTCTGAATAATTTCACTATTATTTTCGGAGGGAGTTCGATACTTCACTTTGCCATTTTCCTCGAAATTCCGTCGTGGACATCTACTAATTTTGTCCGATTAGCACTGATTATTGGAATTATTTCGATAGTCTTGAACAGTACTAAAAGAGAAAAAAGATACTATCAATAACCAACTGAGATTCGCCCTACAGGAAGTCCTCGATGTAATCGGCGACTTCGTTCGGGGTGTCGCCCACTGGAACGCCCGCGTCGTTCAGCGCGTTGATCTTGCTCTCGGCCGTCCCCGTTCCACTACCCGAAACAATCGCGCCAGCGTGACCCATGCGCTTGCCCGGCGGGGCCGTGCGGCCCGCGATGAAGCCGGCGACCGGCGTGTCCATGTTCTCGGCGATGTAGCGGGCGGCCTCCTCCTCGTCCTCGCCGCCGATTTCGCCGCACATCACGACCGCCTTCGTGTCGGGGTCGGCCTCGAACAGTTCGAGCGCGTCGATGAAGTCCGTGCCGATGATGGGGTCGCCGCCGATGCCGATGGCGGTGGTCTGGCCGATGCCGCGGTTCGTGAGGTTGTCCACGACCTGATAGGTGAGGGTGCCCGACCGCGAGACCAGTCCGACGTTGCCGGACTCGAAGATGTTGCCCGGCAGGATGCCGAGCTTGGACTCGCCGGGGGTGATGATGCCCGGGCAGTTCGGGCCGATGAGCCGCGTATCGACCTCGCTCAGTCGCTTGTGGACCTTGCTCATGTCCTGCGTGGGGATGCCCTCGGTGATGGCGACCACGAGGTCCAGCGAGGTGTCCAGCGCCTCGAAGATGGCGTCCGCGGCGAACGTGGGCGGGACGAACACGACCGAGGCGTCGGCGTCCTCCTCGCGGGCTGCTCGGTCCACGGTGTCGTAGACGGGGACGCCGCTGACCTCCTGTCCACCCTTGCCCGGCACTGCGCCGGCCACGACGTTGGTGCCGTACTCCATCATCTGCTCGGCGTGGAACTTGCCCTCGCCGCCGGTGATGCCCTGTACGATGACTCTGGTCTCGTCGTCGACTAGAACACTCATTGTTCCACCTCCGCATCCGCATATTCAACTGCACGCTGTACCGCGTCTTCGAGCGTCTCCTCCACGGTCACGAGTTCGTCGTTCAGAATCTCTCGACCCTCTTCGGCGTTGGTGCCCGCGAGACGGACGACCACGGGCTTGGGAATCTCGTCGAACTGCCCGAGGGCGTCGTTGATGCCCTTGGCGACCTCGTCGCCGCGGGTGATGCCGCCGAAGATGTTGAACACGACCGCATCGACGTTCTCGTCGGAGAACACCATGTCGAGGGCGTTGGCCACGCGCTCGGCCTTCGCACCGCCCCCGATGTCGAGGAAGTTGGCGGGCGAGCCGCCGTAGTGGTCCACGAGGTCGAGCGTCGTCATGACCAGTCCGGCACCGTTACCGATGATGCCCGTGTTGCCGTCGAGGCGGACGTAGTCGAAGCCGTACTCGCCTGCCTTCTGCTCCAGTTCGTCCTCACCTCGTCGTCCTCGGTGACCATCACCGGGTTGATTTCGATGTCGCTGGCGTCGCTGTCGTCCCAGAGCTGGAACAGCGTGGTCAGGATCGACGCGACATCGGAGGCGACCTCACGCGGGACGCCCGCGTCGTAGACGACCTTCCGGGCCTGATAGGGGTGCATCCCGAACGCCGGGTCCACGTGCTCGCGAGCGATGGCGTCGGGGTCCTCCTCGGCGACTTCCTCGATGTTGACCCCGCCCTTGGTCGAGACCATGGCCACGGGCTTGCCCTCGCCGCGGTCCATCGTGACGCCCACGTAGAGTTCGTTCTTGAAGTCCACGGCCTCCTCGACGAGGACCGTCTCGACGGTGTACCCCTTGAGGTCCATCCCGAGGATGTCCTCTGCGGCCTGCTCGGTCTCCTCGCGGTCCTCGGCCAGTTTGATGCCGCCGGCCTTCCCGCGGCCCCCGACGTGTACCTGTGCCTTCACTGCGACCGGGTAGCCGATGTCCTCGGCCGCCTCTACGACCTCGTCTACGGAGGACGCCAACGTGGACGCCGGCGTCGGAATCCCTGCGTCGGCGAAGACGCTCTTCGCCTGATACTCGTGGAGTTTCATGCACTCGAAAGGGCGTCCGCTGGTCGCTTAAATCCCCGCGGTTCGGTTCCGACGGCGGGGTTTGCCGGTTTTCGGTGCGTCTCTCGCTACCGACCTTCCGTCGAACGCTCCGAGAAGCGGGCGGGAAACCAATCGGTCGCTGGTTGCCGAGACATCGTGGGCAAGTACGCCCGAAACGCGTGGATACGCCCGTCAGGAAATGCGTCGAAACGCTCACTCGGGCTACGATTCGAGCGCCCGCTTCGCCTCATCCAGCAACCATTCGAGACTGTCCGAGCCGAACCGTCTGGCGTGGACGTCCGTGAACGACGCCGAGGAGGCCTCGAACTCGGCGGGCGTCCAGAACCGGGCGTCGGTCGCGTCCGACCCGGCCTCGACGGTCCCGGTGGTGGCCGACCATTCCGTCGCGAACGAGAGGTTCGTCATGTGCATCCCTTCGACGGGTTCGACCACCTCCTCGGAGAAGAACGTGAGCGCGTCCGGTTCGACCGAGAGACCGGTCTCTTCTTCGAGTTCTCGGATCGCGCCCTCTCGCATCGTCTCGCCGACTTCGATTCGCCCGCTCGGGAGCTTCCAGCGGTCGTCGTATCGGAAGTCCTCGACGAGGAGCAGACTGTCGCCATCCACGACGGCGACGCTCCCGCCGGGTGTGGGGTTGTAGAACACGTAGTCGTCGCACGACTCGCAGCGATGTATCATCGGCTCGCGCACCTGCGCGAGTGCCGTACCACAGTAGGGACAGTACTCCGGTGGTTGGTTCATCGCTAACGCGTACCACTCACCGGCCACAGTTAATCCTGCCGTCGAAACGTTCGTGACAGATTTCGGAGGGACACTCCTCGGGCCGTCGGGACGTTACTCTTCGGCGTAGAACCTGACCAACCCGCACTCCGGACACCGCCGGGGCGTTACCTCCAGCGCCTTGGTCACTCCGACCGCCGCGAGCACGTCGTCGCTCTCGGCCTCGGTCCGGACCTTCAGGTCGCCCTGACCCGTGAACAGGTCGGCGTCTTCGAGCGTCACCTCGCAGTCCGGACAGCACGATTCAGGGGGCATGTCGGGAGTTTCTCGGGGGTTCACGAAAAACGTGTCGGAGTACATTAACTATATGATGGGAACGTTCGGGAAGTGCTTTCAGGAAGCTTGTGAATAGATTTAGCTGTTCTTAGATATTTTTCAGGTAATTTTAACATTCCTGTGGGAGGCTATGGTGTCTATCGGAATCTCCATCCTTATCCGAAACGCGTCCCCTCTTCGAGACCACCGGATCAGGTCAAACGATAACTTCGTTCTCCGGGAGGAGTTCCCGTTCCGTCCGCCTCGCCTCCTCGCCCTCCGCGACGAGGGTCGGTACCTCGACCGGTTCCGCGAATCTGTCCGGGTCCGGTTCGACGCGTCGGAGCATCGCCG
>PXSM01000147.1 GCA_003023465.1 Halobacteriales archaeon SW_6_65_15 | reverse complement strand
GCGGCCCGCCAGGACTTCGGCGGCGTTCACGCCCTCGAACTGACCGAGGAGATTTCGCTCGAAGCCGCACGGATGCAGGACGAACTTCTCGACGACGGGCAGCGAATGCCCACTCGCGACCTCCTCATCGCCGCGACCGCTCGTTCGACCGGTGACCACCTCGTCGTGGCCGACAGCGACTTCGAGACTGCGGTCCTCGAATCCTCGATGCAGGTGACGAATCTCTCGAAGTGATTCGAACGCGCGACACCGGAACCTGTTTAGGCCCACCGTCCAAATCCCTCTGGCGTGTTCCCGGCCGATACCCCGCGACGCGCCCCGACGGAGTCCTCCACGCTTACCCACGGGAGGCGGTACCCGTGAACGCCGTCGAGGAGTGGCAGGCCGACCTCGAAGACGCGGGCGAACTCACGCCCGAGGTGACCAACCGGATTCTGGCGGTTCACGACGACCGGGGCGCGCAGGCCATCGAAGCCGTCTCGGAAGGACGAGTCAAGGAGTACCGGGACTTCACGGTCGTCGTGGGTCACGACGACGAGTATGTCGTCGAGGGGCACGGCTGTGGCTGTCGGGACAGCGAGTACAACCTCGACCCAGAGGACCCGACCGACCTCTGCTGGCACGTCATCGCCGTGGCCATCGCGCGCCGCGTGGGCGAGGTGGACGACCACGACATGTGGTACTCCGACGTGCGGGACTTCCTCTGAGACGCAGGCCATCCTTCCGAAACCGGCTCACTGGAGGATGATTTCGAAGCAACTGTGTAGACAACAGACCGAGGGCTCGGAGAGCGTGCTATCGGAGAGGACGCGTCGAAAGAAGTCGAAGTGTCGGTGGCGTTATGCCGTAATCGGACTGTCGGCGGTGATCGGACCGTCGGCCGTGATCGGTGCGCTGGCCGTGATCGGGCTATCTGCCGTAATAGGACCGTCCTGGGTTATCGGCACGTCAGCCGTGATAGGGCTGTCTGCCGTGATCGGGCTGTCGGCTGTAATCGGTGCGTCTGCCGTGATGGGACCGTCGGCGGCTGCCCCACCGGTGAAGGCGATACCGAGTACGACGAATCCCACTAGGATTCCGAGTATTCTCGTATTCATAGCAATCACTGCGTAATGCGAATTAACCTTTGTAACGCTGTACTCTAAAACTTTTCTAATCTTGAGATGAAAAGCCGCGAATTTTTTACCAGATATTATATAGATAATATAATCTATAGATGTTGCATCTAGCCTGTGAGGGTCGTTTTCGAGTATCCGCGCAAACGAGCGTTTCCGGCCGCTTTATTGGGTATTTGAGAGATAAAATCTGCCGAGGAGGTCGTATCCTTTCTTAGGTAAGTACGTAGGGATTGATGAGAACAGAGCCGTGATTATGTGACTGTTGGCTCGAAACTATCGGCGGGTTGGTGAACGATCCGGAAGTGCGGCGAACCGTATCCGGCCGCCGTGCCAGTGGGAAAACGGGATCGAAACCCGAAGTCGTGTCGACCACGAGGTTCCGACGATGACGGTACTGAATCAGTTCAGTACGCGCGAAGTTCGGACATCACGTCGAGCGCGGGGTTGTACCGCCACTCACAGCAACAGCAACCGCTGAGTGGGGTCTCCTCCATGGACGTGATTGGCGAACCAGCCGTGATCGGCGCGTCGGCCGTGATCGGGCCGTCGGCCGTGATGGGTGCGTCAGCACCGGAGATTACGTCGTCGAGGCTACACTCCGAATACTCCGGCGGACACTTGACCTGTTCCGGGTCGTCGCTCAGGTCTTCCGCAGCGGTCGCGCCGCCAGCGAAAGCGATACCAAGAATCACCAGTCCGAGCAGGATGCCAAATGTGCGTCCGTTCATGGGTATTGTCTGTGGCTCATTGCCACACCCTAACGTATCGGTACCACCCCTTAATTATTCCTATAGGTTAGATAATCAATTATCAGCCAAGTTTGGGAATTTATACCCGAAGGATGTCAGTCGTAAATCGGGAGCAGGAGTCGGTTAGAGGAGTCGAAACGTCGCCGCGTCACTCGGCGCACAGGGCTACGAAGTTCCGGAGGATCTGCAGACCCGTCTCGCCGCTCTTCTCCGGGTGGAACTGGGTGCCGAAGACGGTGCCAGCCTCGTCGGCGACGACGGCCGGGAACGCCTCGCCGTACTCGCTGGTGGCGACGACCGCCCGTTCGTCGTCGGGGACCGCGTAGTAGGAGTGGACGAAGTAGGCGTACTCCCCATCTACCCCCGCTACGAGGGGATGGTCGCGTTCCACCGAGAGCCGGTTCCATCCCATGTGAGGCACCGTCTGGCCCTCGTCGAATCGGACGTTGGTGCCGGGGATCAGGTCGAGACCCCGGACCTCGCCCGCGCGTCCACCGGCGCGTTCGTCCGCCGTGCGTTCGTCTCCCGCGCGTTCGGCCTCCTCGCTCGTCGTGAGCAACATCTGCATGCCGAGGCAGATGCCGAACACGGGCGTTCCGCGCTCGGCGGTTTCGAGGAGTGGTTCGCGGTACGGTCCGGCGTTCTCGACCCCTTCGCGGAACGCGCCCACGCCGGGGAGGACCACGCCGTCGGCCGACGCGAACGACGCCGGGTCGTCGCTGATCTCGACGCTCGCACCCGCCCGCTCCAGTCCGCGCGTGACGCTTCGGAGGTTCCCGAGTCCGTAGTCGACCACGACGACCGACGCAGACTCCTCTCGCTCGCGCGCTCGCGTACGTTGCTTCATACATCGAACGTGGGAGGGCGCGGGCAAGTCCCTTTCCCTTGGGCAACTGGAAACTAGTGGAAAAATAGCGTGGAGACGGCGGAAAAGATGGAGGACAAGCAAACACCAAGAAAGTCGAAGTGGGAGGACGTCGAAGCGTCCGAAGGCGAGTGTTACGAAGAGATGATTCGTGCCACCATTTCACAAATCAACATTGGTAATATACCTCATGTTACACCCTATATTTTCTTTTCTCAACTATATTTCTATAATATTCAGACTTAATAATACGTGATTCAAATGAGGAACTGCGTCATGCAACGTCGAACCTTCCTCAAGATGGCGGCGGCGTCCGCAGCTAGCACCGCGGCAGTGAACGAATCCGACGTCGGCGTACTCGGCACCGCGCGGGCCGCCGCAGGCTCGGACTGTGACGCGGGCGACGAGATTCCGTCGCTCGAATTCTACTCCAGCGCGAGTCAGGTAGACTCGAACGACGGACCGCTCACCGACGAGTCGGTCGTCGCCGTCTGGGCCGAACCGTCGGCCGAGAACGTCGACGACGACGGCAACGGCGACGCCTACCTCTACGACGCGGACGCCCCGATTCCCGTGGCGTCCGTGGACGGGAGCGTCTACGGCTTCGGGTCCATCCTGCTGCAGGATTCGAACATCAAGTTCGAGTTCGGTAACGAGGAGTTCGTCCTGAACGCGTGGGACGCGGAGATGGGCGGCTCCGGCACCGTGCTGTGGGACGAAGGTCACGGCCAGTACTACGACCTCGCCTCCTGCTCGGAGTTCGAGAGCTACGCCGAGAGCAACGGGTACGACGTGCGAGCGACCACGTCGCTGTCTCAGGACCTCTCGAACGCCGACGGCGTGGTCATCACCTCGCCCAGCAGTTCGTTCGGTTCGCGCGAACTCCGGGACCTCGCCGACTTCGCGGCGAACGGGGGCGCACTCTTCCTGCACGACGAGTCCGACTACAGCGACTACGACGGCACCCAGTATCTCAACGACGTCGCCGAGGAGCTCGGCCTCGCGTACCGGTTCAACGACGACGACATCAACGACGATACCAGCAACTTCGACGGAAGCAACCACGACGTCCTCACCCACCAGTTCAACAAGGCCAGCTTCGACCTGTTCGGTTCCCGAAGCGGCATCAGCCTCGACGCGGGCGTCCGCTACGAGGCGACCGTGACGGACGTGACGGACGGCGACACGGTGGACGTGCAGGTGAGCTACAACGGCAAGGAGTACGACGTCCGGACCCTCGGCTTCGACTCGCCCGAGACCCGACGCAACAGCAGTTACGAGGCGGTCGAGGAGTGGGAGGGCATCGAGGACGACAAGTACCTCTCCAACTGGGGCGAGAACGCCAAGGACTACGCCCAGAACGAACTCAGCGGCGAGACCGTCGAGATCGAGGTCGATCCCAACGAGGACGTCTTCGACCCGTACGGCCGCCTGCTGGCATACGTCCACTACGACCGCGACGACGACGGGAGCATCGACACGCTGTACAACGAGGCCATCGTTCGCGACGGCTACGCCCGCGTCTACGGGTCGAGCCTCTCGAAGCACGACCAGATCTGGCAGGCCGAGCGCGACGCCCGCGACGCCGGCCGCGGCGTCTGGCAAGAGAGCGACCCCGAGAACACCTCGGAGGTCCGCGACCGCGCCGTCGAGGAGGTCTTCGTCTCGAACGCGTCGAGCGTCCGAACCAGTGACGGCGCCATCTCGTCGTCGCGCGTGCCGGTGTTCGCCGAGAACACGGCGTATCAGGAGCTGGAGGGCGGCGTCTCGTACGGCTCCATCCCGCTCGTGGGCGTCGATTCAGCTAACTGGGTCGCGCTCGTCGGCGGCCTGCCCATCGACGAGTCGTACCACGGAGACGTGACCAGCTTCGAGCACGAGGTGTTCCTGACGAACCTCGTCGACGAACTGTCGAGCAAGACCGGCCAGATTCTCGTGGAGGGCGGCCACGGTCAGTTCAACGAGCAGAACTCGCTGTCGAACGAGGACACCGTCGGCTACCAGCGCTACCTCGAAGGTCAGGGCATCGAGCTGGAGCAGGTCAACGACTTCGACGGAACCGGCGACCCTCGCCGCGGTCGTGCTTCACGACCGACGAAATTGACGCGCTGAACAATTACATTAGCAACGGCGGGGCAGTCGTCCTGATGGGCGCTGGCTGGGGCAAGGTCGCACCCGACACCCGCGCCAACCTCAACGACCTCGCCGCCGCGCTCGGTACCGACCTCCGTCTCAACGAGGACCGCGTGAAGGACGACAACAACAACGTCAACAGCGACTCCGACCTGCTGTACACGACCAACACCAACACGTCGGACTTCTCGCTCTGGAGCTCCTACAGCTAAGGGCGGCCGGTCGCTTCGGGTTCGCTTTTTTCAGTCAACAGGTGGGTTCTATCGACTGATTACTAATCTGATTACTAATTATGTCTTGGTAGAACGATAGGGAAGGAATAGGAAGTTTTATCAGACAACTCTATTACTCATAACATGATTCGGTCATGGCTAACCGACGCACATTCCTCAAATCGGCAGGCGCGGCAGGTGCAGTAGGACTGAGTAGTCTCGCGGGTTGCATCGGAGACTTCGGTAGTGACCAACCGTACGGCAACGGCACCGTCAAGTTCCTCATGTCGCCGACCGAGGAACAGGAGTACATGCAGTCGCAGTACCAGCCGGTCCAGGAGCGGCTGGACGAGCACATCGAGAACGCCGACGCGGAGATCCAGTTCGCGGCCGACTACAGCGCCACGCTGGAGGCACTGAACAACGGGACGGCCGAGACGGCCGAAACCGGCCCGTTCGCGGCCGCACTCGGCGCCGACACCGACAAGGCAGAGATCCTCCTCCAGCGGCAGGCGTACGGCAGCTGGGAGTACGCGAGCTACATCGTGACGACTGAGGATTCGGACATCGAATCCCCGGAGGACCTCGAAGGCAAGACCATCGCGTTCGCGGACGCGCTCTCGGCGAGCGGATCGCTGTACCCCCTCTCGATGCTCAGCGACGCTGGTCTCTCGATCCCCGACGAGCCGGGTAACGACCGCGGTGCGGACTTCAGTGCCAGCTGGTCGGGCCACGAGCAGGCCATCGAAGCCCTAGAGAACGGTCAGGCCGACGCTGCGGGCGTCGGCGCGTTCATGGTGCTCGGCGACGACGGCGTCCGAGAGGGCCTCAAAGAGGTCGACCACCGCGAGGGCATCCCGCGCGCACCCATCCTCGTCGCGCCGGACCTCTCTGACGACGAGAAAGAGCAGATCAAGACGGCGTTCACCGAGGCCCCCGAGGAGATGTACTGGGGCGAGGACGGTGAAACGGACGGCGATGACGAAGAAAATCCGGACGACCTCTGGTTCAATGGCGTCCGGGAGGCCGACGAGGAGACCTACCAGCCGGTCATCGACGCCGCGAACAGCCTCGGGTACGGCGAGGACATCTTCACCGACGAGTGAAAAATCGACGAGTCAACCAACGAATAGTCACGCGCCGACTTCGGCGCGCTTAACAGAGTCAATATTTGTTACTACAACTAATGGCAACGGTTACAGCACGTAATCTACGGAAGGTATACGGCGGGCACACCGTCGCGCTCGACGACGTCTCCTTCGAGATTCCCGACGGGGAGTTCGTCGTACTGCTCGGCCCGTCAGGCGCGGGGAAGTCGACGTTACTGCGCCTGCTCAACGGACTGGAGCAGCCGACGGAAGGGAGCATCACCATCGGAGACGAGGAGGTCACCGGCACCAGAAGCGACGTGGCGATGGTGTTCCAGCGTCACAACCTCGTCGAGAGCATGAGCGCTTACCGGAACGCGCTCACAGGTGCACTCGCCCGAACAGGGACTATCGAGAGCGCGCTCACTCACTACGACGAGACCGACAAGCGCACGGCGCTCGAAGCGCTCGACACCGTCGGCCTGTTGGCGGAGGCCGACCAGCGCGCCGGAAGCATGAGCGGCGGCCAGCAACAGCGCGTCGGCATCGCACGCGCGCTGACGCAGAACCCGCAGCTACTCATCGCCGACGAGCCGGTCGCCAGTCTCGACCCCAAGGCGGCCCAGGACGTGATGCGCTACCTCAAGCAGGCCGCCGACGAGCGCGACCTGACGACCATCACGAGCCTCCATCAGGTGAACATCGCCCGAGAGTACGGCGACCGGTTCATCGGCCTCCGGGACGGCCACGTCGTCTTCGACGGTGGCCGCGACGACCTCACGATGGACATCGTCGACGACATCTACTACGGCGACGAGGAACCGCAAGGAGACGTCGACGTGAACGACGTCGTCGCAGGGAGTGAGTCCTGATGGTCAGTATCGACGAGGTCAAAGACGACATCGAACACCGCCAGCGAGTCCGGCGCATCAGCGCGACCGTCGCCGCGCTCGTCATCGTCGTCCTGACCGGAGCCGGTGCGACCTATCTCGGGTTCACGCTCGCGGAGATCGTCCGGCAGTTCAGCTCGTGGACGGACTTCCTCGCCGCCTTCCTCTCTCCGGACTTCACGGAGTTCACCGTCCACTCCCGGCAGAACGACATCGGCGGCATCAACGCGTTCATCTCGAGTTTCCTCCATCCCTCGACGCTACTCGACAGCGCCACCCTGGAGTGGAGCGGTACCCTGTTGCTCGGTTCGGCAGTCGCGACCATCATCATCGGCTTCACCGGCACCGTCATCGGCTTCCCGCTCGCGCTGACGTTCGGCATCCTCGGCTCCGAGCGCGTGACGCCGTTCCCCTTCAACTTCATCTTCCGGGGCATCATGAGCCCCATCCGCGCCGTTCCGGCGCTGGTCTGGATTCTTATCTACGTGCCGCTAGTCGGCATCACCCCGGTTGGTGCGATGCTGGCGGTAGCGACCGACACCATCGGCAACCTCGGTCGCCTCTTCACCGACGAACTGGAGGAGATCGACGACGGTCCCATCGAAGCCATCGAATCGACCGGTGGCAAGCGCCCGCAGGTGGTCTTCTTCGGCATGCTGAGTCAGGTGTCCAACGGCTTCATCGCGTGGACCCTGTACGTGCTGGAGATCAACACCCGCATCGCCATCAGCCTCGGCGTCGTGGGCGCGGGCGGCATCGGCCAGTACATCAGCCTCGCCATCCGCGGGTTCCGCTACGGCGAGGCCGCGGCGGGCATCTTCGTGGTCATCGTCATCGTCCTCAGCGTGGAGATGCTCTCCTCGCGCATCCGCGCCCGCCTCCGCCCCGGCGAGCACGAGAGTCAGGGCCTCCTCGACTCGCTCCGCAACCTCTCGGAGGGTGACAAGTGGTTCGGCGCGGGTTCGGGCGGTCGCTGAAGAACTAACTTTTCGTTGCTTTCGGATATATTCCAGTTTCCCTAGAACAGTAGTAGGTCCGTCCTTCGGCTTCGATTACCGTCGGATTCGATTGCCGTCGTCTTCGCTCCTTCGCGGTCGCTCTCGTTCCCGGCTCAGTAGTCCCCGAGTTGTGACTGCCCGCTCCCGCCGCCGTCGGCCATCGCGGCTGCCTCGTCGAGGGCGGCGTCCAGCGTCTCCTCCTGACTGCTGTCGTAGAGGGTCGCCGCGGGATGGACGCAGATGAGCACGTCCCGGACCGCGTCGCCCAGTTCGGCCTGTTCGACGCTCCCGGCTTCCTTCGTGACGGCCACGTCGCGGTCCAGCAGGTGCTCGCTGGGTACCTTGCCGAGCGTGACGATGACCGCGGGGTCCACCTGCTCGATCTCGCTCTGGAGGTAGGGGAAGCAGTTCTCCAGTTCCTCGGTCGTGGGATCGCGGTTTTCGGGCGGGCGACACCGCACGCAGTTGGTGATCCGCACGTCCTCGCGGGCGAGGCCCCGGTCGCGCAACTTGTCGTCGAGGATGGTCCCGCTCCGCCCGACGAAGGGTTCGCCCTGCTGGTCCTCCTGCTTGCCCGGTCCCTCGCCGACGAACATGAGGTCGGCGTCGTCGGGTCCCGTGCCGTTGACGATCTGCGTCCGACTGTCCACGAGTTCGGGACAGCGCGTGCACTCGGTCACTTCGAGACCGTCCATTTCTCCCATGGGTGTGCGTTCGGGTCGGTGGTATTAAGAATCGGTGGCCTCGGATGAGTGGGTGTACGAAGAGCGTACGTACCCTGGTATTGAACAAACAGTCATCTGTTTTCGATACCAAACGAAAATATCGCCACGACAAAGAAAAGTAAGAATACAAACACTACTGCTGGATTTCTCTCTATCCCATATACTTTGGCCACTCCACCTACAAAGAATGCCAACGCCGAAACGGTGAAGCCAATAAATCCATAGAATCTATCCCTGTATTTCCACACTGCAATACCTATGAAATAAAAACCGGTTAGTACAAATAGATACTCGAACACAGCCATACGGCCAATATTTCGTGACAGAATGTAGTAGTTCCCCCGAGAACGGACGATCTTCGACTGTTCCGATTACGCTCCGCCTCGCCGGAACTCGTCGCCTACCCGCCCATATCGCCAGCCGTGAGGCATGAAGCAGCCTATTCGTCAGCTGTCTCGCGTACTAACCGCCAGTAACGACCGTTGAACAGTAGCGATAGTACGAGTACGAACAGGGAGCTTTGAAGTTTGCTTTCGCCGGTGCCAAAGATAAACGCAAGAACCGAGGCAGTTAGCAGAAGAACTCCCAGTCCCAATTGAACTTGTGGGTTGTCTTCAAATCCCATCATAATACACTACGGGACCCTATAAAATAGGTTTTCAACATTTTGGAGGGATGCGAATCCAGAGTCGTAAGTGGGTAGGATGTATTTAGAGAGCCCTACTTCAAACCATAATCACCTTGCGAGAGATCAAGTGTCCCATCTGTCTGAATTGTAGGACGCCACTCCATCGTTGTCGAAGTGTTCTCGGGGACTGTACCCGTTAGTCCGATCTATCAGAAGTAGTAAAATAATTAATACTTTTATTATACTTCAACTCCTATTAATGAACGGGAAAGTAGCGTCGGTGACCGGAGATTCACCTGTATTTCGACAGCGACACTGCGACTACTTCCCTTCTTGCCGAAGCCTATCCCCCGCCCGCGCCGCCAACCTCGCAACCCGCAACGGCTCAGGTCTTCCACCTTCCGGCGTGAACGCCCGAACCGCATCTCTCGCTTCACCCGAATCCAGTCCAACCGACCGCACGTAAACCGTCTGGTCGTTCACCGACAGTCGCTCCCGAGACGGCTGGCGCTCGAACGTCGCCGTACGAACGTCCAATTCTGCGCCCTCGAACTCGGCTTCCAGCGCCTCGACCAGCCCCGGTCGCCTCGTGAATCCGGTGGAGGTCCACGACGTTGTACCACGCCAGCGCGATGCCCGCGACGAAGACGTATCTCACGTCCTCGCGGTCCAGTTCCGAGAAAAGTCGAACTATCGCGTCGGTGGCGTCGAGGCCGCCGACGGGGCAGGACTCGTACGCGAACCCGTCAGCGACGCGGCTCGCGCGGACGACCGCGCCCGCGAGCGTGCTGTAGCGGTCTCGGTAGGACTCGGCGACGCCCAGCGCCCGGACGCCCGACTTCACGGATCAGGCCTCTTCGGGGCCGTCCTCTTTGATGTCCTCGAGGCGGTCGAGGAGTTCGTCGCTGGAGGCTCCGATCTCGAAGTCGACGCTGCCTTCGTGGGAGTTCTCTTCGGTGGTTACGCCGTTATCGTCGTCGAGGTCGGCGTCGTAATCCTGATTCTCCTGTTCGGACTCGTCGTAGCTCCCAAATCCCATGTGTACCTGATATTAGGTGCTTGGGGCACTAAAGTCCCCCGCCGCCCATCAAGGTTTTGAGGGGAGGGGCACAAACAGTTCGGCATGCAAGTCCACAACGTCACCGCCGACGCGGAGACGTTCACCTGTAACGCCTATCTCGCGGTCGGCGACAGGAACGTGCTGGTAGACGCCGGGAGCATGTCGGGCGTCGTGGACGCCATCCGAGAGCACGTCGCGGACCTCGACGCCGTGGTGCTGACCCACCAGCACGGCGACCACGTCGCGGAACTCGACGCCGTGCTCGACGCCTTCGGGGCGGACCTGCTCTGCTACGACGACCACCCGCGGCGCACCCGAGAACTGGACCACGGCGACTCGGTGCAGATCGGCGACGAGGAGTTCGAGGCGGTGTACTCGCCCGGCCACGCCGACGACCATCTCGCCTTCGTCTCGAACTCGACGGTCTTCTCCGGCGACGTGGTGGTGTACAACGACGGGGCGTTCGACGACGGGAGTTTCGGCCGGACGGACATGGCCGGGCAGTCCCGCGACCGAGAGATCGAGAGCATCCGGACCATCCTCGACCGACTGCCGGAAGGCGTCGAGCACATGTACGCCGGGCACGGCGACGAGTTCCACGGGGACGCGCGCGAGGTGATCGAGCGCGCCCTCGAACGCGCCGAGCGCCGGGAACCGAAGTATCCCGACGAGTGAGGGTGAAGAACCGACAACCGTTTTGCTCCTCGGGTTCGCATCTCACGTCCGACACATGAGAGCCCAAGAGCGCGTCGCCGAGTTCCTCGACGAGTACGACACGGACGCCGACCCCGAATACCGCATCCTCGACCTCGTCTCGGAGGTCGGCGAACTGGCGAAGGACGCGAACGACTCCACGGACTACGGCGAGTCGCCCGAGGACCTCGACGTGAAGCGCGACGAACTCGGGGACGCGCTGTTCTCGCTGCTGGCCGTCGCGGAGTCGCTGGACGTGGACGCCGAGCGAGCACTGGACGAGGCACTGGAGAAGTACCGAGGGCGAATCGACGAGACGGGCGACCCCGGCTCGGGCGAGTAGTCGATACCCCGCGACGGAGCGAAAGTATTTATCGGAAGACGTGACAACTGAGAGGTCATGGCCGACGAGTCCGCGAGCGACGAGGGTGACCCCGCAGAGTGGTGGGACAAGGTGTACGACAGCGACGACCCAGCACCGTGGGACATCGGCGAGCCTCAGCCGGCGTTCGTGGAACTCGCGGAGTCGGGCGAGATTCGCGGTCGGGTCCTCGATGCCGGATGCGGCACCGGCACGCACGCCCGCTGGGCGGCCGGAAGACAAACCGCGTCTTCCGAGCCTTCGGTCGCTTCGCTCCCGAAGACGGCCGAACGCGGCCACCCGTCCGTGGGCGTGGACGTGTCCGAGGAGGGAATCGAGCGCGCCCGCGAGAAGGCGTCACAGCGAGAGCTCGACGTGAGCTTTCGCGTCGCCAACGCACTCGACCTGCCCGACGACCTCGGCCCGTTCGACACCGTGCTTGACAGCGGCCTCTTCCACGCCTTCGAGTCCGACCAGCGCGGCACCTACGCCGACGAACTCGCGGACGTGGTGACGACGGGCGGTCGGGTGTTCGTCCTCGGCTTCCGCGAAGGTGCGCCCGAGGACTGGGGGCCGAACCCGTTCGCTCCGGACGACGTGCGGGCGGCGTTCTCCGGGGACGGTTGGGAGATTCGAGAGACGCAGGACGTAGCGTTCGAGACGCGCGAAACGTCGGTTCCGGGATTGCTCGCTACTGTGGAGCGAACGTAGAGTCGTTACGCCGTCGCGTCAGCAGGCTCCGGGTCGGTGAGCGACACGTCGATTTCGAGTTCGTCGAAGTGAACGACAGGCTGTTTGGACCGGCCAACGTCCTCGAACTCGACCACGCCGAGGGTCTTCAGTTCGTTCAAATTCCGATGAACCTCTTTGTAATCACGGTCCACCAGTTCTGCAGCTTCTCGAATGCTCGCCGGGTCGTGCTGAACGAGTACCCGGAGGAGTTCAAGGTTCTTCTCGCGCATCAGCCTTGCTAACTCGGCGTAGTTCGGGAGATTCAAGACGAGCATGTCCTCGACATCCTCGCCACGTTCGAGCGCAGCAATTTTTTCGCGGGCTTCTTGTCGAGTTTGCTCCGTTCTACCGACGCGCACTTGTAGTGTCCGGGTTTCCGTAGTTTCCGACATGGCGTGGGCACCTCGTTCGTGATGGCAGACGGTGTGGTTTGTCACGAGTGGAACTCCTCGATCTCTCGGAGGAACCGCTGGTACAGTTCCATCACACCTGGGAAGTCGATGATTTCTGTTTTTTCATCCACGTGACGTTCGTGACCTTTCGTATCCTCGTGGGCATTGTCGTAGCGGACGATGGTTTTCCCCTCGGTCGTTCCGTAATGGAGACTGTACCGCCAACCACTCGGATATGAATCATCGGTAGTCCTTCTGATGAAGACTCGTTCTATCGTTCCGTCCTCGTTTTCGTCGGTGTACTGAACCAGCGTCTCGTCGTCTGCCATCCCATACTATGGTATTATCCCCATAACGCAAAAACCTACGGGACGAGGTTCTCCTGTAAGTCACGAGACTTAGTTTCACTCGTACCTGAGCGCGTCGATGGGGTCGGTCTTGGCCGCGCTCCACGCCGGGTAGATGCCCGCGACCACGCCGACGAGGACGCCCACGACGACCGCGATGGCGAACCAGTCGTAGGGGAGCACGAGGTCGAGGCCGATGTACTCGGCCGCGAGGTAGGCTCCGGCGACCCCGACCGGGATGCCGACGATGGCCCCCGAGACGCCGAGGAGGACGGCTTCGAGCAGGAACAGCTGGAGGACGTCGCGGTTCTGCGCGCCGACCGCCTTCATGATGCCGATCTCCTTGGTTCGCTCGGTGACCGAGACGAGCATGATGTTGGCGATGCCGATTGAGCCGACGACCAGCGAGATGACCGCGATGCCCGTGATGAAGCTCGTGAGGGTGTTCAGCAGCTCCTCCAGTTGGTCCACGAGGTCCTGGTCGGTCTCGACCGAGAAGACGTAGTCGTCGGGAACGAGCCGTGCCGCGTCGGACTCGTCTTCGAGATACGACCGGACCGCCTCGACGGTCGTCCCGTAGAAGGGGTCGGTCGGCACGAACACGAGGGGTTCGGAGCTACCCAGTCCCTCGAAGGCTCCGCCGCCCTCCGAGGCGTTGAGGACGCCGACGACCGTCGCGTTCACGGAGTCCCCGGACGCGAGTCTGACGGTGACGTTCTGGCCGACCCCCACGTGACGGTCGAACAGGGAGGTCGCCTGCTGGTTTACGACCACCTCGCGGCGACCCTGCTCGAAGGACCGCCCGGCCGCGAAGTCCCCGGGGTCGAAGTACGCGGGCGAGGTGGCGATCACCTGTCGCTGGGCGACCGTGTCGTTCTCGGCCGAGAGCGCCGCGGTGGGTACCAGACCCCGCGGAACGACCGACTCGACCCCCTCGATTGCTCGAAGCTGGTCGAGGTCGTGAGTCGTCAAGACGGGCTGGGCACCTGCGCCCGGCCCGCCGTTCTGCCCCTCGGGACCGGCCCAGACGTAGACGTTGGGCGCGCGCTCGCCACCGACCTGTCCGAGCACGTCGGCACGGAGGCTCGTCCCCAGCGTGACGAAGGTGATGACCGCGGCGACCCCGATGACGACGCCGAGCACCGTCAACGCCGACCGGAACTTGTGGCTCCGGACGGCCCGGAGGCTGAGCCGGAGGCTCTCTCCGAATTCCATCAGACGAGTTCGGTCTCGACCCGGCGGGGCGATTCGATCTCCTCGATTCGCTCGACGGTGCCGTCGAGAACGTGGATCACGCGCTCGGCGTGCTCCGCGATGGGTCGCTCGTGGGTCACCATCAGGATGGTGTTACCCTCGTCGTGGAGTCGCTGGAAGAGACCCATTATCTGCTCGCCGGTCTCCTGGTCGAGGTTCCCGGTCGGCTCGTCGGCAAGGATTATCGACGGGTCGGCCGCGAGCGCCCGGGCGATGGCGACTCGCTGGCGCTGGCCGCCGGAGAGTTCGTTCGGCCGGTGACCGACCCGGTCGCCGAGCCCCACGTCTTCGAGCAACTCCCGCGCTCGCTTGCGGCGCTCGTTCTTGTCTACGCCGCCGAAGACGAGCGGGAGCGAGACGTTCTCGGCCGCGGTGAGCTTGGGCATCAGGTTGAACGTCTGGAAGACGAAGCCGACCTCCTCGCCCCGGACCTCGGTGCGCTCGCGCTGGGAGAGCGCCGACACCTCGCGGTCGTTGACCCACACCTCGCCCTCGGTTGGCGTGTCGAGACAGCCGATGAGGTTGAGCAGCGTGCTCTTGCCCGACCCGCTCGGGCCCATCACTGCGGTGTAGGAACCCCTCGGGATGGAGACGTCCACCCCGTCGAGTGCGTGGACGGGTTCGCCGAGGTAGTAGGTCTTCCGGACGTTCCGGAGTTCGACCGCGTTCCCCCGGTCGGTCGTCTCCTCGCGATCCGTCGCCTCCCCGCGGTCGCTCGTCGCGTCGGACCCGCCCGAGTCGCTGGCAGCCATTGTCACACGGGCTACGCCGAGCACGGCAAAAACGCTGGTGCCCGTTGCGTCGGGAAACGGCTCGTTGCGGTCGGGGTCGGCCAGCTTTTTTACCTCCGAGCCGAGAGGTTCACCCATGAAGACCAGCGGCGGAAGCGAGGCGGAAAAGCGGGCCGCGGGCGAGAGCGCGGCCGAGGCGGTCGAAGACGGGATGGTAGTCGGTCTCGGCACGGGTTCGACGGCCGCCCACGCCATCCGGGCCATCGGTCGGAAGGTAGACGCCGGTCTCGACGTGCGCGGCGTGCCGACCTCCTTCCAGTCGCGCGAACTCGCCAAGGAGGTCGGCGTTCCGCTCGCGGGACTCGACGAGGTCTCGGCGGTGGACCTGGCCATCGACGGGGCCGACCAGTTCTCCGGCCCACACCTCGTGAAGGGCGGTGGCGCGGCCCACGCCCGCGAGAAGATCGTGGATTCGGCCGCGAACCGCCTCCTCGTCGTCGCCGACCCGAGCAAGGCCGCCGATCGACTCGACCACCCGGTGCCGGTCGAGGTCCTGCCCGACGCCCGGACCACGGCCGACGACGACGTGCGGGTGCTGGGCGGAACTCCGACCCTCCGGACCGCCGAGCGCAAGGACGGCCCGGTCGTGACCGACAACGGCAATCTCGTGCTGGACTGCGAATTCGGCGAGATAGCCAACCCGGCGGAGCTGGCGGCCGACCTCGCGGCGATTCCCGGCGCGGTCGAACACGGCCTGTTCGTCGGGATGGCCGACGAGGTCCACGTCGGGCGCGAGGACGGCGTCGAAGTCGAGCGATTCTGAGGCCCGGCGGAGTCGGGGTGCGCTCGGTGGAACAATCCACAAGGAGGCGCTCGGTGGAACAATCCACAGGGAGGCGCTCGGTGAACCGTCCACCAGTAGCGCCCGGCGACACATTCCACCGAGGCTCACGCTTGGGGCCGCATTCACCAGTTTGGGTGGACTGAAAGGGGCCGCCCGGTCGCGGGTCGAAGACCCATGGTCGTCTGAGCAGGCCACTATGCGGACCGCGCCTGCGGCGCGGGCCAGCATATCCTGCTCAGCGACCGCGACCGGCGGGGGCTTTCTGAACGTTCTCAACTTTGAGCTACTCACCAGACTCTAACAGTTGCTAGCGACCGGGCGGGAATCGCTCGCTACCTCTTGTAGCGAGCGTGGACGCTCTAACCGAGCCGTTGCAACGTTACCTCAAAACGAACAATAGGATTTCTAAAGAAATATTTTGATGTCCCTAACATGCACAGAGGATAGTAATCGTAAGCCAACAGCTACGAAGCAGCGTGCGCAATAAAAGGAAGCTACGAAAGACCCCGACTTACAGGTCGCGGGGCTGGACGGTCTTTCGGTCGTTGGCCTCGGCGCGGCGGGCAGCCTCGGCGAGGAGGTCGTCGACGCGGTCGTCGAGGGCGTCGTAGAAGTCCGACGCCACGTTCTTGTCGTCCAGTGCGTCCTTGACAGCGGCTTTGACGATGAGGTCTGCCATACGAGTTTGTCTTTCCTGCCACCCCTAATAAAGCTTCTCAAATTCTCAGGCGAGCGGCCCCAAGTCGGTTGGTTCCCGGTCATTTACCCGGGCAGCCAAAATCTATAAATACTAGGGAGTTGTGTGCCAGCGTTTCCGGGGTCGGAGGATAGGAGTACGTAGAGCGCCCAGAGTGGGACATGCGCGAATTACTCGAAGCAGTCGCGGCGGGCGAGGTGACTCCCGCCGAGGCCGAGGCGCGACTCTCGGGGTACGCGACCGACGACGCCGGACGGTTCGACGCGGCCCGCGAGACCCGGCGCGGCGTCCCGGAGGCGATCCTCGGTGAGGGCAAGACGCCCGCAGAGACCGCCTCACTCGCTTCGACCGCGGTCGAGACGACCGGGCGAGCCATCGTGACCCGGACGGACGCCGACCAGCAGGACGCAATTCGAGAGCAACTGGCCGACGACTACCCCGAGGCCGAGGTGTGGGTCCACGACCGCTCGGGCGTGGTCGTCGCCCACGCCGCCGACTTCGAGGGTCCCGACCTCGACGCGACCGCTACGGTCGTGACGGCGGGGACGAGCGACGCGGTGCCCGCGGGCGAGGCCGCCGTCGTAGCCGCGGAGATGGGCGCGACCGTCGAGCGAATCGAGGACGTGGGCGTGGCCGCGCTGACCCGCATCGTCGACCAGCTCGACCGCCTCCGGGCGGCCGACGTGCTCGTCGTCGCCGCGGGCCGAGAGGGCGCGCTCCCGACGGTGGTCGCGGGACTCGTCGATACCCCGGTGATCGGCCTCCCGGTCTCGACCGGCTACGGCTACGGCGGCGAGGGCGAGGCCGCGCTGGCCGGGATGTTGCAGTCCTGCTCGGTGCTGTCGGTCGTGAACGTCGATGCGGGCTTCGTCGCGGGGGCGCAGGCAGGGCTAATCGCCCGGGCCGTCGATGCTCAGACTGCCACCAGCCGAGCCGCCGACGGCGATGACGGTAACCGGAGCGGATAACGGAGACACCCCTCCTTACTCCGATACAACGCGGCGTTACGACCGACTAGCTTCGTCGGAGATTCGCTCTTTCGAAAGGTGGCCCTCAAAACTTCTTTGCGTTTCCGGAACTCAGAATCACTTCCGAGAAGGATTTTTACTCTTGCAGGACAAAGATTTGGACACTGGCGGGGACGCCGCCAGTCGAAAGCCAATGCCAGAGTGTGACCACTGCGGCGCGCACGTCTCCGAACGGTTCGCACGGGTGTTCGCCGACGAGCACGGCCAGATTCGGGCGTGTCCGTCGTGCTCGGCGAACGCCGGGATCGCGGAAGTCGCGCGCCAACGCGACGACGAGGCCAACGCATAGCCCGCCGACTCAGGCGGGACCCAAAAGGATAACAACCCACCACGCGAAGCCCCCAAGGCGTGACGGTCCACTGGACCTACATCGTCGAGTGCTCCGACGGGAGTTTCTACACGGGCTACACCACCGACGTCGAGCGGCGCGTCCGCGAACACGACCGTGGCGAGGGCGCGAAGTACACCCGAGGTCGCGCCCCCGTCGAACTCGTCTACAGCGAGCGCTTCGCGTCGAAGTCCGCGGCCATGTCCCGCGAGTACGAGATCAAGCAGCTCTCGCGGGCCGAGAAGGAGCGACTGGTGGCGGAAGACGGATCGGTGGAGACGACACGGAGAGCCGACGACTAGTCGTCCGCGTCGGCCTCGGCCGGTTCCTCTCCTTCGGCTTCCTGCGCGGTCACCGCGGGGTCGATGAAGGCGTACTTGACGGCCTGCTCGCCGAGCGTCCGCACGCGGTCGGCGATGTCCTCGTCGATTATCTCGTCGCCCTCTATCTTGCCGCGGGCGTTCCGGATGCCGACCTGATGCGGCAGGACCCACGCGTGGACCCCGCGGGCAGTCACGCGCATGTGGTCGAGCGTGCTCCCGAACGACCCGCCGCCGGCGGTGGCGAGCAGGCCGACCGTGGTGTCCTCGTACTCGTCCCAGCCGCAGTAGTCGTGGACGTTCCGGAACGCCGAGGAGTACGACCCGTGGTAGACCGGACTCCCCCAGATGACCGTGTCGGCCTCCCGAATCTTGCGCTTGAGTTCGGTCGCGGCTTCGGGTTCGTCCTCGTCCGGGTCGAACACGGGGAGGTCGTACTCGCGCACGTCGAGCAGTTCGGTCTCGGCACCGTGTTCCTCGGCCGCCGCGAGCACGTGTTTCAGGGCAGTTCGAGTGTAACTGCCGTCGCGCATACTACCGGACAGCGCGACGACGACGGGGTTTCGACTCATTACTTCGAAAGTAGGGTCTGAAAGGGAAAACAGTTTCCGGAACTCGATTTATGTGATTTCTGTTATGCGGCCGCGAGAGCGCTCAGCGCCGCCTCGTCGTCACCGTCACGTCACCCTTCGGCCGGAGGGTGACCGACGCCGAGATTTCGAGGTCGTCGTAGTTCCGGTCCACCGTCCACTCGCGGGCTATCGTCGCCAGCACCAGTTGCGCCTCGACCATGGCGAACGACTGGCCGACGCACCGGCGGGGTCCGCCGCCAAACGGGAAGTAGGCGTACTCGGGGCGGTCGTCCGCCTCGCTATCGAGCCACCGTTCTGGCCGGAACGCCTCGGGGTCGTCCCAGAATCGCTCGTCGCGGTGGAGGACCCACGTCGGCAGGACGAGCAGGGACCCTTCGGGAATCTCGTACTCGCCGATAGTCACGTCCTCAGCGGGTTCGCGGCGTATCTCGTGGGCCGGCGGGTAGAGTCGCATCGCTTCCTTCACGACCGCCTCGACGTATTCGAACGCGAAGGCGTCTTCGACGGTGGGTCGGCCGTCGATCTTCGCGTCGAGTTCCTCGTGCAGGCGGGCCTCGACCGCGGGGTTGCGCGAGAGGAGGTCCCAGACGTACGTCAGCGAGAGGGCGGTGGTCTCGTGGCCGGCGAACAGGAAGGTCAGCATCTCGTCGCGGATCTGCTCGTCGTCCATCTCGGCGTCGGCGTCTATGAGCATCGCCAGCAGGTCGTCGCGGTCGGCCTCTCGGCACTCCTCCCGGTCGGCGTCGGCCCCCCGACGGTCGTCGAGGATGTCGTAGATCTGGGTTTCGAGGTGGTCGAGCGCGGCGTCGGCCCGCCGGAGGAAGGGCACGGGTGCCCAGTCCGGCGCGAGGAAGGTGACGGGCTGGTTCCGGGGCTTCAGCGGTTCCTGCATGGCTTCCACCGCGTCGTAGATGCCGCGCGCTTCGAGGTCGATGTCCGAGCCGAACATCGCCTCCACGAGTATCTCCAGCGTGGTCCGCATCATCTCCGACTGGAGGTCCACCGTCCCGCCGTCGCGCCACCCGTCCGTCAGCGCCTCGGCCCGCGAGACCATGACGTCGGCGTAGCGTCGGATTCGGTCGAGGTAGAACGCGGGCTGGATGGCCTCGCGCTGGCGCTCCCAGAGATCGCCCTCGCTCGTGATGAGGCCGTCGCCGACTACCTCGCGCAACTGGTCGTCGCTCTCGCGGTGTTTCGGGAACGTCTCGCGGTCCTCTAGCACTCGCTTGACGTCCGCGGGGTCGGTCAGCATGTAGGCGTCCCAGCCGATGATCTCGTAGTTGACGACCCGGCCGAACCGCTCGGCGCACCGCTCGCGGAACGAGCAGGGGTCGCGCGCCCACTGGTGGGTGTTACCCAGAACTGGTAGGCCTCGCGGACCGGGAGGAGTCTTCGCCGTCATGTGAGAGGCTACTCGCGCCCGGACCCTCACGTTACTGCCACGAATCCGCGGCGGGTTTATAAGCTGTCGTCCCGCCGAAGGGCGGCGTCCTGGCAAAAGGACGTGCGAACGACCGTACGAAGGGACCTGCGAACGTCCATGCCAAGAGAGCACGCGATGGTTTTTTCGGCGCGCACGGAGAGAGGATGGATATGGAGACGCCGATTTCGTTCGGAACCGACGGCTGGCGAGCCACGCTGGACGAGTTCACCGCGCCCCGCGTCCGGATGGTCGGGCAGGCGGTCGCCGACTACCTCCGGGAGGTCGAGGACCGCGAGGAGGGGACGGTCGCGGTCGGCTACGACGCCCGCGAGACCTCGCGGGGATTCGCGGAGGAACTCTGTCGCGTGCTGGCCGCCAACGGCTTCGACGCGCTGATTCCGCCCCGCGACTGCCCGACGCCCCTCGCGGTCTGGAGCATCGCCGACCGCGACCTCGCGGGCGCGCTGGTCGTCTCGGCCTCTCACAATCCGCCGAACTACAACGGCGTGAAGTTCTTCCCCCACGACGCCGCGCCCGCCCTGCCGGAAGTCACCGACGAGATAATGGCCCGCATCGCGGAACCCCGCGCGCTCCCGGACGAGGAGCAGGGAAGCGTCCGCGAGGAGGACCTGCTCGAACCCTACGCCGAGCACCTGTTCGATCTGATAGACGCTGATTTCTCGGACCTCACCGTGGTCTACGACGCCATGCACGGCTCGGGGCGAGGCTTCACCGACGAACTACTCGAACGCGCCGGGGCGACGGTCCACCGGCGCAGGTGCGAGCAGGACCCCGAATTCGGAGGCACCAACCCCGAGCCGAGCGCCGAGAACCTGCAAGGGCTGGTCGAGGAGGTCCGCGAACAGGACGCCGACCTCGGCATCGCCAACGACGGCGACGCCGACCGAATCGCGGTCGTCACGCCCGAACGAGGGTTCCTCGACGAGAACCTCTTCTTCGCGGCGACCTACGACTACCTGCTCCAGTACGACTCCGGTCCCGCGGTCCGGACGGTCTCGACCACCTTCCTCGTGGACCGGGTGGCCGAGGCCCACGGCGAGGAGGTCGTCGAGACCGCGGTCGGCTACAAGTGGGTCGCCGAGGCGATGAAAGAGCACGACGCCCTCATCGGCGGCGAGGAGTCCGGCGGCTTCTCCATCCGGGGCCACAATCGCGAGAAGGACGGCGTCCTGATGGCCCTGCTCGCCGCGGCCGTCGAGAGCGAACGCGCCTACGACGACCGGGTGGACGACCTCCTCGCGCAGTTCGGCGAGATCCATCAGAGCAAGGTCAGCGTGGACTGCCCCGACGACCGCAAGCAGGCGGTACTGGACGACCTCGAAGCCGAACTCCCCGACGAGGTGGCTGGCGAATCCGTCGAGAAGGTGAACGACACGGACGGCTTCAAGATACTCCTCGACGACGGGTCGTGGCTGCTCGTCCGGCCGAGCGGCACCGAACCGAAGATGCGGGTCTACGCGGAGGCCGCGAGTGAGGCACGGGTCGAGGAGTTGCTCGACGCCGGGCGCGAGTTGGTCGAGCCGCTGGTCTGAAGTCAGCGGTCGAATCGCGGTGGGCTTTCCTCGGTCCGCGAAATCCCGTCGAGAATCTCCGGTAGTTGCGCCAGCCGCGTTTCCAGAACGTTGAGTGGATGGGCGTCGAGAAAGTCGGCCGGACGCACGTCGATCACTTCGTCACCGTAATCCAGCTGGAGGTGACACTCGCCGAGGTCGTCGCGGTGGTCGTGCTGATGCCAGCCGACCGAATAGTTCCGGTCGGGGACGACCCACTGGATGCGATAGTAGTCGCGAGACGCGTTTTCAGGGAACTCGAACTGTACTTCCAGCCGAGCGGACGGAAGTTCGGGGTCGATGTCGAGCGCGACTTCCGGCTCGACCTCGGCGTGGACCTGCTCGCGACGGAGCTTCGAGGGGGCGTAACGGACGTCGTGAAATCCGCCGTGGCCGGACAGCCAGTCGTGAACGGCTTCGTGGACGACGCCCTGTGTGAGCCGCGCTCGGTTCGCCAGCAGAACGGGGAACGGAGCCATCGCTCACGCGGGCGAGGTGGCCGAAGACTCCGTTTCGAGGTCCGCGAGGTCGTCGTACAGGTCGAGCGCGTGCCGGAGGAGCGTCTTGGTCTCCTCGTTGCGCTTCCACCGCCGTAGGACGCGGTTGCGCCGGCGCACCTCGTCGCCAGTCAGGTCCTCGTCGGTCAGCGACGCTTCGAGTTCGTCGCGTCCCGCCACGTCGAACTCCTCGCGCCACGCACCGATCTCGTCCTGAATCGTGGCGATCTCCTCGCGAAGTTCAGCCCGCGAGTGGTCGTCGGTCAACTCCCGAATGCGCGAGAGATACTGCGTCTTGTAGTCCGGGACGTAGCGAGGGTCCTCGGCGGACTCGCC
>PXSM01000146.1 GCA_003023465.1 Halobacteriales archaeon SW_6_65_15 | reverse complement strand
GTCAACCCCATGCTCGCGCCGGGGTGGTTCGCGGGCTACGTCGAGTTGAAGTACACCTCGGTCAACGTCGGCGACATCGCCAAACTGAACGAGCTGATGAGCGACGAGGAGACCCCGCTCCGTGACCTGCTCGGCCAGATGCTCGACGTGCCGCTGTTCCGGCTCATCGCCGTCGTGGCGATGACCAACGTCGGGAGCATGATCGCGACCTTCCTCTTCCCGTTCGTCGTCCTGCCCCTGTTCGGAGCGGAAGTCGGCGGCGTAGACCAGATCGGTGAGTGGATGGTTCAGGGCGCGCGAAACAGTGCGGACCTCATCATCGAGACGCTTACGTGACCGAGAATCTCCGTTTCACTCAATGAGCACGAACATCCGCTTCAGTGGACGCGAACTGATCGACCTCGGCGTCGCGTGGGTGGCGCTCGGACTCGCCTTCGCCCTCTTCTTCGGCGGCGGCGGACAGGCCGTCATGTACCGGCCCTCGGTGCTGGTCGGACTGCTCCCGGCCAGCCTCGTCACCGCCGGACTCGGGTTCCTCCTCCACGAACTCGCCCACAAGGTCACGGCCATCCGGTTCGGCCAGATCGCGGAGTTCCGGGCCGACTACGGCATGCTGTTCCTCGCGGTCGCGGGAGCCCTCGCGGGATTCCTGTTCGCCGCACCCGGCGCGGTGTACCACCGCGGACGGGCGACACTCCGCGAGAACGGCCTCATCGCGCTGGCTGGGCCGCTGACCAACGTGGCGCTGGGCCTCCTCTTCCTCCCGCTGGACCTCGCGCTCGGCGGGACGCTCGGCGAGGTCGCTGGACTCGGCGTCCGCATCAACTTCCTCCTCGCAGGGTTCAACATGATCCCGTTCGGGCCGCTCGACGGCAACACGGTCAAGAAGTGGAGCTTCACGGCCTTTCTCGGGTTCGGACTCCCCTGTTTCGCGCTGGCGATCTGGGCACTGCTGGGCTTCTCGTTCCTCTGAAGCCGAGTTCACTATTCGAGTTCTCCCCGGGTAACAGAAGGGAGTTTATCTGACTCGACGTTGTTGGTCCCCGAAGACGGCTGATGGTCGAAAGGCGTCCAATTACGATAGTACTCGCCGTTCTCACTTTTCTGAACGGGGTGTCCCACATTCGAAGCGATCCGTGGTGGGGTTGGGCGTTCGTACTGCTCAGCGTACTCCTCGCCGCCCACTACTTCTCCCGGTCCGTCCGAGAGTTCACAGAACGGCACCGAATACCAGGGCTACTCCTGCTTGTCGTCTTGTTCGGCGTACTCGGCGCGTACTACACTGCCGGCAACGTCACCTTCGCGCTCGTCTTCTGGCTCGGCACGGTGGTCGTGGGGATACTGACGATGATTGAAATCTGGGCGGTGAGAACGTATCCGGACCTCGATTGGTGACTCGGTTCCGTTACTCTCTCCCGGGACTGATGACGACCTCGTTGTCGGTCACCGACTCGACGTCGGTCTCCTGCAGGGTGTAGTCGTCCTGGTCGCCCCAGTCGAATCGTTGTTTCACGGACTCGGGAAGGTCAGAGTCGAGGTTGACGTGTGCCACGCCCTGATCGACCTTCATGATCGTGCCGATGGATTCGCCGTCCTGTCCGACGACCTGCTTGCCCTGATCGGCCTCGGTAATCGGTTCTGCCATGGACCAACTGGCAACCCGGCGAGCCAAGAGTTCTATGGCCCTTATGAGTAACAGGTGCGAACGCTCGGCCTGACGAGGCCCGAATATGTCGGCCAGCGACCGCGACCGGGCGGGGGCTTTCTAAAAAGACGCCACTATCTCGTTGCGACAGAAGAGCAGAGAAGCTAGCTACTCCCGAAGCCTAGGGAAACCGCACCGCACCCGAACAGCACCTCGTCCTCCCCAGCCTCTTGCGTTACTCACTCCACTTCGTTTCGTTGCGTTACTCATCCCTCGCACGTTCCTCGCGCGCCGAGTTGAGTAGTCGAGAGTGCTGATTTCGGATGTACACGAACGACTCAGAGATGAAGAACGGTGGAACTTTACTCGCAGAACGCGCCCGTCCCACCATGAGCGAGGACGAGGAGAAACTCACCTATGCGGACGCAGGGGTGGACATCGAGGCCAGCGAGGCGGCCACGTCGGCGCTGGTCGGTGCAGTGGGCGACATCGACGAGAGCGAGTACGCGGGCCTGCTCGACGTCGGCGACCGCTACCTCGCGCTGGCGACCGACGGCGTGGGGACCAAGCTACTGGTCGCGGAGGCGCTGGGCGACTACTCCACCGTGGGCATCGACTGCATCGCCATGAACGCCAACGACCTCGTGGCGTCGGGCGTCGAACCCGTCGCGTTCGTGGACTACCTCGCGGTGGACGAACCGACCGAGGCGTTCTCCGAGCAGGTCGGCGAGGGGCTGGCCGCGGGCGCGGAGGAGGCGGGCGTCGCGCTCGTGGGCGGCGAGACCGCGGTCATGCCCGAGGTCATCAAGGGACTGGACCTCGCGGGCGCGTGCGTGGGATTGGCCCCGAAGGACGCCGTGTTCCCGGGCGAGGCCGAGGTCGGCGACGCGCTCGTCGGGTTCCCCTCCAGCGGCATCCACTCGAACGGGCTGACGCTGGCCCGCGAGGCCGCGACCCGCGAGTACGACTACGACGACCCCTTCCCGCTCGATGCAGAGGGAGAGAAATCGGTCGGCGAGGTCCTGCTGGAGCCGACGCGCATCTACACCTCCCTGCTCGACCACCTCCGGGACCGGGAGGTCCACGCCGCGGCCCACGTCACCGGCGGCGGGTGGACGAATCTCTCGCGGATGGGCGCGTTCCGGTACGAGGTCACCGAGCCGTTCGACGCCCAGCCGGTCTTCGAGTTCGTCCAGCGCGAGGGCAGCGTCAGCGACGAGGAGATGCACCGGACGTTCAACATGGGGACCGGCTTCGTGGTGGCGCTCCCCGAGGACGACGCCCGGTCGCTCGCCGACGAGACCGACGGCCGAATCATCGGCGAGGTCCGAGAGGGCGACTCGGTGGCGATTCGCGGACTAGAGCTTTCGTAATTCTACTCGTCCACCTAGAAAATGAAATTGTTTCTTTAAACCGTATTCTCTCACCTCCGATACCGTCTCAGGCCAGTCCTATTTCGACGTGGTGGGCAAACACCGGAACCGTCCGCGAGAACTCCTCGTCCGCCAGCGAGACGGTCGCTTCGACCGACCGGGGTGCGGCGTCGGCGAGTTGGTCGCGGGAGACGGTGGGCGTGCTGACGGTCCCGCCGTCCTCGACCCGGGTTTCGAGGCTAAGCCGGACCACGGAGTCGTCGCCGTCGGCGAACTCCGGCGGTCGCCCTATCGCCGAGCCGAACTCGTCGGTGCCGAGCCGGTCGGCGGTCACCTCGCGAGCGCGGACCGCGGCCGCCTCGGCGCATTCGAGCGAGGCCCAATCGTCGAAGGCCATGGTGCTGTACTTCGCCGGCTCGCCCCGGCTCCGGGCCGCGACGTACCGGACCGTCTCGTTCTCCGGAAAGTACTCCATGTCGTCGTCCTCGTAGCCCGGCTCGTCGGTCACCGACCGCTCGGCCGACACCGGGTCGCCCCGGCATCGCACGAACTCGGACGCTGGCTTCCCGGTCGTGGTTCCGGACGCGCCGGAGTCGGTGGTCGTCGCGTCGGTCGCATCCGAGCCGGGACGCCTCGATTCGGGACGCGTCGAGTCGGGAGTGACGTTCGTTTCGGGGACCGGTACGCCAGACGGACCGTGGCCGTCGAGACAGCCAGCGAGACCGGCGGTCGCCGCCGCTCCGAGGGCGGACAGGAGGGCGCGTCGTCGCATGGGCGACGGTACCTGTTGGCCGGGTAAAAGTTTCGTGGTCGGAACGCGCCGACTCGCGTCAGAACGCGCCCAGACTCGACTGCAACTCGCGGTCGGTCTCCTCCTCGCTGATCTCGTATCCGACCAGATCGCGCAGGTCCACGGCGTAGGTCGTTCCGGCGCGTTCGAGCACCAGCACGCGGCCCTGCACGCCGACGATTTCGCCGGTCGCCAGCGTCTCGGGGACGGGCGCGGCGTCCAACTCGAAGCCGTAGTCGAACGAGAACGTCTCTAGGGGTTCGAACTCGTCGAGGGTCCGGTTCCACGCGTCGGCGTCCACGTCGCGGTGGAGACCCGCCACCTTCTCGGGCACGCGCACGCGGTCGGTATACTCCTTAGCCAACTGGGATTCGATCTCGCGGGCGATCCGGCCGTTCGAGACCGTCCGGAGGTGGGCCGCCCTGTCGGCTCCCTGCTCGCGCAGGCGGGTATCGAGTCGCCACTCCCGCGTCACGCCGACCTTGAACGTCGCGGGCGCGAAGGCCGCGAGGTAGATGGCGTGCTCCTCGTAGCAGTCCATCTCGTCCTTCAGGCAGGTGCCGGTACAGCGAGCGCAGACCCACGTCGAGGAGTGGCGGTCGCAGTACGGCGCGGCCTCGTTCTCGCAGTCGTGGTGGGTGGCTCCGTCGAGGACGCCGGCGCAGCGACGGTCGCCGAGCGAGTAACCGAGGGTTCGACCCGGGTCCAGCGGCTCTCGGTGGACGTCTCCCTCTTCGGCGACGACCAGTGCCGGGCCGGCCGCCGTTCCGTTTCCGGCCTCGCTGGCACCGCCGTCCGTCTGATACCCCACGACTTGCACGCCCCCGGCTACGCGTTCGGGTCCTAAAGGCGTGCCGTTCGCCCGGCGTCGCCCGCGGGCCGGCGTTCGTTCGTCGGTACCTGTGGACGGACCGACATATTTCCGGCAACAACCGTTAGGAACTAAAGATTAGTTCATGATGTCCCAAAAAATTTTATAATGCACGGCAGTTCGTTACAAACGAATGCTAAAGAATGGAAGTGGCGTTTCGAGGCGGAACGTTCTCAGGATAGCCGGTGCGTCCGTGGCGACCGCGGCGGGTAGCGGTCTCGCGGCGGCAGAACCGGGCGACACGGTAGAAGTCAACGTCGGATTCGCGTCCGAGCGCGGCCGACAGAAGGCGCTCGGTGCGGCCGACGAGGTCGTTCGCGAGTTCAACTCCATCGACGTGGTCACGCTTCGCCTGCCCAAGCAGGCGGCGACGGCGCTCGAACAGAACCCAAACATCCGGTACGTCGAGGAGAACGGCGAGATGCACGCGCTGGCCCAGGACCTGCCGTGGGGCATCGACCGCGTGGACGCCGAGATCGCCCACGCCAACGGCGACACCGGTGCTGGCGCGGACATCGCTATCATCGACACCGGGATCGACGACGACCACCCCGACCTCCAGGCCAACCTCGGCAAGGGTCGAGCGTTCGTGAACTGTGGCAACGGTGGCTACTTCGGTAACTGTTACTGGGCCGGCAACAGCAACTCCTGTAACTACCCGTGGTCCGACGACAACGACCACGGCACCCACTGCGCCGGCATCGCCGACGCGGTGAACAACAACGAAGGCGTCGTCGGCGTCTCGACCGAGGCGACCCTCCACGCCGTCAAGGTGCTGGACTGCAGTGGTAGCGGTAGCTTCTCCGACATCGCGGCCGGCATCGAGTACGTCGCCGACCAGGGCTGGGACGTCGGTTCGCTCAGTCTCGGCGGTAGCTCGGACTCCTCGGCGCTCCGCGACGCGGTCCAGTACGCGACCGACAACGGCGTCCTGCTGGTCGCCACGGCCGGCAACGAAGGTTCGTGTACGGACTGTGTCGGCTACCCCGCCGCCTATCCCGAGGTCGTGGCCGTGTCCTCGACCGACTCCAACGACAACCTGTCGAGCTTCTCCTCGCAGGGTCCCGAGGTCGAGATCGCCGCGCCCGGTACCGACATCTACTCGACCGTCCCCAGCGGCTACGACACGTTCTCGGGCACGTCGATGGCCTGCCCGCACGTCTCCGGCGCGGGTGGTCAGCTGATGTCGAACGGCTCCGGCAACTCGCAGACTCGCGACACGATCAAGAAGACGGCCGAGAACATCGGTCTGGCGAGCAACGAGTCCGGCGCTGGTCTGCTCGACGTGGCCGCCGCGCTGGGCCACGACTCCAGCGACAACTGACGGCTCCTCGGCTCCCCGCCTCGACGTCGTTGATCTGACGTCTCCATTTTTCGTCGCCTCGACCGTTTTCGCGTCTGGGAACTCAGCCACTTCGTTCGATAAAATATACGATAGAAAAAGTTAATTATCCCACTTATTTAGGGGCATGAATTTTGGCATTGTTATTATTTTATTCTTTGAACGGAAAGTATTTTATACCTCTGGTTAGACGTGACAAGTGCGATGTTAGGTAATGACAATGGTGTTTCGAGGCGGAGTGTACTGAAGGCGGCCGGTGCGTCCGCAGGCCTATTCGGTGCCAGCGGACTGGCGGCGGCAGACGACGAATCGAACGGTGACAACGACTACCGCAAGAGTCTCGGTCTGGAGGACGGTCAGGTGCAGATCAACGTCGGCTTCAAGTCCGACCGCGGCCGACAGAAGGCGCTCGGTGCGGCCGACGAGGTCGTTCGCGAGTTCAACTCCATCGACGTCGTGACGATCCGCGCGTCGGCGCAGGCCGTCTCGGGACTGCAGAACAACCCGAACGTCCGCTACGTCGAAGAGGACGGCCAGATGCAGGCGCTGGCCCAGACGCTGCCGTGGGGCATCGACCGGGTGGACGCCGAGGTCGCGCACGCGAACGGTGACACCGGTGCTGGCGCGGACATCGCCATCATCGACACGGGCATCGACTCCGACCACCCCGACCTCCAGGCCAACCTCGGCAAGGGTCGAGCGTTCGTCAACTGTAACACCCGGGGCGGCTGCCGGTTCGGTGCGAAGCCCGCGGACAACACGTGCCACTACAACTGGGACGACGACAACGACCACGGCACCCACTGTGCAGGTATCGCGGACGCCGTGAACAACAGCGAGGGCGTCGTCGGCGTCTCGACCGAGGCCACCCTCCACGCCGTCAAGGTGCTCGACAAGTGTGGCAGTGGTTCGTGGTCCGACGTGGCGGCGGGCATCGAGTACGTCGGCGACCAGGGCTGGGACGTCGGTTCGATGTCCCTCGGCGGCGACGCTTCCCAGACTATCAAGGACGCGGTCAGCTACGCCCACAGTCAGGGCGTCACGCTCGTCGGCGCGGCGGGTAACGACGGCCCCTGTACGGACTGTGTCGGCTACCCCGCCGCCTACAGCGAGGTCATCGCCGTCTCCTCGACCAACGACAGCGACGGTCTCTCGGACTTCTCCTCGACGGGTCCCGAGGTCGAGATCGCCGCGCCCGGTACCGACATCTACTCGACCGTGGCCAACAACGGCGGCTACGACACGTTCTCGGGCACGTCGATGGCCTGCCCGCACGTCGCCGGTGCCGCTGGCCAGCTCCGCGCCAACGGCTACAGCCAGTCGGACACCCGCAGCCGGCTGAAGGACACGGCCGAGAACATCGGTCTGGCGAGCAACGAGTCCGGCGCAGGTCTGCTCGACGCGGCCGCCGCGCTGGGCCACGACTCCAGCGACAACTGAGCCCACTCCGGAGAGGACTTTTTCTTTCGACGCGACACGCTCACTGCCGAGAGCGTCGCCGTCAGACTTCGAGGACCGAGTTCCCTACATGTCTATCAATCTCGAAGACGGGAACGTGCGTAATTACGACCATAGTATGCTAGAATAAAATTTTAAGTTTAATCCTATGCAATAATATGTTGCCATGCTCGAAAACAGCGCTGGCGTATCGAGGCGTGACGTGCTGAAAGCGACTGCCGGTTCCATCGCGACCGTGAGCGCGACCGGGCTCGCCGCCGCGAAGCCCGAGGACACGGTCGAGATCAACGTCGGTTTCAAGTCCGACCGCGGCCGGAGCGCCGCCCTCGATGCGGCCGAAGACGTTGTCCGGAAGTTCCCCTTCGACGCCGTGACCATCCGCGCGCCGAAGAAGGCGGTGACCGGTCTAGAGAACAGTCCCCAGATTCGCTACGTCGAAGAGAACGGCGAGATGCACGCGCTGGCCCAGACGCTGCCGTGGGGCATCGACCGCGTGGACGCCGAGATCGCCCACAACAACGGCGATACCGGCTGGGGCGGCGACGTGGCGATCATCGACACGGGCATCGACAGCGACCACCCCGACCTCCAGGGTAACCTCGGTACGGGCTACGCCGCGACCAGTTGTTCCTACTGGTACGGCGACTGTCGATATGCGTGGGACGACGACAACGGCCACGGCACCCACTGTGCGGGAATCGCCGGAGCCATCGACAACAGCGAGGGCGTCGTCGGCGTCGCACCCGACATCACCCTCCACGCCGTCAAGGTGCTGAACTACAACGGCGGCGGCTCGTACTCCGACATCGCCGACGGTATCCGGTGGGTCGCCGATCAGGGCTACGACGTGGGCTCGCTGAGCCTCGGTGGCGGCTACTCCTCGGCCGTCTACGACGCCGTCCAGTACGCATACAACCGCGGCGTCACGCTCGTCGCCGCGGCGGGTAACGACGGTTCCTGTACGGACTGCGTGAGCTACCCGGCCGCCCACAGTGAGGTCATCGCGGTGAGTGCGACCTCCAGCGACGACTCGTTCGCGTCGTTCTCCTCGCAGGGTCCGGAGATCGAACTCGCCGCGCCCGGCGAGAGCATCTACTCGACGTACACGGGCGGCGGATACGACACCCTCAGCGGTACGTCGATGGCGTGTCCGCACGTCTCCGGTGCTGCGGGTGCGCTCCGCGCCGCTGGCTACGGCCACGGAAGCGCCCGGAGCCGCCTCCGGAACACTGCCGAGAACATCGGCCTGTCGAGCAACCGTCAGGGCTACGGCCTGCTCGACGTTGCCTCTGCGTTCGGCCACTGGTCCGGCGACAACTGACGGTCGCCCACCCACTTATTTTGTACTTATACAAAGTGCGGAATAAATTTGTGTCTCGGATGAGTAGTGCGAACTGATGTCCCCCGAATCAGACGTTTCCCGACGAACCGTACTGAAGACGACGGGCGGCTCGCTACTCGCCCTCGGAACGACAGGACTCGCGTCGGCCGACCCCGACGACCTCGTCAGGGTCAACGTCGGTTTCAAGTCCGACCGGGGCCGACGGGCCGCCCTCGACGCGGCCGACGAGGTCGTTCGACAGTTCAACTTCGACGCACTCACCATTCGCGTGCCCAGGCAGGCTGCCACGGCGCTCGCCGACCGACCCGGCGTCCGATACGTGGAAACGAATGGCCAGATGCAGGCGCTGGCCCAGACCTTGCCGTGGGGCATCGACCGCGTGGACGCCGAGATCGCCCACGCCAACGGCGATACCGGTGCTGGCGCGGACATCGCTATCGTCGATACCGGCATCGACACCAGTCATCCGGACCTCCAGGACAACCTCGGCTGGGCCAAGGCGTTCGTACTGTGCGACTCCTCCTGTAGCCAATGTGGACCCTGTGAAGTCCCGTGGGACGACGACAACGGCCACGGCACCCACGTCGCGGGGATCGCCGGAGCCATCGATAACACCGAGGGCGTCGTCGGCGTCGGCCCCGGCGTTACCCTCCACGCCGTCAAGGTGCTGGACTGTCAGGGGAGGGGCTCGTACTCCGACATCTCGGCCGGCATCGAGTACGCCGCCGACAGGGGTTGCGACGTCGTCACCCTCTGTTTCGGCGGTAGCCACTCCTTGACCCTCTACGACGCCGTTCGGTACGCCTACAATCGGGGCGTACTACTCGTGGCGGCCGCGGGCAACGACGGCCCCTGCACGGACTGCGTGGCGTACCCCGCCGCCTACGACGAGGTCGTCGCAGTGTGTGCGACCTCCAGCGACGACTCGCTGTCGTCGTTCTCCAGCACGGGTCCCGAAGTCGAACTCGCCGCACCCGGTTCGGGCATCTACTCGACTATGTGTACCCAAGGATACGACACGTACTCGGGCACCTCGATGGCGGCTCCGCACGTCGCGGGCGCTGGTGGTCAACTGATGGCCCACGGCTACACGAACGTCGAGGCCCGCCACCGACTCCAATCGACTGCCGAGGACATCGGACTATCGAGTAACGAACAGGGATACGGTCTCGTGGACGTGGCGGCCGCGCTCGGCCACTACTCCGGCGACAACTGACATTCATGGCGCGAGACTCCACCATCGACAGGCGCACGGTCCCCCGAACGACCGGCGGCGCATTGCCGCACCCGGCGACGACATCTATTCGACGTACGTCGGCGGCTACGACACGCTGAGCGGCACCTCGGCGGCGTGTCCGCACGTCAGCGACACTGCGGCGTTGCTGATGGCGGACTACCCGAACACTGAGGCGCGCAATCGGCTGTGCGAAACCGCCGAAGAGGCCGGGTACAGTTCGAACGAGACCGGCTGTGGCGTGGCGAACGCGGGCAACGCCGTCGGATGCTAGGCGAGCGACGCCACCCCTCGCCCTCTCGCGTGGAAAAGTTTTCAGTCCTCCGCGTCGCAGTACAAACCATGACGCTCCAGAGTTCGGTCACTGCGACGGTCGGTGCGGATCGAGTCGAGTTCGAGTACACGGTCGAGAACGTCGGGAACGACCCCGAAGACCTCCAGTTCCGGAGCGGCCTGAAGGCCGACTTTGCGGTCCTCGACGGCGACGTCGAGGTGTGGCGGGCCAGCTACGGCCGGATGTTCACGCAGGCGCTCCAGACCGAGACGCTCCCGGCCGGTGACAGTCGGACGTTCCCCGGCGCGTGGGAGGACCCCGACCCCGGCACCTACACAGTCGTCGCAGAGCTGAACACCACCGGGCCGGACGCCGAGGCTCGCACGGATTTCTCGGTGTAGGCTGCCCGGACCGACTTCTCGGTGTAGCTTCGCCCGGTTCCGAAACCCCCTAACCGCCGCGACGCCCATCCTCCCGTATGCAAGGCGAACCCGAAGTGGCGGTCCTCCTGACCGCGCGGGCTCTGGGGGCCGACCGGGCGATTCTGGCCGGAGACGCCGGCAAGTCGAAGGGGACCGTCGAGGACATCACCGACCGGTTCGGCGGTCCGTTCGCGGTGGAACTGACCGACAGCCCCCGGTCGGTCATCCGGGACTGGGACGGCCGGGTCGTCCACCTCACGATGTACGGCGAGCGCATCCAGGACGTGGAAGCCGACGTCAGGACCGCCCACGGAGACGGCCACCCCATCCTCGTGGTCGTCGGCTCCCAGAAGGTCCCCTTCGACGTGTACGAGACGGCCGACTGGAACGTCGGTGTGACGAACCAGCCCCACTCCGAGGTGGCCGGACTGGCGGTGTTCCTCGACAGGCTGTTCGAGGGTCGGGAACTGGACCGCAGGTGGGAGGACGCCGACCAGACCGTGATCCCCGAGGAGACGGGGAAGACGGTCGTTCCGGCCGACGACGAGTCGTAACTCCGTCGCCGACCATTCGTTCGTCGCCAGTCCACTCGTTCGTCGCCGACTGGCTCATCCTCGCCGACTGGCTCATCCTCGCCGACCGATTTACTCGCTCCCGGCCGACTCACTCGCCACCTACGGGCGACAGCCGACCGTCGAGTTCCACGTCAAGTCCGTTCTCGCGGGCGTACTCGACGATGGCCTCGTACTGGATGTCCCACGAGGCCACCGCGTCGTCGGGGTCCATGGGCGTCGGGTCGGCCCGCACGTCGAACGCGTTCGCCGCGACGGCGAGTTGCGCGTCGGGGTCGAGCGGACCGTCTTCGAGGCGCACGTCGCGGACGGCGTTCGCGTCGGGGTCGTAGTCTATCCGGAGGCCGCCGAAGTGACCCCACCACTTCCGACCGTCGCCGGTCGGCGCGCCCTCGGGTGCGAGGACGGTCGCCACGAGGTCCCGGAGTTGCGCGCCCGAGACCTGGACGACCTCCAGCTCGCCGCCGAAGGGCGCGACCCCGACGAGGTCGGCGACCGTCACCGCGTCCGATAGCGGCGCCCCGTCGCGCAGGCTCCCGTTCTGGACGAACGCCACGTCGGCTCCGGTCGCCCACCGGTAGGCGTCGATGACGAGGTTGGCGACGCGACACTCGCCGCCGTACCGTCGGTCGCGCTCGCGGACGATGGGGTCCTCGACGGTGGCGACGACCTCGGTCAGCCCCGTCGCCTCCATCCGATTCCGAAGCGCCTCGGCGACGCCCTCGTGGCGCGGGCCGTCGGGGACTTCGTGTCTGGTCGCGGTCGCCTCCTCGCCGAGTTCGACAGCCCAGACGACCTGTCCGTTCGCGTTCGGTCGCAGGAGGAGGGTGCCATCGACGCGCTCGTGGCGCTCGACGTGGACGTGCCCGCCGAGGATGGCGTCCACTCCGTCGAGGGCAGCGATTTCTCGCTCGTTCTCCTCGCGGAGGTGGGCGATGACGACCATGTGGTCGGCCCGCTCGCGGAGGTCCGAGAGCACGTCGCGCACTTCCGCTACGGGGTCGGTCAGGGTGAGGTCGGCCGCGCCGGTCGCGATCTCCGGGGTCTTCGGGTCGGTCACGCCGACGAATCCCACTCGCTCGCCCGCGCGCTCGACCACGGCGGTCGGGTCGGCGTCGGCGAACTGGTTCGTGCCACTGTCGTCGTAGACGTTCGCGCTCAGCCACCGCTGGGGCGAGTCGGCGACGATCTCCCGGAGTGGTTCGGTCCCGAAGTCGAAGTCGTGGTTGCCGAACGTCTCGAAGTCGGGTTCGACCGCGTCGAAGAACGAAAGCGACTGGCGACCCTCGGTCCGGAGCGCGAGGACTCCCGGCGCGGTGTCGTCGCCTGCACCGACCACGACCGTTCGGTCGTCCCGGAGGGCGTCGATGGTTCCGGCCAGCCGACCCACGCGCTCGGGGTCGTCGTAGGCGTTCTCGATGTCCGAGTAGTAGACGACGCGGGGCGTCATCGGTCGGAGTTGTCGGCCGTCGGTGAAATAGGTTGTCACGTTCCGTCGGCGTCGGGAGCGCGAGTGGTTCGCCTGCGGCGTAGAAATCGGGATACACGTATAAATTTCTTTGAGCATTCTTTTATTGGTCTTAGAATATTAGTATAATTGTTTAGAATAGGTTTAGTCACCTCTACCGAAAATCATAAGATCGCGGGGAACGAAATAGTATGAAAAGAGTAAAGTTAATTATTTTCACAACTCTTTTCCGGTCGCTCCGGTACTTCTCGACCCCGACTCACGATGACAGACACCGAATTCGAGGACACCATCGACTGGAACCGCTTCTGGGAGACCGCCGACGAGGAGGACCGCGAGAGCGCGACCCCGAGTACCCATCACGTCCGCGGCCTGCTCGCCGACCTCTTCGACGAGAAGGGCGTCCCCGACTCCGTCGCGGACGTGGGCTGTGGCCCGGCCGTCGTCGCGTTCGACGTCGCGGCGTCCCACCCGGAGACGACGGTGGTCGGCTACGACGCGGCCGAGTCCGTCCTCGCGGAGAACCGCGAACGCGCCCGGGACGAGGGCCTGACGAACGTCGCGTTCGAGCGGACGCTCCTGCCCGAGTTCGACCCGGACCTGTCGTTCGACCTCGTGCTCTGTTTCGGGACGCTGACCTACGTCGCCGAGACCCAGCGCGCCGTCACGAACCTCTACGACGCCGTCGCTCCCGGCGGCCACCTCGTGCTGGGGTACGTGAATCAGCTCGGCGCGGCCCACTACCGGGAGATGCTCGCGGACCCCGAGGAGACGGGCGCGGAGATAGCGGAGCCCGAACGGTTCGAGGAGCGGTTCCACCTCGCGCTCGAAGGCGAGAGCGTCCTTTCGTACGAGCGCATCCACGAGGCGACCGGGACGTGGCCGCGGAGCTTCTGGGAGTTCACCGATAAACCCGAGGAGCGGTGGGCGTGGCGTCACGCCCCGCTCGCGTGGATTCCGAAGTGACAGCGATAGGCACGGCTCCCAGACTTGACGACCTGACGGCATCTGCAAAACCTTCGACCACGACACTCCGTACGTACGAGCAAAGCTCGAGTTTCGGCCGACGAACCGGCCGACGCCCTGGCGGACTGAAAGGGCGAGGTGCGCTCGCGGCCCGAAGGCCCTTGGTCGTCTCAGTGACCCCTATCCGGAGCGAACGAAGTGAGCGAAGGATATGTCGCTGAGCGACCGTCGCGCGAGCGAATGGAGTGAGCGAGTGTGACCTCGGAAGTCGCAGCCCGCACAGGGAGCGAAGCGACCGAGCAGGACCGTCTTCCGGCGGCGAGCGCGCCGAGGGCTTTCGAGGATTCGTGCCCCAACTCGGTAGACTTCTCGGGGATTCTCCGTGAACCTCACGCCGTATCTGGACACCGCGATTCAGACTGCGCGGCGCACGACAGTCACCCGATGGTTTTATGCGGCCGAACGCCCCCAGTGTACGATAATGGCTTTTGAGGACTTACTGGAGGACCCGGTAATTCAGAAATATCTTCACGAGTTGGTCGGTCCGAAGGGCATGCCCGTCGCCGCGGCCCCGCCGGACGGCGAGGTGACCGACGAGGAACTCGCCGAGGAGCTGGACCTCGAACTCAACGACGTCCGGCGCGCGCTGTTCATCCTCTACGAGAACGACCTCGCCACGTACCGACGGCTCCGCGACGAGGACTCGGGGTGGCTGACGTACCTCTGGACGTTCGAGTACGACAACATCCCGGGCAACCTCGAAGAGGAGATGCATCGCCTGCTCGACGCCCTCGAACAGCGCCGCGAGTACGAGCGCCAGCACGAGTTCTACCTCTGCGAGGTCTGCTCGATCCGGTTCGAGTTCGGCGAGGCGATGGACTTCGGCTTCGAGTGCCCCGAGTGCGGGTCGCCCCTCGAATCGATGGAGAACACCCGGCTCATCGACTCGATGGAACAGCGAATCGAGGACCTCCGGGCGGAACTCAACGTCGAGTACCTCGAAGAGGCCGAGGCATAGATGGTCGTACTCGCCACCAAGGTGTACGTGCAGGGTGAGGCCCGCGAACGGTCGCTCGACGCGCTCCGGTCGCTCGTCGGCAACGAGGTCGGCGACCTCGACGTCGAGTACACCGTGGGTGTGCGCCACGACGACTTCGCCTCGGTCACCCTGGAGAGCGAGGACGAGGTGATCGCTCGCAACCTCCTCCGCGAGGAGTACGGCGAGATCACCCCCGACTTCGAGCCGGGCGAGACCTACGTCGGCACCCTCGAATCGTGGGACGAGGACGGGTTCGTCCTCGACGCGGGCGAGGAGGTGCACATCCCCGCGAGCGAACTCGGCCTCGGTCGGGGGACGCCCATCCAGATCGTCGAGCGGTTCGGCCTCGTCCAGCACGTGCCCCTTCGGTTCGTGTACGGCGGTGACAGCGATGAAGCCGACGACGAGGGGACCGCCGATGGCGGCGACGAGAACGGAGCCGATGGAACCCACCGACTCGCCGACGAGGAGCGCGACCGCCTCTACGACTGGACGCGCGGCTCGGGCCGGGTCAACGTCAACAGCGCCACCCGTGGGGAGGTCCGGGCGACGGTCAACCGCGCGGGCCACGCCCGCGACATCGTGACGGTCGAGCGCCTCGGCCTCCTCGAACAGAGCGTCGTCTGCAAGGACGAGACCGACCCGCCGGGCCTGCTCGCGGCCATCGGCGACTACCTCCCTGCCGAGATTCGGTGCGTCATCCCCTGATACCCCATGAACCTGCGATTCGTCCCGTGATGCTCACATGAACCGACGATTCGTCTCGCACTCCACATGAATCGACGACTCCTGCTCGCGTTCGCGGCGGTCGCGCTCCTCGCGCTCACCGCCGGGTGTACCGGCCTGTTCGGCGGCGGCGAGTTCAGCGAGGAGGAACTCCAAGGCGACTCCTCGACCAGCTACGAGTGGAACGCGTCCACCGACGTGCGGCTCAACGTCACCGACGGGGAGTACCACGCGGTGTACGACCTCGAAGACCAGTCCGAGATCGAACTGTACGAGCGCGAGTCGCTCGGCGAGGAGACCCCCGTCGAGGTGAACACGGTCCGGTTCCGGTACCCCAACGGGACGGTCGTCACGCTCGGGCAGGACCACGTGGAGAAACAGAACTCCCGGACCGTCATCACGCCGCCCGCCGACGACGGCCAACTGGCCTTCACCGCGCCCCACCGCGGCAAGTCGTTCAGCGTCCCGACCTACGTCGAGGGCTCCTACGAGGTCGTCCTCCCGCGAGGGATGCGGGTCGGCAACTTCCTGCTGAGTCAGGTCCGGCCCGGCGACTACACCACCGACCTCCGCGACGGGCGCGTCCACATCGTCTGGCCCGACGTGACCGCCGACGACGTGGTCGTCCGGTACTACCTCGCCCGGGACCTCACCATCTTCACCGGCGTCATCGCCGGGGGCATCCTGCTGGCGATCATCGGGCTGGCTTACTTCCGGCTCCAGATCCGCCAGCTCGAACGCGAGCGCGAGGAGATGGGCCTGAACGTGGACACCAGCGACGACGAGTTCGACCAGGGGCCGCCGCCGGGAATGGGCTAATCATCAGTCGTGGTTGTAGTCGCAGTTGCGTCTGTGGGTGTGGTTTTTATCGTTTCAAGTCCAGCCGTCATCGTTGCTGAAGCCGCAGAGAACGGCGTTTAGAAAGCCCCTTTCAGTCCACCCCGGCGTGGACTGGTCACCGGTATGCGCTTCGGTGGATGCTTTACCGGCCATTCTCTGTCGGCTGCGTCACGGGGCGTTCTCTATCGGCTGTCCCACCAGTCGCAATCCGGCGGTTGCGTCATCGAGCGCGTCCCCGTGGTCTGTTGCACCGAGCGCACGCCATCGGCCCCGCCAACTACCGACTCTCGGGAACGTCCTCTTTTTATTCGCGCGAACCATACCCGCGTCCATGCAGGTAGCCCTCGTCTCCGTCGGCGACGAACTGCTGGCGGGCGACACCGTGAATACGAACGCCGCGGGGCTGGGCGCGCGACTCGCCGACCGCGGGGCGACCGTCGAGCGCGTGGTGGTGGTCCCCGAC
>PXSM01000145.1 GCA_003023465.1 Halobacteriales archaeon SW_6_65_15 | reverse complement strand
CGGGACGCCAGCGTCCCGCCCGGCCTCTTCTTACCGCACCGCTTCAATCGATTCAACGTGCTATGACTTGCTGAACAGTCCACTATACTTGCTGAACAGTCCACTACGGTGGAGCGTTCTGAGACTTCTCGGAACCGATTTCGTCTTCGGTTTCTCCGATTCGGAACGGGCGGTCTTGCACCGTTCCGCCCAAAACCCGTCACTTATGCGCCGCGTAGACGACCGTGGGCGGCACCTTCGCCATGAGTTCGGGCTCGAAGCTCCCGAAGTCGTTGACGTACTCGTCGGGGTCCTCGTAGCCCGGTTCGCGCATCGCCTCGACGGTGAACCCGACCTCGATCAGCAGATTCACGACCTCGCTGACCTTCCGCCCGTAGATGCCCATCTCGGCGTCTTTCTGTTCGCTATGGACGCGCCGAGGAGCGTCGTCGAAGTAACTCCCCTCGACCTCGTGGCTCTCGTGGTCAACGACCTTGTAGAACGGGTGATCGACGCTGAACACGAACCGGCCGCCGTCTTTCAGCACGCGGTACGCTTCCTCGAAGCACGCTCGGAGGTCCTCGACCCACTGGAACGCGAACGCCGAGAACGCCAGATCGTAGGTCGCGTCGTCGATCATCGGCACGTCGGTGACGCTACTCTCCACGAACTCGACGTCCTCGCCCTCCTCGTCCGCGAGGCGTCGCGCGTGGGCCAACTGCTCTTCGGAGATGTCCACGCCCGTCACGTCCGCGCCGCGCTTCGACAGCGCGAGACCGAACTGCGCGCCACCGCATCCGAGTTCGATTGCCTTCTCGCCGTCCACGTCGCCGAGCAGTCCGAGGTCGTCACCCTCGGGAGCGCCGGGACCGAAGGCGACCGCTACGTCGATGTCGCCCTCCGTCTGGAACTCCTCGGACCACGCGTTCCACCACTCCTTCGCTTTCTCTTCCATATCGACCCGATGTCACGCGGACCGACGAATATCTGTTGCGTCTTCGGTTGACAATGACTAGCGCTGAAACGGAGCTGTAGAGGCATCTAAAAATATTTAAGACATAGATAAGAGTTTTCTAAAGAAATATTCGAAAATGCCATCGGCCCCAGCAGGTGGTCCGTACCACTGCCACTCGGCGCGGAGCGACGGCGACGCGGGGAGCGAGCAGAACCGTCTTCCGGTGGCAACCGGGCGGAGCTTTCGGGAACGCGTTTCCTGCGGTTCTGCTTCCCGTGGTCGGAGTCTATGTACGACGCTCGTCCCGATTCCGAGTCACCACGCTTTTCCACGCGGCCCGCAAATCCCTATTCATGGCAGACGAAGAATCCAACGACGGCGAGCCAGAATCCGGAGCAGACGACGGCGAGGGTGAGGAGAAGTCCTTCCGCGAGCGAGTCGAGGAGATCCGCGAGAAGCGCGCCGAAGAAGGCGACGGCGAGGAGGGCGACCGACGCGAGCGCATGGAAGAGATGATGGGCGGCGGTGGCGGCCCCGGCGGCATGGGTGGCGGCAACCCCTTCGCGCAGATGATGGGCGGCATGATGGGCGGCGGTGGCGGCCCCGGTGGGATGGGTGGCGGCCCTGGCGGTCCCGGTGGCCGACCCGGCGAGAGCGAGAGTGCTGGCAACGAGGAACTCGTCCGCGAGGTCCGACAGCTCCGCGACGAGGTCCGCGACGCCACGCGCCAGCTCCAGCGCATCGCCGACGCGGTCGAGGACCTCGACTGAGGTTCCGACGCCGAATCCGTCTTCTTCGTGACAATTTCCGAGAGCCGTAGACTTATTACCGGCACCACGTCTATTTCGATTCGTAACAGTGGGAGAGTCACGTGGCGGGACGCTCCGCCTGTTCCGGAACCGCGAGTTCGTCGCACTGGCGAGCACCGCGTTCGCCCGGAGTCAGGCGTACTCGACCATCCTCATCGCGCTGGCGTTGTACGCCGACATGTTCAACACCTCCAGCACGGTGGAGGGGTTGTTCGGGACGGCGTTCGCGGCGGTCCAGTTGCTGATCGTCCTGCCGCTCGGTCGGTACGTAGACCTGCGGGACTCCAAGAAGTTCCTGCTCGTCGGACTCGGTCTCAACGTCGCCGTGTTCGTCGGCTTCGCGTTCGTCTCGTCGGTCGAGCACGTCATCCTGCTCCGCGTGGTGCAGGGACTGGGCGCGAGCATCCTCTGGCTGACCGGCACGACGGTCGTCGGCGAGATCAGCCCGGACGACTCGCGGGGCCTCTGGATCGGCTCATACAATCAGGTCGGAGCGTTCTCCAGCCTCCTCGGCGACGTGTTCGGTGGCCTCATGCTGTACGTCTACGGCTTCCACGAGACCTACGCCGCCCTGAGCGTCGTCACCATCGGCGCGTTCGTCTCGGTGTACGTGTTCCTCCGGGACAACCCCGGCGGGAAAGCCGACCCCGAGGAAGCCTCGGGGATGGAGACGCTCAAGGACCTGCTGGGCCGGCGAGCGATTCAGGCGCTCGTGTTCTTCCGCGGGTCGTTCAGCGTCGGCAAGATGGCGGTCATCATCTTCCTCCCCATCTACGCCCGCACTGGCTTCGGCATCAACGCCTTCCTCATCGGGGGCATCATGGCCGGCGGAAAGCTGACGAAGGCGCTCACGCAGGGCTGGGTCGGCGACCTGACCGACCGGTTCGGCAGGCGCGAGCGGTTCATCCTCGCAGGCGCGCTCGTCTACGCGCTCGGCACCGCACTCATCCCCATGGCCGGATTCGCCCGCGGAATCGTTCCGGACGTGACGCTCGCGGGGTTCGGCCACGAGATGGTCCTGCCGGGCGCGTTCTTCGTGCTGTTCGCGGCCTACGGCGTCCTCGGCATCGCCGATAGCCTCCGACTTCCCGCCAGCATGGCACTGTTCGTCGAGGAGGGCGAGTACTTCGACGCGGTCGGGTCCAGCCTCTCGCTTCGGTCTATCGCGTGGAAGGTCGGACAGGTCGGCGGCCCGGTCCTCGTTGGAGCCATCTGGGACGCGACCTCCGTCCTCGTGGCGTTCTGGACCGCCGCGGGTTTCATCGTCGTCTCGACGGGCGTGTTCGCGTGGGTGTTCACCCTCGAACCCGCGCCCGACCACGTCGCCACTCCGGCGGACGATTGACGCCAGTAGGACTATCCGGTAGTGACGAACGACGACGGAGAGACGACCGACCGGTTACGAAACCGCGATCTCGTCGGCGCGCTTGATGATCTCGACGTCCTCGGCGTCGATGGACTCGGTTTCGAGCCAGTGGGGAACGAAGTTGCGCTTCTCGAAGTCCTCGCGCTCGTCCTCGGTGCCGATGGTGCACCACAGCTGGGGTTCGTCGGGACCGTGCCACTCGCCCTGCACGTTGATGCCGAAAACGGTCCGCTCGCCGCCGTCGTACTCGATGACGGCGTTCTTCCGGATGCCCGGATGCCCGTGGATGATGAGCCGCTTCATGGCCGAGGATTCGGAAGGACCGGGTAAAAGCGCTTCGGGACCGTCTGAGGGCGGCTGTGGCGAGGGAATCGGAGCAGTCGAACCCGGTTCATCGCACGAAGTCCTCGATGGCGTCGCTCACCGAGTCCTCGCGGATTTCCACCCGTCGCGCGTAGCAGGCCGTGCAGACGAGCCCGGCGTCGCCGACCGGCCGTCGGTCGGAGTCCTCGTCCTCGCGGCCGAAGTAGTAGCCACAGTCGCCACAGACCAGCAGGTCGTCGGCCGGAGCGAGCCACCCCCGCAGCGATCCGTAGGCGGCGTCGTCGGCCAGCAGGTCGTCGGGCGCGAGTTCGTCCGGCCAGTGGACCGACTCTGCGAGACGGTCGGCGTGGGCCTCGTTGACGTGGACGGCCCCCTGCTTGCGGGCGTGCTGCCGGGCCGCCTCGCTGTCCGAACCGGTCGCGTGGACCCGATGGCCGCAGTGAACGCACTCGAAGCGGTGTTGGACCATTATGCCGACTCGGGGGACTCGGGCGGCTCCACGTCCAGCGTCACGCCGTCGGCGAGTTCGTAGAACGTCGCCTCGCCTTTCGGGACCCAACACCCCCTGTGGTCCTGACGGACGTAGTAGGCGCACTCGGTCTCGCGCTCGGGGACTACTTCGGCGACGAACACGCAGTCGCTCCCGGCGACCGATTCGAGGACGCTCTCCTCGGCCAGCACGAGGGGAAGCCGGAAGACGACCTCGACCGGTCCCGCAGGGAGCGCGGCCGCGAGCGCCTGCGCTTCGAATCGGTCGAGTTCGGTGTCGGCGAGCAGGTCGGCGGAGCGCTCGACCCGGACGCGGTTGGACCCGTCGGCGGCGCACCTCGTCTCGTCGGAGGTTCGACCGCGGACGTCGGGGTCCCGTCTCCGGGCGTCGCGGTCCTCGCCACCGTCGGCGAGCGCGGTGCCAGTCCGGGCGTGGTTGGCCGCCGAACCCGCGCATCCTTCGTCGAACGCGTCACTGACCGCCTCGTGGGGGACCAGTTCCGGGTTGCTCCGCCGGAGCCACTCCCGCACGCGCTCGGCGTCGAGGGTCTCGACGCTCGACCGACCCCGGAAGCGGTTGTGCTTGGCGCACTCCCAGCCGGGGTCGGCGTACCTGACCACGCAGTCGCCGGGCGGTCCCGCCCAACGCACGCAGACGTCGCCGTCGGTGCGCTTCATCGCGGTCAGGAAGTCCCGCGGCCGGGGACTCGCCTCGCGGTCGGTCAGGTGGTAGTTCCGGACGCGCTGGACCGGCGCGCTCGCTCCGGTGGCGGCCAGCAGTTCGGCGACGCCCGTCATCGAGCACCTCCCCGGGGATCCTGCTCCCCCGGATCGTCTCCGCGCTGGCGTCGCTGTCGTCTCGGTCGCGGGAGCGCGGGAACCCCCGGACTGCCCGTTCCGTAATGCACAAGTCGTTTGAGGTGACAGATTTGCATGGTCTTTCACTCCGAAAGACCGCGGACGGCGGGTGCGTATCTGGACTGGACACCACTACCGCACCCGCTGGCCCGCAGTCGGTATACTGTAGTTCGGCGGATAGATGCTTAAAATCGCTCCAGCCACACTGAAAGTAAAAGTGGGTGAAGGCAGCGACCCGATTCGTCACTGACGGCCCGATACCGAGGTACCGGCGCGACCGAACTCGAAGGCGAGACCACCCGGGCGAGAGCGTCACCGACAGTCGGGGTGAGGGCATCGCCGACGGCGATTGTGAACCAAACGGGTTTTAAGCCCCGTGGCCCTACACCACGGCAAGGTAGATATCTATGCAGATGCCACGACGCTTCAACACGTACTGCCCGCACTGCGAGTCCCACCAAGAGGTAGAGGTCCAGAAGGTCCGAACGGGCCGCTCAACCGGCATGAAGTGGGACCAGCGCAAGCAGCGCGAGGGCTCGAAGGGTATCGGTAACCGCGGTCGGTTCTCCAAGGTGCCCGGTGGCGACAAGCCCACCAAGAAGACCGACCTCAAGTACCTGTGCAGCAACTGCGGCAAGGCCCACCTCCGCGAGGGATGGCGCGCCGGCCGACTGGAACTGGAGGACTGACACCATGGCAGGTAGGTTCTACACGGTTCAGTGCCCCGACTGCGACAACGAACAGACCGTCTTCGGGAAGGCGGCGACCGAGGTCGCCTGCGCCGTCTGCGGCGCGACGCTCGCTCGCCCGACCGGCGGCGAGGCCGAACTCGAAGGCGAAGTAACTGAAACAGTGGAAGCCCGATGAAGTACAGCGGCTGGCCCGACACCGGCGAACTCGTCGTCGGCAAGATCGACGAGATCGAGGACTTCGGCGTCTTCGTGGACCTCTCCGAGTACGAGGACAAGCGCGGTCTCGTCCACGTCAGCGAGGTCGCCAGCGGATGGATCAAGAACATCCGCGACCACGTCAACGAGGGCCAGACGGTCGTCGCCAAGGTGCTGGACGTAGACGAGAGCGCCCAGCAGATCGACCTCTCGCTGAAGGACGTCAACGACCACCAGCACTCCGAGAAGATACAGGAGTGGAAGAACGAGCAGAAGGCCGACAACTGGATGGAACTGGCCTTCGGCGAGGACATGGACGACGACAAGTACGCCCACGTCGCCAACGAGATGCTGGCGGAGTTCGGCGGCCTCTACGGCGGATTCGAGCAGGCCGCCATCCACGGTCCGGAGGCCCTCGACGCCACCGACCTCACCGACGACGAGGTCGAACGCATCGTGGACACCGCCCGCGAGAACGTCTCGGTCCCCTACGTCACGGTCACTGGCTACGTGGACCTCGAAAGCCCGTCGAGTTCCGGCGTGGACGACATCAAGGAGGCCCTGCAGGCCGCCGAGGGGAACGGCGACATCCCCGACGAGGTCGAACTCGACGTGACCTACGTGGGCGCGCCCGAGTACCGCATCCGCGTGAAAGCGCCCAACTACAAGACAGCCGAGGCCCAGCTCGAGGAGAGCGCCGCCCGCGCCGAGTCGGCCATCGAGTCGATCGGCGGCACGGGGTCGTTCCACCGCGAGCGGAAGACCGAAGACGAGTGACCGACGATTCCCCTTCTGACGAACCGCGAGTGAGACGATGAAATCCGACATTCTGGTCTGTTCGGCGTGGCGGACCGAACACTCGCGCCCGGTGTACACCCTTTCTGGGACCTGCCCCGAGTGCGGGGCCGAGGCCGTCAACAGCGCGCCCGCGCCGTTCAACCCCGAGGACCCGCACGGCGAGTACCGACGGGCACTTAAGGAGCGCGCCCGCGAGTAAGCCACATGGACGAGATCGACATCGAGGTCGTCGCCGACCCCGACCTGCGCGACCCCGCACTGGTCGAGGGACTGCCCGGCGTCGGCCACGTCGGAAAGCTGGCGGCCGAACACCTCCTCGAAGAGAAAGAGGGCGAGCTAGTCCGACGGGTGTACTCCGAGCACTTCCCGCCGCAGGTCAGCGTCGAGGACGACGGGACGACCGAGTTGGTCTGCGCCGAGATTCACGCCGTCGAACTCGACGACCGCGATCTGCTGGTGCTGACCGGCGACCATCAGGCCAGCGACAACGATGGCCACTACCGGCTCACGAACGCCTTCCTCGACGTGGCCGAGGACTTCGGCGTCGAGACGGTCTACGCGCTCGGCGGCGTGCCCACGGGCGAACTCATGGAGGAGTACGCGGTCCTCGGCGCGGCCACCGAGTCGGACTTCGTGGACGAACTTCGGGACGAGGGCGTCGAATTCCGCGAGGACGAGCCCGCGGGCGGCATCGTCGGCACCAGCGGTCTCCTGCTGGGTCTCGGCGAGCGTCGGGGTCTCCGCGCGACCTGCCTGATGGGCGAGACCAGCGGCTACCTCGTCGATCCCAAGAGCGCGCAGGCCGTCCTCGAAGTGCTAGAGGACGTGCTCGGGTTCGAGATCGACTTCGGTTCGCTGGAGGAGCGCGCCGACGACATGGAGGACGTGGCGAACAAGATTCAGGAGATGGAGAGCCAGCAGAGCGGGATGCCGACCGACGAGGACCTGCGGTACATCGGCTAAGAACGGACGTTTTTGACGGTTGCTCTCCTGTTTTTAGGACAAATTCATATGTCTTAAGACATTGATTAGCAATTTCTTTTGGTATCGGCCGAACTTCGGAGAACGGGTAGAAAGCCCCCGCCCGGTCGCGGTCGCTCCGGCGGATATCCGCTCCTCTCAGCACCGTCGGAGATGAACTCCGACGAGCCTCGGCTCGCTCCGTTCGCCGAGACACCGCCCGTCGCGGATAGAGCCGCCGGAGACGACTGAAGTGGACGCCGGAAGACGACCCGCGTCTGCCGAGGTCACCCTCGCTGCGCTCGCGTGACCGCGACCGGGCGGCCCCTTTCAGTCCCACCCTGTCGGCTGGTTGGCCGAGCGCATCCCGGTGGTCTGTGTCACCGAGCGGGTGCCTCGTGCCTCCCCAACCTCCTGCGTTACTCGCTGCGCTGTCTCCGAAAATCGGAGATTTTCGGGATGACGAGACGGCTTCGCCGTCTCGAACCACGTTACTCTCCCTCGCGCGGTTGTGGCGCGACACGCAGGTCGCGCCCGCACGCGCCGAAGGGTGGATTCCGTCATCGAGCGAAAAAGTTAGGGTTATAACATGAATACGCATTCCTTTAAACCAGAAGGGCCAACCCTCGCTCAATGGCAACCATCTTGCACGTCGCCGACCCTCGAATCGACTCGCCGACGGTCTCCGGTGGAGCATCCGACTCCGTGGGTGGTTTCGAGACGCTCGTGGAGCGGTCTCGCGCCCTCAACGCCGACGCGGTGCTGTTCACCGGCAACCTGTTCACCCGGAGCCAGCCCGACGAGGAGGTGGTGGAGCGCGTGGTCGGATATCTGGACGAGTTCGAGGCGGCTGGCGTCCGATTCCTCGCGGTCCTCGGTCGCAACGACAAGCGCCAGCTAGACGCCCTCGGGCCGGTGTTCGACCACCCGGTCGTCGAGCGACTCGGCACCGACCCGGCCGACGTGGGCGAGAACACCGCGGTCTACGGGCTGGACTACCGGGACGCCGACGAACTGGAAGCGTTCCTCGACGAGGACGACCAGTTCACTCCCGCCGCGGGTGCGTCGAACTCGATACTGGCGCTCCCCCGCAAGATCGCGCCGCCCCTCGACGAGGCCGAGGCGGTCTCCCAGCCCTACGAGGTCGCGGCCAACGTGAACGCCTTTGTGGACGTGATTGCCGGGGGTGGTGTCCAGGAGCCCGCGACGTGGGAGCACGACGACAACGACTTCGGCGTCTACTACCCGGGGTCGATGAACCCTCGCTGGGGCGACGAGGTCACCGGCCCGCAGGCGATCTGCTACGAGGAGGAGAACCAACGGCTCGCCCGGCGACAGATGCCCCTCGAAACGACGTCCCTCGATGCGGAGGTGGCGTCGCTCGAAGCCCTCCTCTCGGGGTACCAGCAGTCGTCGCTCGACGGAGCCGACGTGGAGACGCTGGCCGACCTCTACGGACTCCTCTCGGAGGCCGAGTCGATGCTGGGCGACCGCCGGAAGGAGGTCCGGGACGTGCTGCTCGACCGGACTGCGCCGGGATCGGAGTACCGCGGTCGCCGAGCGTCGGTCTACCACTACCACTCCACGTCCACGCGGCTCCGCGACGAGGAGTCTGTCCTCACGGCGCTCGAAGGCGCGGGCGTCGAGCGCGACGAGGTGACGACCGAGACTATCGATCAGGACAAGGTCGCCGAGGTGGTCGAGGAGCGCGGCGTCCACGCCGTGTTCGAAGAACGAACGCGGACCTACATCCAGAAGCGGGACGTGGACGTCGACGGGACGTAGGCGTCCGTCCAACCGCAGAGAAGAGCGACCCCGCAATCGGACTGCGGAGAAGAGCGAGCTTACGGCCAGAACAGTCGATGCTTTCGCTCGGCGTAGGCGTGATACACTGCCGAGAGCGTGAACAGCGAGAGGAAGTACCACGACCAGAACCCCGTCCCGAACGACGAGACGAACGCGAAGTCGAACTCCACCGCGAGCAGCGTAACGACGCCGAGGGCGCTTACGCCGAGATAGTACGTGGACCACGAGATGTTCTCCTCGGGGGCGACCTCCATGTAGACCTCGACCTCCTCGGCGCGGTCGCGGAGTTCGAGCATCTGGTCGCGCTGGTCGTAATCGACGATGTCGAGTTCGTCGAGCTTCGGGAGATGCGTCTGGTGGAGGGACACGTACACGCTCTTGCGAACGTCGCGGGGCGGCGGGGACTCGTCGGTCTCGACCGAGGCGATGTGCTCGGCGAGGTCGTCCACGGAGATCGGCTCCTCGACCGTCCTGAGGTGCTGTATCGCGCGTCGTCGCCGGTCGTTCCTGAGAACGTTGTGGATCTCACCGGGTTCGAGTTCACCCTCGACGTCGGAGTTCTGGCCCTGTGATATCATCCTTTTAATGACTTCCCGAATGTGACATGTGCCGTTCAATCCATCTGAAGCGACGACCATTAATGTTACCATCGGCTCGATACGAGTGCCAGCAAGCGCCGAGGGTTTCTTAATCGCACGGCCCGTATGGAGGGCCGTGTTGCCAGAATGGCTGGTCGTCGGCCTCTGGCTGTCGGCCGGAGTCGGACTCGTCATCGTCGCCATCTTCGTCGCAGGAGCGCGACTGTACCCGAGTCGCGTCTCGACGGCGACATACTCGACCGGCGAGGGGCGACGCCGCGTCGAGATACGTCAGTACCTCTCGGCCATCGGCGAGGAGTTCGCGGAGGACCACTTCGTCGAGGGCCAACACGTCGCCTTCTACCTCCCGAAGCGCGACGTGGCCATCACCTTCGACGCCCGGGCGTACTTCCGCATCGAGCGCTCGCCGACCTACGCGGTCCTCGTGGAACACGAGATGCCCGGCATGCACCTCGGCGACCGCCTGCCGTTCGAGACGCCGGACCTCTCCGAGGACGACGACGAGGGGCGCGTAGATCCGACGGAGGCCGCCTTCGCTATCCTCGGGGTGCCACCCGGTGCGACGCTCGCCGAGGTCAAGCGCGCCTACCGCGACAAAGTCAAGGACGTCCACCCGGACCACGGCGGCGACCGCGAGGAGTTCCAGCAGGTCCGGGAGGCCTACACGGCCGCGAAGAACAGGGTTAGCTGACCGGAGAACCGGCCGGCTACAGGAGCTGCGCCCGGGTCTTCTTCGCCAAGACGGGGACCACGCAGGCGTACTCCCGACCGAACAACTCCACGGTCGCGGTCACGGTGGACGGCGTCACCGCCACTAGTTCGTCGAAGTCGACCGCGGGTCGGCTCTTCACTCCGTCTTCCCACCGCTTCATCCAGACGGTGGAGGTCACCAGAACCTCGGCCTTGGCGTCGTCTGGCACGCCGTCGTTTCCCGTCTCGAACTGGGAATTGACGGCGACGTGTTCGGTCGGCGCGTCGAGTCGTTCCGCGATGGCCGAAGTCACTGCGTCTGCGGCTACCCCGGCACACTTCCGGCCCGCGTATCGCGAGAACGGCTCGGTTCTCAACTCGACTGACCTCGCCTCGTACTGGGCGATGATTCTGACCTCGTCCGTCTCCGGGAGGTGCTCGGCCTCCGCAGGGCGAAGTGACTCGCGGGTCGAAATGGGGTCACTCTCGCCGCGGACCGTCTCCTCGAAGGTCACTGCTTGAGAACAGGACGGGAGAGGGCTTAGGAGTACCGGCGAGCGAGATTTCTCAACTCAGTTCGGTCACTTCGTAGGTGACGTTACCGTCCCGGAGTGCGTCGGTGACCCGCCCGACGATGTCTGCGGTAGCCACGACCACCACGTCGAGTCCGCGGCCCGCGGCCTCGGCGGCCACTTCGCCCCCGGCGAACGTGGTCGCGGGTTCGTGGTCGGCCTCTCGGAGCGCCACCGCGGCCTCGACGCCCGTCGCAGCCACGAGGTCGGCCGACTCGCAGGCCTCGGCCAGCGTGTCGCTATCGGCCGTGCTCGCACCCCCGGAGCGAACCGGCGGCACCTGAAAGACGGTGACGGTGCCCGGCTCGAAGTCGATGATGCCCTCGAAGCCAGTGACGCCCACGTCCTCGCCCGCGTCGGCGTCGGTCGTCGCCACGCCGGTCGCCGGACCCTCCTCGCCGGGGGTCGCGTGCAGGAGGCCGTCGCGGAGCGAGAGCGTCACCGGCTGGCCCTCCGTCACGTCGTCGGTGGCGATGGCGGCCTCCTCCTGGACGCTGCCGAGGATGTCCTCGGTCACGTGGTCGGCGTACCGGCGCACGTCCCCGGCCTCCTGGAGGAGCCAGTCTACGCCCTCCTTCGTGACGCTGTATCGTGAGCGACCCTCCTTCTCGACGAGTCCGTCCTCGACCAGCGCCCGGATGTACTCGCTGACCGCCTGACTCGTCACCCCGACCGCGTCGGCGATCTCGCCCTGACTCACCGCGGGTTGCCGGTCCGCGATCTCGGCGAGGATGCGGAACCGGGTCGCGGCGCGCTTGTTCTCCAACACGTCGGCCATAGGTGGTACTGTCGGGGGCCGAAACAAAAATCCCGGCGTTCGAAACGCGTTTTGGCCCGTGAACGCCTACTCCCCGTCGTGACCGGCCGGACTGTCGTCTTCGACACCAACGTCCTCGTGGCGGAACTCGCCTTCCCCGACGAGCCCCTCGCCTGCGTCTCGCTGGCCGAGTCCGGAGCCGTCGAGGCGGCGGCGTCGCCCGCGCTCCTCTGGGAGTTTTCGGCCGTCCTCGGACGCGACCATCTGCCGCTTCCGAGCGAGCGACGCAACATTGCGGTCGAACGCGCCGCGGACCTCGCCCGCGTGGTCGAACCCGCGGTGTCGCTCGACGTGGCCGACGACGATGACGACGACGCCGTCTTGGAGTGTGCGCTGACGGTGGGTGCCGACTCCGTGGTCTCGGACGACTACCACCTCCGGGACCTCGACGGGTTCGCGGGAATCGAGGTCGTCACCCGAGAGGCGTTTCTCGACCGGTACCTGGACCGTCCGGCTTCGATCAGTGGGGACGACGCCCATCGCAACCCGGAAGGGTGAGGCCGCCGTACCCGGTTGCGATGGACGCACAGTTCCGCGACAGGGCGGTCTACCTCCCCGGCGAGGACGCGCTGGTGGTCGCCGACCTCCACGTCGGCCGGGACGCCGCCTCCCAGCTGGAGCTTCCCCTCGGCGAGCGCGAGGACCTGACCGGCCGTCTCGCCGACCTGCTCGCCGACTTCGACCCAGCCGAAGTGGTCGTCGCGGGCGACCTGCTCCACGCCTTCGACCGGGTGCCCGAGGGCGTCGAGGAGACCGTGGTGGCACTCCGGCGGACCGTCGCGGACGCGGGCGCGCGGCTGGTCGCGGTCGAGGGGAATCACGACTCGATGCTGGCGTCGGTGACGGAATCGCTCGGCGCGGAGGTGCGCGACGAGTACCGAATCGGCTCTACCGTGGTCCACCACGGCCACGCGGAACCCGAAGCGGATGCGGACAGATACGTCGTCGGCCACGACCACCCGGCCATCGAGATCGAGGGGACGCGCCACCCTTGCCTGCTCTACGGGCCGGGAACCTACCGGGGCGCGGACGTGCTCGTCCTCCCGGCGTTCAACCGCCTCGCACCCGGGGCCACGGTCAACGGGATGCGGACGAGGGACTTCCAGACCCCGGTGGTGACCGACGCCGACGCCTTCCGGCCGATAGTCTGGGACGAGGACGCGGCCGAGGTGCTGTCGTTCCCGCCGCTCGGGGAGTTTCGGCGACTCCTCTGAGTCGCTGCGTCGCGGGAGAGGGGGAAACGACGGGAGAGGAGAGGCGTTATTCGAGGTCGAGGTCCCGAGCGACCGCCTCTGCAGCAGTCCGTCCGCTCTCCATGGCGGCGTTCAGCGACGACGCCTCGGTGAACTCGCCCGCGAGGTAGACAGGTCCGTCGGGAGCCCGAACGTCGGGCAGTCGGTCGTAGACGCCGGGCGGTTGCGCGAACTGCGCGAACTCGACGCGGCTGGTGTGGACCGTCCGGAGGTCGAGCCTGCGCTCGGGGTACCACGACGCGAGGGTCTCGACGGTCCGGGCGGCGAGGCCCTCGTCGTCGTCCTCGGGCACTCCGAGGTAGGTCGCGCTCAGGAGGTTCAGGTCGTCGGGGGCGTACTCCGGGGCGACCGCCGATAGCTGGGCGACGTGGTTGGGTCCGGCTCCGTTGCTTCTCGGCCCGTCAGTTCCCGTCTCCCCCGCGTTGAGGAGGAGTCGGTCTCCCGCGTCGAGTTCCGGGCCTTCGAAGGCGTAGTACTGGGTGACGCAACCCTTCGCGTCGGTCGGGATGGTTTCGACGCCGGTCAGTTCGCGGGCCTGCTGCGGGTCGGTGGCGACGACTACGGCGTCGGCTTCGGTCGTCTCGCGGCCGAGTTCGACGGTGACCCCCTCGTGGTCCGAACTCGGGGCTTCGATTTCCGTAACCGTCTCGTCGGTGTGGACGGCCACTCCCTCCTCGCGGGCCCGGTCGGCCAACTGCTCGCTGATCGCGCCCATCCCGCGGGCGGGGACGGCGGTCTCGCCGGACGCGAGCATCTTGAAAGTGAACTCGAACGCCTTCCGCGAGGTCGAGAGGCTCCGGTCGAGCGAGATGCCCCCGTAGAAGGGTTCGGCGAAGTTGGCGAGGAACTTCTCGGAGAAGCCCCGCTCGCGGAGGTACTCGCGAGTCGTCGCGTCCGAGCCGTCGCGGATGTCGGCGCGGGACTTCCCGGCGAGTTCGCGCCGAAGCCGGAGGACTCCGAGTTTGTCGCGCGTCGTCACGTCGCGGTTGAACAGGGTCTCGACCGCCGCGAGCGGGTCCCGGAACGGGTCGGCGAGCACCGAACGGTGGCCGGGCCGGGCGACGACCGCGCCGGGTGCGAAGTACCGCAGGTCGAGGTCGTCGTAGTCGAGTTCCCGCCGGGCCGCCGGGTAGGCGGTGAAGAGGACCTGAAATCCGCGGTCGAAGACGACCCCGTCGCGGCGGAGCGACCGCACGCGCCCGCCCACGTCGGGGTGGCGTTCGTACAGCCGCACGTCCGCGCCAGTCTCCGCGAGGCGTCGCGCAGTCACCAGTCCGGCCAGTCCACCGCCCGCGACGACGACTTCGGTCATGCGCGGGATTTCGGCGGCGCGTCACAAATCTCCTCTGCTCCGAAGGAATCGGGTCGGCCAGGGCTGGAGAAGCCTGCAGCGGACGGACTGCGCTCCCTCCTCAACATGTAAGGGCAGAATTACATTTTCTTTCCATTTATGAATATTTCTTTACCAGATAGAATGTTAGTTTGACATCCCACCTCGGCGTGTGCTGGCGAGGCCTTGTGCCGAGCCCAAAGCGCGCGAGGGATGAGCATCGCAGTGGAGCGTAGCGGAACGAGAAGCGCAATCGGCTGGGGAGGTATGAGGCCCTCGCTCGGCACAGCCTGACTGGGTGGATGAAAGGGGCCGCCCGGTCGCGTCCGGCTTGGTCGTCTGCACGGGCCAGTATCCTCGCGCGGGCGGTGCGGAGAGCGCGAGGATATCCTGTGCAGCGACCTCGACCGGGCGGGGGCTTTCAAGGCCTTCTCGGCGACGACTTCTCTACTAGTTCTCCCATCGGCTGCTAGCGGGCAGGGGCTTTCTAAACCGTCTCGGCGACGTATCCGTCCCCATCTCCTTGACTGCTAGCGACCACAAAACAGCCGTAAGCTTTCGAGGCAACGTTGTATCGCGACAACACCTAAAAACGGTCCCGTGGTACCTGCGTTCATGGGACGAGAGATCAAACTCAGCCACCTCGACTCGGTGCTGACCGAACTCTCCTACCCCGTCAGTCGGGAGGTCGCGGCCGAGACGTTCGAGGGCGCGACGGTGACCTACGCCGACGGAGAGGGGAATCTGGGGGAACTGATTTCGCGGACGCCCGCCGACCAGTACGAGTCGTTCGAGGAGTTGCGCGACGAGATAAACAACAAGGTGCCCCGAGAGGCGGTGGGCGAGCCGTACCAGTCGGAGGGCGAGGGATAGTCGGGTCGGAGGCGAGGGAGATAGCCGACCTGGAGGCGAGGGGGATAGCCGTCCCGGAGCGCGATGGGGTAATCGAAAACAAGTCGCTTAACTTGCCCCGTCGGCTACGTCGGGTCAACGATGGAATTCTGTGACGAGTGCGGTTCGATGATGAAAGCGGAGGACGGCATGTGGGTCTGCGGAAGTTGCGGCCACGAGGAGCCCAAGGGTGACAGCGCAGACTACACCGTCACCGAAGGCCAGGAAGACAGCGAGATCATCGAGACCAGTCAGGGCGACGAGGAGAGCGCGCTTCCCACCACGGAGGCTCACTGCCCGAACTGCGGCAACGACCGCGCCCGGTGGTACATGCAACAGATTCGCGCCGCCGACGAGAGCGAGACGCGATTCTTCATCTGCACCGAGTGCGACCACAAGTGGCGCGAAGACGATAACTAGCCACTTTTTCCTGCGCGAGTGCCAGAGGCACTCGCTTGCAAAAACTTGGGGAAAAAGCCCAACGCACGTCCCTCCGGGCGCTAAAGCGCCCTCCGGTCCTCTTCCCCCGCGTTTGCTTATCGCATAGCTCGCTCCTTCGCTTCGTCTTCGTGAGAGCGAAGCTCTCACGGCGCTCAGTCGCTCGCTGATGGTGGTCTGTGAGAAATCGAGAAGAAGACTGCTTACGGCCGCCGTGCGAACGTCAAGTAGCCGGTGTGCCCCACGCCCGCGGTCGAGGGCCGCGAGCCGCGGTCGTCGAAGTCCATCCGGCGCTGGATGGTTTCGAGGGTCTCCACGTCGGCGAGACCTGCCTCGCGGGCCGACTCTACCACCTCACGGGTGTGTTCTACGAAAGGGGAGTAGATCGCCACGAAGCCGCCGCGAACGAGCAGGTCGGTCGCTCGGGCGACGACCTCCGGGGCGTCCTCGGTGTCGAGCGTGAGTACGTCGAAAGCGTCGTCGGCGAGTTCGTCCCCGTCGAGTTCCTCGGTCACGTCGCCGACCCGCACCTCGACGCGGTCGGCCACGTCGGCCAGTTCCATGTTCTCGCGGGCGACCTCGGCGAAGTCGGGGTCGCGCTCGTAGGTGGACACGTCCGCGCCCATCCGGCCGAGGTAGGCCGAGAGCACGCCCGTGCCGGTACCGGCGTCGAGAACGCGGTCGCCCGCGGCGACGCCGGTGTGGCCCGCGATGAGGCCCACGTCGCGGGGCATCATCGGCGCGCCGGTGCGCTCGAAGTGGTTGAACAGGTCCGGCCCGCGCAGGTGGCGGACCTCGAACGGCTCGCCCAGATGGGTCTCCAGCGTCTGGCCGGGCTCCACGTCCTCCGGCACGTCGAGGACCCCGAGGTCGGTCTGGAGTTCCTCGCCGGGTTCGCGCAGGTACTCCCGGTCGCCGTGGACCAGCAGGACCGTCACTCTAACCGCTCGACCGCGGCCGCGAGGTCGCCGCCGGTCGCTTCGAGGGCCTCGCGGGCCTCGTCCTCGCTCGCGCCGGTTCGGCCCGCGACGATCTCCACGTCCTCGTCGGGGATGCCCGCGTCGCCGCCCTCGCTCGCGTTGTCGCCGGACTCGACCGCGCTGGCTCCGCCGGCTTCAGCCTCGCGGGTGGACGGTTCGCCGACGACCTGATACGTCTGCTGGCCCCGGGCGTCCATCACGGTGATGTCGGGGTCGTCGAACACCAGTTGCTCGCCGTCGTTCTTGGTGATGACGACCTCCTCGGCGTCGAGTTCGTCGACGTCGATGCCCATCTGCTTCATCATCTGCTTCATCTTGCGGGGATCGAGGCCCCCGCCGCCTCCTCCGAACATACTCGAAGCGTCGGAACCCGAGAGGATAAGCGTGTTGGACCACCGCCGACGCCCGCCACGCTTTTATTCAAGGAATCCGCTAGGTTTACTATTGTCATGGCCGACGAGGAAAGGAGCGAACTCGTCAGATTCCTGAAACAGCGGGCGGGAGACAACCTTCGCGGCGTCGCCCACTACCACGAGGACGGCTACGAACTCCTCTACGTTCGCGACGACGTCGCCCGGCGGTACGACGACGACCGGTTCGCCGAGCTGTTCTCGACCATCCGCGAGGAGATGTCCGAGCGGGCCCAGCAGGAGAGCGTCTACGAACTCGGCCGGCTCCACTGCACGGTCAGACTGTTCGACGAGGGCATCGTCCTCAACTTCTCGCAGGGCGACCGTCTCGGCACCTCCGTGTCGCTGGACCCCGAGGCCGCGAGCAACCTGACCACGTTCGCCTACGAGTGCATCCGCCGCCTCCACCGCGACTCCCCACAGACTGTCGTGGCGGAACCGGCGTGGCTGAACAAGTAGGGTCGCGCTACGCGCTTGCCGCGCCTTCGCGGATCAGCACGGCCATCCCGGTGTCGAAGTCGGCCATTGCGTCGGCCGAGAGTTCGGCCCGTCCGACCCCCAGCAATGTGCCGTCTTCGTGAACTACGGCCACCTCGTCGCCGGGCCGGACCTCGGGACCGACCGCCGAGACGAACTTGGCGAAGACGTTCTTGCCGTCCCGGACGAAGGGTTCGCTCTCGTCGCCGACGACCACCGATGACCTGCTGCGGGCGGCCCGACGACGACCGCCTGACCTGCAGGTTCTCGTCCTCGGGGAACAGCGCCGCGCCGACGCCCGCCCCGAACTGGTAGTCGGCGGTCGTCCGGAGTCGAGAGAGGTCGCCGTCGTCGGTCTGGCTCATTGCGTGGACGTTCCGGGTCGCCGGGCGAAAAGTCTTCGCTATCGAACCAGCGGGACCCGGACGGTCCCGGTCTCCGAAAACAGAACTCGTTGAGTGTTATTTGGTACCATGAACCGCGACATGACGGCCCAATTTCACGGTTTATCACGACGCCCTCTGTCGATTACGGTTTGATTTATAGTCTTCCAGCGACTACCTCCGATTACAATGAGAGCAAAAATCGGCGTCGCACTCCTCGCCGTGGCTAGCATCGTCATCTTCGCGGTCGCGACCCAGCAGACGTTCACCACGTACGTCCTGTCCGCACTGGCCGTCCTCGGACTCGCGGCCGGCGCGCTCCTGAGCGGTACCTCCGGGCAGGAAGGTCGTCCCGTCTAGAAACGACGAATCTCCTTTTCGGTTCCCGGTTTCGACTCCGTTTCAGAGGAGGAACGTGTCCGGCCGTTCGGACATGTCCACGAACGCGTCCGTGGCCTGAATCAGCTCCTCGGACGTGGATTCTTCGAAGCTCGTGACCTCCGTGCGGACGCCCTCGTGGCGCAGGTGCGAGCAGAGCCGCGAGAAGTCGCCGTCGCCCGTGCAGAGGATGATGGTATCGACGTGGTTGGCCAGCGTCACCGCGTCGAGGCTCATCCCCACGTCCCAGTCGGCCTTCTTCGAGCCGTCGCCGAACGTCTTGAGCTCCTTGATCTTGGTCTCGAAGCCGATGTCCGTCAGGGCCTCGAAGAAGCGCTCCTCGTCGGGGCTGTCGGCCTGAATCACGTAGGCGATGGCTCGGGTGAGCTCCCGATTCTGCACCGACTTCTCGAGGACCGCAGAGTAGTCGATGTTGCGACTGTAGACGCTCTGGGCCGTGTGGTAGAGGTTCTGGGCGTCGGCGAGGACCGCGACCCGCTGATGCGGGTGTATCTCGGTCATGGGATACGTCTGGGGCGGCTTCCGATAAAAAACAACCCTTTGCTCCACAACCTTTTGCTGCGCGCGTGGCACGAGAGCCGCGCCCTTGCAAAACGGTGATGAAAAACCTGGGTCACCCGGTATGGCCGTGTTCAGTTAAGGACGAGGCGGTCGTGGTTCGGCTGTTCTATGGCTGAATTCGACCGCCTCACTCGGTCTAGTTCGTGGATTGACTTGGCGTTTGTGGAGCGCGAGCGGACACCCCGTCCCGCGATTGAAGTAGGTATTCGCCTCCATCTGGCGGGCCTTTCACTTTCGAATACCAAACGAGAACTTGAGAAGTTGGGTGTCGAACGGAGTCGCACCGCCATTCACGATTGGGTGCAGAAAGCCGGTCTACAGCCGACCAGCGACACCGTTCCGAATCAGATTGCGATGGACGAAACGGTGATTCGGGTCAACGGTGAGCGGTGCTGGCTGTACGCCGCGGTCAATCCTGCGACGAACGAATTCCTGCACGTTCGGCTGTTTCAGACGCTGAGGACCCAACTCGCTCTGCTGTTCTTGAGAGAACTCCGCGAGAAACAGCAGGTCGAGCACGCCACGTTTCTGGTGGATGGAGCCCACTATCTCCAGACGGCGCTGGCTCGGTTAGGGCTCCGATTTCAGTCTGTTCGCCACGGCAATCGGAATAGCGTCGAACGTGTGTTTCGCGAGGTAAAACGACGAACCTCCTCGTTTGCAAATGCGTTCCGCAACGCCGAGCTAGAAACGGCTGAATCGTGGCTCCAGGCCGTCGCCGTCTGGCACAATTCATGCCAAACTTAACACGACCAACGGAACGGTCCTCACTCCCTCGGGGAGGACGCGCTTTACTGCGATTTTATCTGGTACGGTCGGGCGGTAGACCAGCTGTACAACCATCAGAACGAGTCCGGTGGTGGCACCGAAGGCAATCGCCCACCAACTCCCGCCATCGTCGGGGGTCTGTCGGAGGATATTAACATAGTCGATTATGAGCGTAACCCCGATGGAGTACAGAAGACAGATGGTGATAGATACTATGGAATAATCCAATAGCAGAAAATGCGAACTTAGGCCGATACATATCCCTACAACCCCACCAACGAGTGCTGCTGGCTTCGTTGGCGGATTTCGAGTTGGCTTCTTGGATGCTGAAGACGGAGTGGAGTGGTTTGATCGACCGGGGCCCATCTGATACTCACCAGCTGTTGACAGGGGAATCAGTTCGGGAGGTACTGTTCAGTATACAAATATAACTTGGATTGTGATAAATAAACCGATCTTCTATAGCGAATTGTTCGTGAGTTCTCGCCGTCTACAGATAAGTAAGGCGGCGTCACCTTCTCCCT
>PXSM01000144.1 GCA_003023465.1 Halobacteriales archaeon SW_6_65_15 | reverse complement strand
CCCGAACCGAGCGAGGGCTTCTTCCTCATTGACTTCGGGAGTAGCTAGCTTCACCGAAGCGATGGAAGTGATTGCGGTAAGGAAGCTAGCTACTCCCGAAGCCTAGGGAAGACCGCAACCGCACAGCACAGCACTGCACCTCGTCCTCCCAGCCTCCTGCGCGTCTCGCTTCGCTGTGATGCTCGTCCACCGGAAGACTCGCTTTGCTCGTCTTCCGAGCCTTCGGCTTTCGCCGAAGACCTCGTGCGTTTCTCGCGCGCCGAGTTGTATAGGAGCGTTCCGCGCCCAGCAGCTAAATCCGGAGAGTACAGATGCTAACTTCCCACACACTCATACGCCTCGAAGCCGTATCACGAGCACTCATGAGCGTCACCGGCCTCTGCCAGATCTGTGAGGCGAACGAAGCCGAGCACTCGTGTCCCAACTGCGGCACCCTCGCGTGCGAAGACCACTGGGACGAGGCGACCGGCCTCTGCGCGCGATGTGCTTCGGCCGCGGACCCGAGCGGTCGCGGCGAGGAGAGCGCCACGCCCGAGGACCTCGACGACGAGGACGTGATGCGCTTCTGAGTCGGGCGCGCCGGAGTACGACGAGGCGGGGTGCGCCGAGGTGCAGCGAGATGGGGCGCGACGGAGCCGCCCTCAGCGCTGCCGGTTCAGTTGGCGCTTGAGCCGTCGCGCCGACTGTCGAGCCGCCGAAGCGTAGGCGTCCACTCCACCCCGTCGCCCCGCGGTCTCGCCCGCGTAGACGACCTCGCGGGAGACTTCGACCAGTCCGACGCCCTCGCTCAGACCGTCTTCCGCCGCCGCGGACGCTCTCTCCTCCGGTACTGCGAACTCCGCGACCTCGGGGTCGTTCGTCGCTCCGCCGACCACGAGGAAGGGAAGGTCAGGTGCGGCCGCTCGCAGGGCTTCGAGGTCGTCGCTCGGCCCGCCGACCAGCAGGCCCACGTCGGCCTCGCAATCGGCGGCCCACTCCCCGGCTAGCGTCGCCACGCGCTCGGCCACCGATTCCTGCGCTTCGGTCTCGTCGTCGGCCTCTCCCGTCTCCTCGTTCTCCGCTTCTTCCCCCGTAGCAAGCTCTCGGTCCTGAAGGTCCGCCGCGCCCCGGTTTGGCGTCCGGCAGACCACGAACCCGCCGCAGTCGCGGTCGAGCACGGACGCGAGTGCGTCCCGGCCGCAGAACGGCGAGAGGGTCACGGCGTCCGCGCGGTCGAGCAGGTCTGTTCGGGGGCTTCCCGCCTCAACGTCGGTCCATTTCCCGTCCACGACGACCGGGACGCCCCTGCCGCGGACGTAGGCGACCGTCTCGGCCAGCGCGGTCCAGCCCGACGGGTCCTCGTAGAACGCGGGGTTGACGGTGTAGGCCGCCACCTCCTCGTGGGTCGCGTCCACGATTCTGCGGTTGAACGCCCGCCGGGGGTAGTCGTACTCCCGGCAGTCGTCCGGGAGCCGCGACGAGTCGGGGTTCAGCCCCACGGCGAGGACGCCGCCGGTCGCGCGAACGCGCTCGCGGAGGCGGTCGAGGAACGTCGTACCGGAGGTCATACCCGAGGTTGCGAACAGGTCGGCAAGAGCCTTGCCTTCGGTCGGCTCGCGTGTCTGAGTATTTCTTTAGGAAATATAATTCGTCTTCATACGATTGTGAACACGTCTTCGAATCCGATTTGGCGGCTCCCGTAGGTATCAAGAGGGCGTCGGTCCAACACCGTCCCGTGACCGTCTCCGCCGTCGTCCTCGACTTCGATTACACGTCGACGCCGTCGGAGCGCCCCGGATGTCCCGCGAGGCGTACCTGGAGGCTCACGGCCGCCACCTCGACAGCGACAGCCGGGTGCCGATCTTCGCGGAACTCCTCCCGGAAGACAGCGACGTCAGCCCCGAGGCGCTCGCGGACGCCTACCGCGAGAAGGTCGCCGACTCGCTCCGGGAGGTCGAAGGCGTCCCCGGCCTGCTGGCGGACCTCCGCGAGGAGTACGCCCTCGGACTGCTCACGAACGGCCCGGCCGACGCCCAGCGGAGCAAACTCGACCGATTCGACTGGGTCGAGGCGTTCGACGTGGTCGTGATCACCGGCGAGATCGAGGCCGGCAAGCCCGACGAGCGAGCGTTCCGGGCGGTCCTCGACGAGTTGGGCGTCGAATCCGACGAGGCTGTCTACGTCGGCGACGACCCAGAGAAGGACGTAGAAGGGGCCAAGCGCGCCGGGATGTACGCGGTGCAGGTCCTCCACGACGACGGCCCGGACCGCCACCCCGACGCCGACGCTTACGTCGAGCGCGACTCGCTGGCGACGGACCTGCCGGAGATCATCGCGCAGTTGTAGAAAGTATCCGGACGAACGCGACCGACCAATCGCCAGTTTCGGCCGGTGACACGACTACCACCTTGGCGGACTGAAAGGGCGATGCACGCTCGCGTGCAGTTTAGTCGCCTCAGCGCGGCCAGTATTCCCGAGCGGGCGGCGTCTTCGGGAGCGCAGCGACCGAAGGCTCGAAGGAGCGAAGCTCCTTCGGTGCGGAGAGCGAGGGAATATCCCGCTGAGCGACCGCGAGCGCGCCGAGGGCTTTCGAGGACTCGTCTACTCAGAAACAGCCGGTCTCGTGGCCGTTTACGAAGAACCCCACTGACTCACTCACCGTCCACCACCGCGACGAGCACGTCCGTCGAGCGCTTGACCTCCGCGCCGTCCTCGACGAAGACGAGGGTCCGCGGCGGCTGGACTGCCTTCGGACGAACGCGCAAGCCGACCTCCTCGGCGGCTTCGGCCGCGGTATCCACCGTCTCGCGGAACTCGATCCGTACGCGATTCTCGTGGACGTACACCTCGGCGAGCGACTCCGGTTCGTCCTCCTCGACTCGGGCGATCTCGTAGGCCAGTTCGCCGTCGGCCGACCCCTCCACGTCCGGGTCGGCGTTGACCACGTCCAGTTCCGCGAGTCCGGAGTCCTCCCGGCCCGACACCTCCGAGGAGAGCAGTTGCGCGATGCGCTTGCCGTCGGTGGTTCGCTCCTCGACCATACCGAATCGTTGGCGCGCCGGAGGATTAGGCTTCGGCTTTCAGTTCTTCACGCGCCTCGGCGGCCTCCTCGGTAGCGTCGATGCCCCGTCGTCTCGCGTACACCACGGCCGCGGCCTCGATGGTGACGCCGAGTTCGCTCTGGAGTTCGTTGATCTCGGCTACCGCGGTCTGCTTCTCCGTGCCCGCCGAGACGACCTTGTCCAGCAGTTTCTCGAAGGTCGATTGCTCCTGTAGGATGGACTCGTCCGGGACGAACTCCTCGGGAATCTCGACCTCGGAGGGGTCGAAGGTGACGGCGACCTCCCCATCCGCCAGTTCGAGCAGTCCCTGTCCGGTCGCCACGTCGATGAGGCGCTCGGCCTGATCGGGCGAGAACCAGTCGCGGTCCAGCGAGAGCGCGACCACCAGCTCGCTCTCTGCCATCGATTCCTGGCCCCGTTGCTGGAACGGAGCGGCCACCGCGGTTCGCAGACTCATCGGTCTGAAGCGGGAGGGTATTCCGCGTAAAGGTGGCGGTTCTCATTGGGTCAAGGGTAATTGTCGTTGTCGGAGGACAGGTAGTGATGAACGGGTAGAAAAGCCCCCGTCCGCTCGCGGTCGCTCCGCGGGATATCCGACCTCTCCGCACAGCCCGGTCGGATAGTTGCCCGCGGAAACGACCACGGGCCTGCGGCCCGCGAGCGG
>PXSM01000143.1:12850-30984 GCA_003023465.1 Halobacteriales archaeon SW_6_65_15 | reverse complement strand
CGGTCCGAGTCCGGGAGTTCGCCGGGCACCTCTGCGTGGGCGATTTCGACGTGACCGCCGCACTCGGGGCACTCCGCGGGGCGCTCGCCGGGGTCGATGGTCGCACCGCACGAGAGGCACTCGAAGAGGTAGTTCATGGGGGCGTGTTGGTTCGGTGGGAGGAAAGGGGTTCGGATAATCGGTTGGGACTGTGGTGAATGGTGAAAATGGTGAGCAGAGAACAGGACAGCAGGGGACTCTAACTACTCCCCGGTAATTTTCTACGTTAATTTCCCCCATGTAGACAAAATCACACTGCACTCCCAAATGAGGGAGAGTACGCACCTTTAAGTCGCCACCAATACAATAACTTTGACAGGATGATGGCGGAAACCCGCCCGCAGAATCGACAGGAGATTGCTGGCGGTATTATCATAGGTCTAACCGCCATTGGCCTCCTTATTGGACACTGGCAGTACGGAGTGAATTGGCAAAACCCGGCGATCTTATCGTGGCTCATTGCCGTAACGGCTGTTTGTCTCGGGTTAGGACTCTATGCATTTGGTTTAGTGAGTGGTGATTACCATCAGCACCAATCCACGTATCTCCGTCTCTTACGCCTCTTTGGAGCCATCGCACTCGTAGCAGGCAGTTCCTTTTCAATTCTTGTATTCATATTTTAATAAATATAGTGTTTAACGAAGTCTGGGAAATCGGAGTATCGGCGATGATTGCCTCGTGACGAAAGGTAGTTCCATCTCGGACGCAAAAATCCGAACCAACCAATGAGGATCGCCGTCCCGAACAAGGGCCGACTCCACGACCCGGCGATGGAACTGCTCGAACGCGCGGGCCTGCACGCCGTGGATGGCGCGGAGCGAAAGCTGTACGCCGACACGGTGGACCCCGAGGTGACGCTCCTGTTCGCTCGCGCGCCCCGGCGACGTGGTGGACCTGCTGGACCTCGAATTCGGCCAGTGTCGGCTCGTCCTCGCGGCCCCCGAAGACGGCGACATCGAGTCCGTGGCGGACGTGGCGGGCAAGACCGTCGCCACCGAGTTCCCGCACGTCGCCGAGCAGTACTTCGCCGAGCGGGACGTCGAGGTCGACGTCGTGGAGGTCAGCGGCGCGACCGAGCTGACGCCCCACGTCGAGATGGCCGACGCCATCATCGACATCACCAGCACCGGGACGACGCTCAAGGTCAATCGCCTCGCCATCGTGGACGAGGTCCTGTCGAGTTCGGTCCACCTGTTCGCCCGCGAGGACGTGGCCGACGACTCGAAGGTCGAGCAGGTCGTGATGGCGCTCCGGTCGGTACTCTCGGCGGACGGCAAGCGCTACCTGATGATGAACGCGCCCGAGGAGCGCCTCGCGGAGGTGCGAGACGTGATTCCCGGCCTCGGCGGGCCGACCGTGATGAACGTCGAGGGCGGCGAGAACGGCGAGAAGGACGGGATGGTCGCGGTCCACGCCGTCGTGGACGAGCGCGACGTGTTCGAGACCATCAACGAGTTGAAGTCGGTCGGCGCGAGCGGGATTCTGGTCACGGAGATCGAGCGACTGGTGGAGTAGTAATCGACGAGTTCGAGTACCGTCGTCGAACCACGGACGCTCCCGACCCGTCTTCCAAGAGAACTGCCAGAAGCGCATCTTTATACTGATCGGCGGCGAGTAACTGGTGGGTGTTACCACATGGCAACCCTGGAAGAGAACAACCGTGAGGTCGTACGCCGGTTCGTCGAGGAGGGGTGGAACGAAGCGGACTTCGAGGTAGTCGAGAAACTCGTCGCCGCAGACGGAGTCACGCACGACCCGACGCTCGGTGATCTCCCGAACGGTCCCGAGGGAGCGAAGCGGGCGATTCAGTTGTACCACGACGCGTTCCCCGACGCACGTCTCGAAATCGAGGACGTGGTCGCCGAAGGGGACGAAGTCGCGGTCCGCTGGACCGGTACGGGTACCCACGAAGGGGAACTCATGGGCGTCGAACCCACGGGGAACGAGGTCGAAGTCTCGGGGATCGAGATCGACCGCATCGAGGACGGGAAAATCGCCGAGACTTGGGTCGTCTACGACGCGCTGGGTATGCTCCGACAGTTGGGAGCCGTCCCCGAACAACCCGAAATGTAGTCACCTCACCGTTTTTTGACGAAAACGGTGGGATATTGCTCGTCGGATCGACCCCGTTAGAGAAATAATTACAATTGTTTAACACTCTAAATTATTGCTGAAGAAATCTCATAGATGGCCGCGAGCGAAAGCAACGCCTCGTCACGTCGGTGCAGTCCCGAGCAACCGGACCAGATTGAAAATCGTGATTCCGAGGAGTGCGCTCACGGTGTAGTGGGCCAGCGCCACGAGGCCCGCCGTCCGGTACTTGAGCCGGTAGATTCCCCGAATCGCGAAGAAGTCCGCGGTCGCGCTCAGGAGGATGACGACCGCCGGGCCGTACGCCTGTAGCGCGAACGAGATGGCTGCGGGGACGATGCCGACCGCGAACGCCCGCACTATCGGCACGTCGCCGAGCACGTACCGCGCAGCGATGTGGGCGGTGACGCCGTAGAACAGTACCGCCAGCAGGAACGTGCCGACCAGCGCGACGACGGGGACAGCCATGTCTGTGCCATTCGGGAGGGACAACTCAAGGAAGTAGCGATTTAGCCGAGGACGACAAATTATGGTCTATTTGATAATATTATTACGGGGTGCCGAACAAGCCCGACGCAAGCGATGACCGCGAACCTCGTCTACTACCACCATCCGGACGACGACCAGTTCTCGCTCTACTTCGTGAATCCCGACCGAGAGGCAATCGACGACCGACTCGAATCCTACGACGAGAGAACCGAGACGCGCGTTCGGTCGTACGACCTCGACGAAGTGGTATACGTGATTTACGCGAAGACGAACGAGGTAGACGACACCGAGAAGATCGAGTACGATTTCGACGTCGCCTTCGCCGAAATGGACCCCGACACGCGAGTCATCGTCCGCGAAATCCTCGAAGTGTTTACTGGCATTCAGGAGGAGAAGCAGGACGAAGAAGGCGTTCCACTAGATGCCTACAAGAATATCGAACTCGAACGTTTTCCGGCTGCACTCGACCACGTTGACTGGGTCAAAACGGTTCCAGAAACTGGTGGTCAGTTAGCCTCGAACTTGGTTCTTTGTCACGCGCTTCCGAACGCGAACCACCGGACGGCGTTCGGAATCCTCGAAGCGTATCTGAAAGCAGTCGATTCTTCGTTCGAACTTCCGTCGATGGTGACTGACGATTACGAGTGGCAAGCGTGGGTCGACGAGTACATCGTCGATTCTAAGCGACTATTAACAGTTCGACGTAACGTTGGCCCGTTTGGTTACCTTGCCGAGTACGGTTGCGGTACTGTCCGGCAAAAGGGAGGCATCGACGTGCCACTTGCCGAGTACGACTTGGAGATGCATCGTCGTGAGGCGTTCGTAGAGTACGCGAATCAGCACGTACAACGGACGACGACATTCGTAGAGACGATACTCAGAGAAACAAACAGTGAAGGGTTACTGGAGGCGTCGAGCCTCAGAAAGGAAACGTTCGCAGAATGCCTTCGTAGACTGGATTAATCTCGAAGATGAGCGACTGACCGACCGATTTCGCGCGCTTGCTCGCTACCGCTCAAGTTATACTTCTCGTCGATGTCTTCGAGGGCCTCTTCGATATCCATAGGTCTCTCCTGTACCTAACCCTTCCAGAGCGTAGGGAATAAAGCTGTTGTCGGACTCGCCCTCGGTTTAAAAAGAGATATCGTCCGCCCTGTTCGACCGCGCTATTCCAGTAGACCGAGTTCTTCGAGCCGCGAGACGATCTTGTCCACCGCCTGCTCTGCGTCCTCGGGCTTCTTGCCGCCGGTGATGACGAGCTTACCCGACGGTAGACGAGACCGGGGAACTGCTCGGGTTCGTACTCGATGTTCTCCAGTCCGAGACCGATGGCGATGGCGTTGAGGTTGAGGTTGCGTCCCAGATCCGCAGAAGTGACGATGTTCTGGACGACGATCTCGGGGTCCTCGTTCACGTCGATCTGGAGCTCTCGGAGCTTGTCGAAGACGATCTCGAGACTCTCGTGAACGTCGGCCGTGCTCTTCGCGCCGGTACAGACGATCTTCCCCGACCGGAAGATGAGCGCCGCGGACTTGGGGTTCTGGGTCCGATAGACGAGACCGGGGAACTGCTCGGGGTCGTAGTCGGCCCCCTCCAAGTCCATCGCTACGCTCTGCAGGTCGAGTTCCTGCCCGATTCCGGTGGAGGCGACCACGTTTTCAATGTTGATGGTCTCCTTTGGGTCGGTCATGTGCGACTTAAATGTCGTATTTAAGGTTTATAAAGGTTGGTACTCTCCGCTGACAGTTGCTCGACGGGTTTTTATTGGTGGTCGGGCTTGCCATGTCCGGTCGGCTAAGGGGTACTCGGGCCGAGAGAACCGCGGACGGTTGCGCCAGATACGAAACCCCCAAGAGCCGACGGCCAGTCCGAACACACGTGTACGCACTCGAACTCGCGGGCGAGGACGACCGCTTCGCGGCCGCGGAGGCCGAGAGCGCCGCGACCGGCGTCGAGGTCGTCGCGCCGGGTCTCGCCACCGCGACGGCGGTGACCGACCGCGTGCGGAACCTCGCCTACACCCGCCGCGCCAGCGAGTTGGTCGGGCGGACCGACGCCAGCGTCGAATCGGCGCGCGTCCTGCTCGACGCCTGCGAGTTCGACCGCCATGAGGCCGCGTCGGAGGGCGATGTAGAATCGGCGTCCGACCGCGAGGGGACCGAACCCGACCGGAGGCAGACCGTGGCGGTCCGCGCCCGCGACGTGCGCGACACCGCCGGAATCGACACCCAGCACGCCGAGCGAGAGCTCGGGGCGGTCCTCGTGGACCGCGGCTTCGCGGTCGATCTGGACGACCCGGACCACGAGTTGCGCGCCGTCTTCTCCGAGGACACCTGCCTGCTCGGCTGGCTCGAAGTCGAGAGCGTCCGCGACTACGGCACCCGGAAGCCGACCGACCGGCCCTTCTTCCAACCGGGCGGGATGGACCCCCTTCTCGCTCGCGCACTGGTCAACCTCGCGGGTGCGCGGCCCGGCGCGACCCTGCTCGACCCCATGTGCGGGACCGGCGGCGTCCTCGTCGAGGCCGGACTGGTCGGCGCGACCCCGCTCGGCGCGGACGCCCAGCGCAAGATGGCCCGCGGCGCGGCCGAGAATCTGGAACGGTACCTCGGCGCGGACGACCGAGCGACGGGCGAGTGGGCCACCCTGCAGGGCGACGCCACCCACCTGCCGTTTCCCGATGATTCGATAGACGCCGTGGTCTTCGACGCGCCCTACGGCCGCCAGTCGAAGATCGCCAACCTCGACCTCGACGACCTCGTCGCGGGCGCGCTCGCGGAGGCCCGGCGGGTCGCCGACAGGGCCGTCGTGGTCGGCGACCGGTCGTGGGCCGGGGCGGCCCGAGCCGAGGGCTGGACGATAGAGGGCGAGTTCGAGCGCCGGGTCCACCGGTCGCTGGACCGCCACATCGTGGTGCTGAGGTGATTTGCGGCTCGCAGTGTCCCGATGATTTGCGACTCGCAGTGTCCGACTAGTTCTCGGCTTCGAGAGCCTCCTCGCGGAGTCGTCGCTCCTCGTCGGTCTCGACCGAAAGCTCCGGCACCGAGACCGGATCGCCGTCCTCGTCGATGGCGACGAAGGTGAACGACGACCCCGTGGTGCGCTGGGTCTCGCCCGTCCGGGGGTTCTCGCGCCACGCCCGCAGGTGGACCGTGGCGCTGGTCCTGCCCGCCCGGTAGACGAAGCCCTCGATCAGGACGGTGTCGCCGACCGGAACCGGCCGGTGAAAGGAGAGGTCGTCCACGCCCGCGGTGACGCAGGTGTGGCCCGAGAAGCGCATCGCCGACATCGCGCCAAGTTCGTCCATCCACTTCATCAGGTTGCCGCCGTGGAGGGTCTCGTAGTTGTTGGCGTCGTTCGGTTGCACGCGGTAGCGATTTCTGAGGTGGGTCTCCGAGAGCGTGGGCATGGCGGACCTTCGCACCCGAGGGTCAAGAAGCGTGGTGGGCGAGAGACGGTTGGGGCGTGTGAGCTACCTGACCACCACCGCAAGCGACTCCCAAACGCGGACTCGCGCGACGAGGAGGCCCGCGGCGACCGAGACGAGCCACCACGCGACCCCTATCGCGGGCCGCGTCGCCTCTCCGAGGCCGAGCAGCGACGCCCCGACCGACGCGACGAACCAGCTCACGAGAGCGAACTGCCAGACTTCGTGATAGTCGAGCGGAAATCGCCCCGTGGCGACGAGTAACCCGACCACGAGACCGGGCACGAGCATCAGATACACCAAATACGGAGGACGTGCGCCGGGATCCAACAGAACCGAAACGAGTGCGCTTACTGGGAGCGAAACGAGCAGGGTGCAGCCGACGACGATGCCGATTCGTTCGAGGGTGTCCGGGAGTGCCATCGTCGGTCTTACGCCTCGCCCTCCGCGCCCAGTTCCGCGAGGAGGTGGCCGATGTGGACCCGGTCGTTACTCCCCTCCGCGAGGTCCCGGTCCACCTCGCCAGCGAGCCGGGTGATTTCGGCGAGTTCCTCGCCAGCGTACCGGCCCGAATGAGCGACGTCGAGAATCTCCTGAAGCACTTCCTCGCCGCTGAAGCCCTCGTCCACGAGCAGGTCGTCGAGGGTCTTGCGGGCGTCCGTGAAGTTGCCCGCCTCGGCGTCGTCCAGCATCGCCTCGATATCACTCTGGACGCCCACGTCGCCGAGCACCTCGTAGGCCGCGTTCATCGTGACCTCGCCCTCCTGCTCGGCGGTGGTCTGCGCGCCAAGGATCGCCTTCCGGAGGTCGCCGTCGGCGTAGCCCGCGACGTATTCGAGGCCGTTCTCGTCGTACTCGACGTCCTCGGCCTCGACGATACCTTCGAGCACCGCGACGATCTCCTCGACGGTCGGCGCGCGGACCGCCACCGGGAAACACCGGGACTTGATGGGCGGGATGAGCTTCGTGGACTGGCGGGTCGTGATGATAAACTGGGTCGCCTCGTGGTGGCGCTCCATCACCCGGCGAAGCGCCTGCTGGAAGTCCTCGCGGATGGCCTCGGCGTTGTCCAGCACGACCGTCTTGTAGGTCCCCGAGACCGGCGAGTAGCTCGCCGACTCCTTGAGGACGTGGTTGATGAGGTCGGCCTTCGAGGAGTTGCGCCTGCGCTTGCTGTCGATGAACGACGCGAAGCGCGGGTCGTTGGCGATCTCCTTTTTGGTCATACCGAAGAAGTCCGCGACGTTGATCTCCACGAGGTCGTTGTCGGGGTCCTCGTGGGTCGCGCGGGCCAGCGCCCGCACTGCCGCGGTCTTGCCGGCTCCGGGCGGGCCGTGGAGAACCAGATTGATAGGCTCCTCGACGGCCTTCTGGAGGTACTCGCGGACCTCCGACTGCGGGAGGTCGGCGAGGTCGGGTGCGTACCGTTCGGTCCACAGCGGCGCGTCCATCACTCCGAGCTAGGCAGTCGGCGGGTAAGAATCGGTCGGTTGCCGACGCCGCGGTCCTCGGCTTTCGAGTCGCGCGAAAAATGAAAACGGCTCGGTTCGACGGGCTGCTCCGGTCGGTCTACGCTTCCTCGGTCGTAGTTTCGACCGCAACGGTGGTCTCCTCGTCGCCAGTCTCGTCGGTCTCGTCGGTCGGCTCCTCCAGGACGATGACCGCGAGTTCACCGAAGTCCTGGGTGTACACCCCGTGGATGTACTGTCCGGCCGGGACGTCGGTGGTGTCGATCTCGAACGTCACGGTCTCCTCGTCGTTGGCGTCCAGCGTGACCGACTGGCGCTCGATGACGGTCCCGTCGAGCCGGAAGGCCACGTCCTGCGTGGCTTCCTGATCGTTGGGATTACTGACGGTGGCGCTCACCGTGATGGTGTCACCGACAGACGCGCTCTCGGGCGCGTCGAGGTTCGACACGTCGAAGGAGTCGGGTTCGACTTCGGCCTCTGGCGTCGTCTCGACTTCTTCAGGCGTGGTCTCGACTTCCTCGGGGGTGGTCTCGACTTCTTCCGGGGTGGTCTCGACCTCTTCCGGGGTCGTCTCTACTTCCTCGGGAGTGGTCTCGACTTCTTCGGGCGTCGTCTCCACTTCGGGCGTGGTCTCTATCTCGGTCGGCGTCTCCGGCGGCTCGGGCATTTCCATGCCCTCCGGAGCCGTGACGACCAAGGTCACGTTCTCGAGATCGACGTTCCGGATGACGACTCGGACGGTCTGGAGGTCCTCTAGCTCACGCTGGAGTTGCTCCTCGGCCTGCTCGGGAGGCACCGTCGTTATCGTCTGCTGTTCGGCCATCTGCTCTTGCCGCTGGAGCTCTTCGGTGAGGTTGATCTCGATCCGCTCGTCCTGGACGTTGATGTTGCTGATGACCTCGGTCCGGTCTGGCTCCTCCTCGTCACCGACGACGAACGACCACTCGTCGATCTCCATGTTCTCGACCTTGAAGACGACCTGCTGCTCGGCGGTCGGCTCTTCGATCTCGTCGACCGGCGTGGTCTCGACGACTTCCGTCTCTTCGTCTTCGGGCGTCGTTTCCACGACCTCAGTCTCCTCGTCCTCAGGCGTGGTTTCGACTTCTTCGGGCGTCGTCTCCTCTTCTTCCGGCGTCGTCTCGGCCTCTTCGAGGCTCACCTCGGCCGAATCGGTGACCGCTTCACCGTCGGCGGTGTACGGTCCGTCGAGTTCGCCGGTCGAGAGGACGAAGTCGTACACTTCGTTCTCGTTGGTGTCGTAGTGCGGCATCGCGACGAGCGTCTGGCTTTCCTCGATGGGCCGTGCGAGCGTGATCTCCACGTTCTCGTGGGTCCCAGCTTCGAGGTACACCGAATTCCCGAGGACGCTCGCCACCGGTGCATCCTCGACCGAGGAGTCGTGGATGGCGATGAAGCCACCTTCGTCCATCGTCACCGACTCGACGACGACTCGTTCACCGTCCGACTCCTGTTCGTCGATGGTGACGCTCGCCGCCGCTGCCTCGTCATCATCGGCTGGAGTCGTTTCGACTCCGTCCTCCGGCGTGGTCTCCACGCCGTCCTCTGGTGTCGTCGTCTCCTCCTGAACTGCCGCCGCGTTCGTTTCGACGTCGCTCGAACTGTCCGTCACCGCAAGCGATACGGCCGTTCCGCTCGCGAGAATCAGCACCACCGCCATGAAGACGGCGCTAAGTGTCCTGCTGTCGTGTGTCATTCGTAACCCCCAATCTGCAGAGAGGGTGACGAGAACGCCGCGAATAAACGGGCGCGACCGTTTACGAACGTAACAGTCAGATACGGGGCTTTAGGCCGGACCTATCTCCGGCCTTTCACGCGTGTCAGAGGCGTAACAGGCTGTTTCCGCCGACGTAATTCGTCATAGTTCGGCCGAGATTTCGAAGGCGCTTTCCCACTCGCCCCCGCAGGTTCGGGTGAGGATGTCGATGCGCGTGACCTTTCTCGGAACCGGCGGGGCAGTGCCGACCACAGAGCGCAATCCAAGTTCGGTGCTGGTCAACCGGGAGGGCGACCGACTCCTGTTCGACGTCGCCGAGGGCACCCAGCGCCAGATGATGCGCTTCGGCACGGGATTCGCCATCTCGGACGTGTTCGTCACCCACCTCCACGGCGACCACGTGCTTGGTCTGCCGGGTCTCGTCCAGACGCTGGACTTCAACGACCGCGAGGAGACCCTCTGCATCTACGTGCCCGCCGGAATCGAGGAGGACATCGACGCGCTCGTCCACGCCGCGAACACCCAACCCTCGTTCCGGGTCCGCGTCTACGCGGTCGAACCCGGCGAGGTCGCCGTCCGGCGCGACGACTACGAGGTCCGAGTCTTCCGGACGGACCACCGCACGAACGCGGTCGGCTACGCACTGGTCGAGGACGAACGCAAGGGCCGGTTCGACCGCGAAAAGGCCGAGGAGTTGGGCGTCCCCGTGGGTCCGAAGTTCTCGCAACTCCACGAGGGCCAACCGGTGGAACTCGAAGACGGCCGAGTGATCGAACCCGAGCAGGTCGTCGGCGACCCCCGACCGGGCCGGACGTTCGTCTACTCGGGCGACACCCGACCGAGCGCCGAGGTCGCGGACGCCGCCGAGGACGCCGACCTGCTGGTCCACGACGCCACGTTCGCAGACGACCGCCGCGAGCGCGCCGTCGAGACCGGCCACTCGACCGCCCGGCAGGCCGCCGAGATCGCCAGCAGGGCCGGGGTCGAACGGCTCGCGCTCACACACATCTCCTCGCGGTACGCCGGGGACGTGTCCGACCACCTCGCGGAGGCCCGCGAGGCCTTCGACGGCGAGGTCTTCGTCCCGGACGACGGCGAGACTCGCGAGATTCCGTACCCCGACAAGTGATTTCTTTGGACGACTAACGGCGCTCAGCACTGTTCAGATACGCCTCCGAGGGTGTCAGGACGACCGGGGTCACTCGGCGACCCAAACCACCGTCGGTCGGGGCTGAAAGGGGCCGCGGAGACGACCACGGCCTTCGGCCGCGACCGGGCGGGGCTTTCGGAAACTTCTCCGCTACGGTTTCTGTAATGACTGCTAGCAACCGGGCGGGAACTTTCGGAATCCTCGACGACTGTCCCCGCCTTCTGACCGTCCCATTCACTCGACACGTAATTTTTTCTATCATCAGTGAGACGCGCCGGTCGTGCTCCACGCGGACGACTACGGGTACGCCGTGATAGTCCCCATTGCGGGGATACTGGCCGTCCTCGCGGCCGGTGCGCTCGGCTACGCGACCGGCGGTGCCGACGGCGGCGCAGTCGCCGCGATAGCCGTCGCGCTGGGGCTCGGCGGGGTGGCGGGACTGGCGTGGACGGCCGACGCGGTAGTTGGTAGCCCGAGTCGGACGAGAGTAGCCTCGATACTCGCGGGTGGTCTCGCCGTCGTCGGATGGGCTGTCGCCCCCACGTCGGTCCTCGACGCGAGCGTCCCTCTCTGGGCGTACGTCGGCGGAATATCGCTAGTCGGCCTCCTCGTCGGCGTGGCCTGCGACTCGCCCGTCTGCGGCCTCTGGCACGGACTCCTCGCCGGGGGTACGGGCGGCGTCCTGTTCGTCTACGTCGCCATCTACGAGTCGTTCACGATGCAACCCGAACTGGACGCCATCGTCCTGATCGCCGGAGTGTTCGCTCCGCTGGCGTTCGCGCTGGCGGCCGGTTTCGGCGGCGCGGTCGGCGTCTCGACGCTGGCCGCCGTCTGGACGCGACGGGTTTCCGAGTGAGAAATTTATATATTGTTACTAGATGCATATATCTTCTCCTCTAGCTAGTATATAATTTTCAAAATGAGCGGCACCTGCGCGAGCATCGCCGGGTACGCCAAGAGGACCGTCCACCGACGGACGCCGAACAGCGCGTACGTCCCCGTCACGAGGAGCGTCGAGAGGACGAATGCGTAGACCGGAGCGAGCAGACAGAAGGCGGCGACGGCGACGGCGACGACGCCCATCGACGCGGTGTCTCGCGGGCCGTGTCTGTAGACTATCTGGGTGAAGCGGGCGTGTCGTTCGAGCGTCTCGCGGATCGTGCCGCCGACCTCGACGCGCCGGACGCGACGGAGCGGCGTCACGTCGAGGTACTCGGAGAGCAATCCGTCGTCGCTCACGGTGCGACCGAGGTCGTCGAGGAACGCCGCCACGTCGAGGTCGTCGCGCTCGAACATCACCCCTCCGCCCCACGCCTTCCCGCTGGCGTACGCGCCGAGCGTTCCCCCCGAGGGCGTAGACCGGTTCGAGGAGGAGCGAGAGCGGGTCCCGGCCGACGAAGAACGGAAGCTCGGAGACGGGGCCGTGCTCCTCGTAGTCGGCGTGGAGGCCAGCGAGCCAGTCCGGCGGGTGGTGGAAGTCGTCGTCGGTCCAGACGAACCGGTCGTGGGAGGCCGCACGCATCCCCGCGACGACGGCGTTCGCCTTTCCCGAACAGCCGCGGGGCTCGCCAGCCGTGACGACGCGGGCGTTCGCAGGGAGGTCGGCGGCGCGCTCGGCGACCGGATCGGACTCGCGGTCGCAGACGACGAGGAGCTCGTCGTCGCCGTCGAGTTGCGCGGCGAGCTCCTCGCAGGCGTCGGTCCACTCGATTGTCGGGAGGAGGACGCTCGTAGGTGGGGAGTCGGCCATGTGTCTCCTATCCGGGATGACGGTGATAAGCGAATCGACACCTCGCGCCGATAAATCCACGCCCACGCCGGATTTATATTCGGGCGGAACCTACGCCGGTGCGTGAACGCCCGTACGAGTGCGCTCGACACGCTCGTCTTCGGCGTGGACGTCCAGAGCGGGGACGTCCGCGGCGACGCACCCTCCTACGCGCTCGTCGCCTTCGACGGCGAGAACATCGACCGCGACGTGGTCTCCCACCGGAAACTCCGACGGCTCATCGACCGCGAGGAGCCCGCGCTCGTGGCGACCGACAACATGTACGAACTCGCGCCCGACAAGGACGCCCTCGTCCACTTCCTGCGAGAACTCCCCGACGGGACGCGGCTCGTGCAGGTCACCGGGGCCCTTCACCAACACGACGGAGGTCAAGGTCTCCCGGGGTCGCTCGACCGGCAAGGGCGGCTGGAGCGAGGACCGTTACACTCGCCGGATCCACGGCGCGGTCCGCAAGCGAGCCCGCGAGATAGAGGACGACCTCGACGGCGCGGACCTCGACTACGAGCGCGAGGCGACCGAGAAGTACGGCGGGTTCTCGAACGCCGTCTTCGAGGTCGAGGGCCGACCCGAGGACATCCCGGTCTCGAATCGGCGCTCGGGCGACGTGCGCGTCGAGGTCGAGCGCGTGCGCCGGGACGGCATCGAGTTCGAGCCCCTCGCCAAGCGCCGCGACCACGTGCTGGTGGGTATCGACCCCGGCACGACCACCGCAGTCGCCGTCACCGACCTCGACGGCACCGTGCTGGACGTGCTCAGTACCCGCACGGCCGACACCGCCGAAGTCATCGAGTGGATCATCGAGCGCGGGCGGCCCGTCGTCGTGGCGGCCGACGTGGAGCCGATGCCCGAGACCGTCGAGAAGATACGCCGGAGCTTCGACGCCGCGGGCTGGATTCCCAGTTCGGACTTGCCCGTGGACGAGAAGCTCCACCGGACCCGCGAACACGACTACGACAACGACCACGAGCGCGACGCGATGGCGGCCGCCCTCCACGCCTTCGACGACCACGAGGACCAGTTCGACCGCATCGCCGAAAAGGTGCCCCCGAGCATCGACCGAGGGGAGGTCACCGCGCGCGTGGTCGCGGGCGAGGACAGCGTCGAGACCGCGCTCGCGGCCCTCTCCGAGGACGAGGAGCCCGAAGAGGAGGAGACCGAACACACGCCCCGCGAACTCACGGCCGAGGAGAAGCGCATCAAGCACCTGGAGTCGCAGGTCGAGCGACTGGAGGACCACGTCGAGGACCTGAACGACACCATCGAGAGCAAGGAGGGCCGCATCGGTCAGCTAAAGGGCGAACTCGAAGCCGCTAGAAGCGAGGAGCGCAAGGAGGTCCGCGAGCGCCGAGAGGTCAGCCGGCTCGAACGCGAGAACAAGCGACTGGAGCGCGAACTCGACGAGAAGGACGGCCGAATCGAGGAACTGGAGGGCAAGCTCGAACGCCTCAAGCAGCTCTGGAAGCTCGACCACTCGAACTTCGCCGACGTCTCCGAGAAGAAGGCCGGGCTGACGCCGGTCAAGCCCGTCGAGAAGTTCACCAAGGACGCCATCGCGACCGCCCACGAGAGCTTCGGCCTCGCGTCGGACGACGTAGTCTTCCTCCGGGACGCCTCCGGCGCGGGTCGCTCGACCGCCGAACGACTCGCGAAGGTGGACCCGAAGGTCGTGCTGATCGGCGAGGGCGGCCTCTCCGACGCCGCCGACCGGGTCCTCTTCGAGAACGAGATTCCGGTCGGCTCAGCCGACGACGTGACGATTCAGGAGGTGGACGAGTTGGCCGTCGCCCGCGAGAGCGAGGTCGAGACGGTCATCGAGGACTGGGAGACCCGGGCGGAGGAACGGCGGAAGGAGCAGAAGGCCGAGCAGTTGGACCGCCTCATCAGCGAACATCGCGCCGACAGAAAGTACGACTCGGGCTCCTCGGAGGCCAGTGGGCGGAGTCCCTGACTACGGTTTTTTCGTTACCTTCCGCACCACAAGCCCGAGGAAGACCGACGCAGAACCCAGAGCCACGGCTAGCAGACCGCCGTGGAGGGTCACGTAGGCGAGACCCATCCTGCAGGTGTTGACGCCGCCGTCGGGAGTGTACGTGACGCCGTCGGCTCCGATTTCGAGCAGGCGGAACTCGCCGGACTGCTCGCCCATCGACTCGGCCGCAGTGCACGCGGCGGTCGCGTCGCCGAACAGCGAGACCGCGAAGGCGATGACTCCCGCGACCGCGAGCCAGATACCGAAGCGCACGAGCCGGGTCACGCGCGCTACTACCCGACGATGTCCTAAATTTCTTTGCCTCGGTCGAGGATATTTGAACTGAGAAGCTTTGGCGCGATCCGAAACGCTACAACCGCCCGCATCGACAGTACATTTAAATCTCCCGAGACTTTATACCCGGAGACGAGTCAAAGGGGGCGTATGCCCATTACCAAGGACAGATTCGACCGCATTAGTGAAGAGGGCGCTCACTCGGACGACGACGCGGATCGCGTCCTCGACTTCCTGATTCAAAACGAGGACAAGGCGTACACGAAGAGCGAGCTTGCCGAGAAGATGGATTTGGATCGAGAACGCGTCGGTCCCTTGCTCGATAGACTGAAAGAACGAGGCTCGGTCAAACACAGGTCGGATTACTGGCGCGTGACCGACCACGAGTTAGCCGTCAGGGCTGGCACTGCACTGACCGCAGAGACGGCGCGTCAGCACGACGGCGGCGAGAGCTTCGACGTCGAAAAGTGGGCGGAGTACGCCGTGGATGAGGTCGATCTCAATCGCGGTGAGAACGAGTGAGGAACGAACGCGGGGACGTGATTTTCGCTCCCGATCCGTTTAAATTGGGCGACGATCCCCGTCCGTGGCTGATCCTCTCGGCAGGTTCGATGCCGCTTCCGGGCGAGTTCCTCTGTGCAGGATTGACCTCCACCGAATATGCAGTGAACTACGAGATACAACCCGAACACTGGACTCAGGGCGGAAACCCACCCGACGAACAGTCGTACTGTTCGCCGTGAGTTCTCGGAACGATAAAATCCGGACAAATCCAATCTCTACAGGGAAACCTCACGGACGACTTTACGGACAAAATCACCCGAGACGCGCTCGACTATCTCGACGAGGCGAAGTGAACTCCAGAGCGACGTGGAAGCAGAACCTCAGCAGCGCGTAAATTCTTTCTGCTCGTTCGCGGATAATTGGGTCACGAGACGCCGACGCGCGCGTCCAAATCGTTGGCACGGTCCCGGAACGCTAAAGCCGCGCGCGGGACACACGTCGCGTATGGACGCCTACGAGTTGATCACGCGAAAGGCCGAGGAAGTGGTAACCGACGAGGAGGTTCGGGACCTCGCCGAAGCCCCCGAAGGCAAGCGAGTCTACGTCGGTTACGAGCCCTCCGGCGTGCTCCACATCGGCCACATGCTCACCGCGAACAAGCTCATCGACCTGCAGGAGGCGGGCATGGAGGTCGTCGTCCTGCTGGCCGACGTTCACGCCTACCTCAACGACAAGGGGACCTTCGAGGAGATCGAGGAGACCGCCGAGAAGATGCGCAAGCAGTTCCTCGCCTACGGGCTGGACGAGGACAAGACGGAGTTCGTCTACGGCTCGGAGTTCCAGCTCGACGACGATTACGCGCTCGACCTCCACAAGCTGGAACTGGACACCACGCTCAATCGCGCCCAGCGCGCCATGGCCGAGATTCAGGGCGGCGAGACCGCGAAGGTCAGTCACGTCGTCTACCCACTGATGCAGGCGCTCGACATCGAGTATCTCGACCTCGATCTGGCGGTCGGCGGGATGGACCAGCGGAAGGTCCACATGCTGATGCGCGAGGAGCTGCCGGAAATCGGCTACGACGCCCGACCCGTCCTCCACACGCCCATCCTCGCGGACCTCGGTACGAGCGAGGGGAAGATGTCCAGCAGTTCGGGCGTCACCATCTCGATGGAGGACAGCACCGAGGACATCGAGGAGAAGGTCAACTCGGCGTTCTGCCCGCCGACTCGCGACCCCGAACCGGACGAGGACGGAAACGACCGCGAGAATCCGGTCCTCGAGATCTTCCAGTACCACGTCTTCCCCCGATTCGAGACGGTCGTGGTCGAGCGACCCGAGGAGTACGGCGGGAACCTCGAATACGACGACTACGAGTCGCTGGCCGCGGACCTCGAAAGCGGCGAGCTTCATCCCGCGGACGCCAAGTCGGCGCTGGCGACGTACCTCGACGAACTCGTCGCACCGGGGCGGGAGAAGCTGAAGGAACTGGAACAGTAGCGACTCCGATTTTGCGGTAGACGGAGAAAGGACCGGAGGCGGCGTCAGCCGCCGGAGGGACGCGGGTCGCGATTTTCATCGAAGTTTTGCAAGCGAGCGACTCACCGAGTCGCTCGCGCAGTAAAAGTTCGTGGTTCTAGTCGAATCCGCCGCCACCGCCCATCATCCCGCCCATGCCGAAGCTCGATAGGAGACCGGAGACGAGTCCCCACGCGGTCAGGACGAAGCCGACGACGACCAGCCCGATTCCGGCCGCGATGACCGGGTTCTCGTACGCGACAACGCCGATGCCGCCGAGCAGGAGGAGGACCCCGACGATGCCTTTGAGTCCGAGTTTGCCGAACATACCGAACGGGTCCCGCGCAACTGGGGTAAAAATGTCGGTCTCTCCTTCGAAGGAAGATTCGAGAACGCGAGTCACAATACTTCCGTATACATTTGTTTAACAAATATAATACTACTTTAGAAACAGAATGAAATTGCCGAACCGTGCTACCGGCCCGACCCGAGTCGTCGTGTTCCCTGTCGGCGCTTTTAAAAACCTCGGACGCCAAACGTGGAACATGAGCGACAACGGCGGACGAAAGAACCTCCGAATGCCGGAGGACGACGAGGTGTTCGCTACAGTAACCAACATGCTCGGCGCGAATCGGGTGAAAGTCCGATGCGCCGACGGAACCGAGCGCACCGCCCGGATTCCCGGCAAGATGCAAAAGCGCATCTGGATCCGGGAGGACGACGTGGTGCTGGTCGAGCCGTGGGACTGGCAGGACGAGAAGGCCGACGTGAAGTGGCGCTACGACAAGCAGGAGGCCGACCAGCTTCGGGAAGAAGGGCACATCCAGTGACCGTGTCGCTTCCAGTGACTACAGCACCGCGTCCAAGATTCTCGTGAGAACGACACCGTACGCGACGGAGTAGGTGAAGTTTGATGTAGTTCGTCAGTACAATCGATTTCGGTTGTATTTGTGCAGTACAACGTATTCAGGTTGTTCCTCATACGCTGGCCTTATAATGTTGTTCGTCAGTGACTGGGCGGTTCGCGAGAACGGAGCGCGTCTATCGCCACCCAAGTACCTCGGGGGCTTATACTGCTGGGGACGCTAGGTCCGGATAGATGACCGAGGAGTACAGCCTGCTCGAACCCGAAAACGTCGAGGGCGTCGGGGACGAGTGGGAGGAGATCGACGTCTCCGACACCGAGGCCGACAAGGTCCAGCGTCAGCGCGACCGGGAGTTCAACGAGTTCCGGGAGCGTCTGAAGAACACCGAGCAGTTCAAGGTCGAGCAGTCGGTGTTCGACGACGCCACGCTGGCGGCCCTCTACAAGCTGGTGCAGGACGGCTACGTCCGTGCGTTCGGCGGGCCAATCTCCTCTGGGAAGGAAGCGACGGTGTACTCTGCCCTCGGCGACGAGGAGTACGGGGAAGTCGCGGTCAAGGTCTACCGCATCAACGCCTCCGACTTCCGGGACATGCGCGAGTACCTCGTGGGCGACCCGCGATTCGAGGAGCTATCGGGCGACAAGAAGCGCGTCGTGCTCGCGTGGGTCCGCAAGGAGTTCGCCAACCTCAAGCGCGCCCAGACGGCCGGGGTGCGCGTCCCCAACCCCATTGCGGTCCAGCGAAACGTCCTCGTCATGGAGTTCCTCGGCTCCGACGGCGAGCGCGCGCAGATC
>PXSM01000143.1:0-12814 GCA_003023465.1 Halobacteriales archaeon SW_6_65_15 | reverse complement strand
CACCACCCCAACAGCGACGACTTCCTGACGCGAGACTGCGCGAACGTCGCCTCGTTCTTCCAGCGACAGGGGATGGACGTTCGCGGCGACGAACTGGAGGACTGGATTCGGGAGCACGCCGACCCGAACTCCTGAAAGCCGACCCCGAGTCCGGAGAGCCATCTCCGAGTCTGAAGACGGGAAGCGAACCGCCAGAGGGAGAAACTCACACACGGTCAAAGCGTTAAAAAACCCTGAGCGAGTACATCTACGCATGCAACACGTGAAGATTCCGCAGGACCGAATCGGTGTTCTCATCGGCGAAGGTGGTGAGACGTTGCGCGAAATCGAGAGTCGCGCGGAGGTCCGACTCGACGTCGACTCCGAGAACGGCTCGGTGGAGGTCGAGAAGACCGGCGACCCCGTTCGCGGTCTGAAAGGCCCCGAGATCGTCCGGGCCATCGGCCGCGGGTTCCCGCCCGAGGAGGCCCTCACCTTGCTGGACGACGACATGATGATGTTCGACCTCATCGACATCGACGCCGCCGCCCGGAACAAGAACGACCTCGAACGTCAGAAGGGACGACTCATCGGCGAGAACGGCCGGACCCGCGAACTCATGGAGGAGTTGACCGGCGCGAGCGTCGTCATCTACGGGACGACGATGGGCATCATCGGCATCCCCCAGCAGGTGGACGTGGTCCGGAGCGCCGCCGAGATGATCCTCGACGGTGCGCCCCATGGCTCGGTGTACTCGTTCCTCGAACGCAAGCGCAACGAGATGAAACACCAGGGGATGGAGTTCCACCAGTTCCCCGGCTAGGCGACGTTTCTTTTACGGATAGACTTTCGTCTGACGCAAACGGTGCCTCCGTAGTTTCGACTTTTTAGAAAGCGCCCAGCCCCTTTCAGTCCCGCCCGTCGGTTGGTTCACCGTGGCGTTTCCGGTGGAACCGTACACCGAGCGCGTAGGGTGGTCTGTCAACGTTTTGTCTTCGGTGGATTGCGTCACCGAGCGCCCGCGAACGCGTACGTTGACCTCCGAACGGGGTATAATCGTTTATAAAGTTGCTGTGATAAGTATTCACACATCACGTTTCCGCCCCTATGCAGGCTGTTCGCATAGCCTCGACAGCAACTTTTATATAGAATGCCAATCAATCTATCGAGTGACTATGGCACAACGAATGGGCAACCAGCCGATGATTGTACTTTCCGAGGACAGCCAGCGAACCTCCGGAAAGGACGCGCAGTCGATGAACATCACCGCCGGGACCGCCATCGCCGAGGCAGTCCGCACGACGCTCGGCCCGAAAGGGATGGACAAGATGCTCGTGGACTCCACGGGCGAGGTCGTCGTCACGAACGACGGCGTCACCATCCTCAAGGAGATGGACATCGAGCACCCGGCGGCCAACATGGTCGTCGAGGTCTCCGAGACTCAGGAGGACGAGGTCGGCGACGGCACGACCACCGCAGTCGTCGTCGCGGGTGAACTCCTCGAGAAGGCCGAGGACCTCCTCGAACAGGACATCCACGCGACCACGCTCGCGCAGGGGTACCGAGAGGCCGCCGAGGAGGCCAAGAGCATCCTCGAAGAGAAGGCCATCGACGTTGACGCCGACGACACCGAGTACCTCGAGAAGATCGCCTCCACGGCGATGACCGGCAAGGGCGCGGAGAACTCCAAGGAGTACCTCGCCGAACTCGTCGTCCGCGCGGTCCAGAGCGTCGCCGACAACGAGGGCGTCGACACGGACAACGTCAAGGTCGAGACGGTCGTCGGCGGCTCCATCGACCAGTCCGAACTCGTCGAGGGCGTCATCGTGGACAAGGAGCGCGTCCACGAGAACATGCCCTACTTCGTCGAGGACGCCAACGTCGCCCTCGTCGACTCGGCCCTCGAAGTCAAGGAGACCGAGATCGACACCGAGGTCAACGTCACCGACCCCGACCAGCTCCAGCAGTTCCTCGACCAGGAAGAGGAGCAGCTCCGCGAGATGGTCGACGAACTCGTCGACGTCGGCGCCGACGTGGTCTTCGTGGACGGCGGCATCGACGACATGGCCCAGCACTTCCTCGCCCAGGAGGGCATCATCGCGGTCCGCCGCGCCAAGTCCGACGACCTCGACAAGCTCGCCCGCGCGACCGGCGCGAGCCTCGTCAGCAACGTCGAGGACATCGAGGAGTCCGACCTCGGCTTCGCCGGCTCCGTCGCCCAGAAGGACGTCGGCGGCGACCAGCGCATCTTCGTCGAGGACGTCGAGGAGGCCAAGTCCGTCAGCCTCATCCTCCGCGGCGGCACCGAGCACGTCGTCGACGAGGTCGAGCGCGCCATCGAGGACAGCCTCGGCGTGGTCCGCGTCACGCTGGAGGACGGGCAGGTCGTCCCCGGCGGCGGGGCACCCGAGACCGAACTCGCCATGGCGCTTCGCGACTACGCCGACTCCGTCGGCGGCCGCGAGCAGCTCGCCGTCGAGGCGTTCGCCGACGCGGTCGAGGTCATCCCGCGCACCCTCGCCGAGAACGCGGGTCTCGACCCCATCGACAGCCTCGTCGATCTCCGCAGCCAGCACGACGCCGGCGACTTCGGCACCGGTCTCGACGCCTACACCGGCGAGGTCGTGAACATGGAGAACGACGGCGTTGTCGAGCCCCTCCGCGTCAAGACCCAGGCCATCGAGTCCGCCACCGAGGCGGCCGTCATGCTGCTCCGCATCGACGACGTCATCGCCGCTGGCGACCTCTCCGGCGGTAAGGTTGGCGACGACGACGGCGGCGACGCTGGCGGCCCCGGCGGTGCCGGCGGCATGGGCGGCGGCATGGGCGGCATGGGTGGCATGGGCGGCGCGATGTGAAGTAGACCATCGCCTAGCTTCACTCCGCGAACCACTGCAACCGCGCCGCACTGCGACCACGCCGCACTGCGACTGCACGCCCACCGCCCGACCGTGCCATCCGTTCGGTTGGTCGGTTCGCCTGCTGTCGTCTGACACCACGCGCCTCGAAACGCCATTCTCGGACCCACACCTCCGCTCTTTTCGCGCTCGTCTCCGACACGGCCGGAACGTCGAGCCTCGATTCGCGACGCTCGGCCGAACTGGTTCGTAGTTCGAGAAAGGTTTTGGTTGTTCTGGAAAACGTATTTACTTCTTTGAAACAACTTCGTGTTTACTCGATAGGGAATCAGAGATCGCTGAGGAGCGTGTTCGAGACGAGTTCCGAGATTCCCCTGCGGAGTCGCTCGGAAGCGGATTGACCGCTGATGTCGAGTTCCTCGCCGAGGTCGTCGAGTGACACCTCGCGCGGGACGTCGAAGTAGCCCACGCGCTCTGCGGTCATCAGCGCCCGACGCTGCTCGGGGCTGAGACCGAACTCGTCGACCACGTCGGACTCGCCCGGCGCGTAGAGTCGATGGAGTCGGAAGTTCACGTCGTTGTCCGCGCAGAACTGTCGCATCTCGACGATCGAATCCCGGTCGGGGAACCGAACGCGGCGTTGCCACCCGTCGGCCGACCCGGTGGCAGCCATCGGCGACGCCCCGAGTCGGCGTTCGAGTCCGGTCTCCAGTTTCTCGAAGTCGCCGCCGAACGCCCAGAAGACGAGGAGGGGAGCGTCCTCGGCGGTCACCAACTGCTGTTCTAGCTCGACGGTCACGCCCGGTGCCGCGTCGAGCGCAGAGACGAGCACGAGATCGGGAGACCGGAGGGAGAACTCCGCGATGAGACTCATTAGGAAACTCCTACTCTCGGTTACTTGAAAGTCTACCGGTACTCAATCAAGTTTACTACGTTTCCGAGAAGAAACCGGTCGTTTCGACGACTGAAAATTAGCCGTCGGTGTCGAGTTCGAACTGTTCGTGTTCGCTGGCGGCGTTCAACACGACGCTGGTGTTGCTCTCCTTGATGTCGGGGTCGTTGAGGAGCGTCTTGATGTGGCGGTTCATCCCGTCGGTGTCGGCGAACTTGCCGACCGCGATGATGTCGTAGTCACCCGTCACCTCGTAGACGCTGATCATCTGGTCGTGGCTCTGGAGTCGGTCGGTCACGTCCGGGAGCGCGTTGCCCTCCACCTTGAGTTGGAGGATGGCGGTCACGTCGTAGCCGAGCGCGTCGTAGTCTAGCTTCGGCGTGTACCCGTCGATGACGCCCGCCTCCTCGAGGTCGGAGAGGTGGTTCGACACCGTGGTTACCGACACGTCGAGGTCCTCGGCGAGACTCCGGAGACTGGCCCGACCGTCGCCCAACAGCGCGTTCACCAACTTCGCGTCGAGATTTTCGTACGTCATCACGGTTACCGACGTGAGCCACCCTTTAGAATTTTACGAATATCCAATTATGGGCCGGAAAGGCAGAATTGTATCAATCGGTAACGTTTTAGTAATGGATGTAGTGGTGTAGAATGCGCACAAAGATGACGGATGGACAAATCGCGGCTACCAAGGAAACGGGGTTGACCGAGGCCGAGCAGGACGTACTGGACGAGATAGACGAGGAGAACGTGGACTTCGTCCGCCTCCAGTTCACGGACATCACGGGGACGGTCAAGAACGTCAGCGTCCCCGCCTCGCAGGTCGAGAAGGCCTTCGAAGAAGGCATCTGGTTCGACGGCTCCTCCATCGAGGGGTTCGTCCGCATTCAGGAGAGCGACATGCGGCTCGAACCCGACCCGGAGACGTTCGCGATCCTGCCGTGGCGCTCGAACGGCGACACGGCCAGCGCGCGTCTGATCTGTGACGTGGTGAACACCGACGGAACCCCCTTCGAGGGCGGGCCCCGGCAGGTTCTCAAGAGTGTCCTCGCCGAAGCCGAGGAGATGGGTTACACGGTCAGCATCGGTCCCGAACCCGAGTTCTTCCTGTTCGAGAAGGACGACGAGGGGAAGGCGACCACCATCCCCCACGACTCGGGCGGCTACTTCGACCTCGCACCCAAGGACCTCGCCTCCGACGTGCGCCGCGAGATCATCTTCACGCTGGAGCAGATGGGCTTCGAGATAGAGGCCAGCCACCACGAGGTCGCCGCCGGCCAGCACGAGATCAACTTCAAGTACGACGACGCCCTCTCGGCCGCCGACAACATCGCCACCTTCCGGGCCGTGGTCCGGGCGGTCGCCGAGAAGAACGGCCTCCACGCCACGTTCATGCCCAAGCCCATCGGCGAGATCAACGGCTCGGGCATGCACAGCCACATCAGCCTGTTCGACGACGACGGCAACGCCTTCGCCGACGAGGACGACGAGTTCAACCTGAGCGAGACCGCCTACAAGTTCATGGGCGGCGTCCTTGACCACGCCGAGGCGTTCACCGCGGTCACGAACCCGACCGTGAACTCCTACAAGCGCCTCGTCCCCGGTTACGAGGCCCCCGTCTACGTCGCGTGGAGCGACGTGAACCGGTCGGCGCTCATCCGCGTGCCCGATGCCGCGGGGGCGAGTTCCCGGTTCGAGATCCGGAGCCCCGACCCCTCGTGCAACCCCTACCTCGCGCTGGCGGCGGTCATCGAGGCCGGACTCGACGGCATCGAGAACGACGCCGACCCCGGCGAACCCGTCCGCGAGGACATCTACGAGTTCGACGAGGAGAAGCGCGACGAGTACGGCATCACCACCCTGCCGGGCAGTCTCGGGCAGGCCCTCGACGCGCTGGAGAACGACGAGGTCGTCACGGAAGCACTGGGCGACCACGTCACCGGGAAGTTCCTCGAAGCCAAGCGCGCCGACTTCGCCGACTACAAGGCCCACGTCTCCTCGTGGGAGAAGGGCAAGTACCTCGAGAAGTTCTGAGGTGGGCAGTTTATTCTCCCACCGCAGGTTCCGTATCCTCTGGGATGTTTTTCGACTGAAAGGCAGTGCGAACCCTCCCGACGCTCGATTTCTCTTTCCGGAGGCGAACCAAACCTGTATAGAAGACCACCGATTCCACAAGAATGAGGAAGCAACTAAGGGGTCCGCAATTTCAGCCATACCTGCTTCTGTCACAGGGACATGTCAATCGGGAAGATGACGTCTCGAATGATAGGTTTGCTCCATGCATTGCACAAAATAGAGCGGCCACTTATCAGTGAGAGGTACCTACATCTTGTATAGACAGATGACTCCACTCGACTGGATAACGCGCGACCGCGCAATCGTGGCCCTGTGGGTGGTACTGGGCATTGCGTCGATATACCATGGATTCACTACCCCAATCCCTGAACCTATTTTTGGTGTCGATGAGTCTGTCTGGCTTGGAATAGGTTTTATCGTGACGGGGATTATCTTCTGGTACGGGTTTCGCTTAAAAAGGAAAAGCTCGAGTAGATATTGAATTAATCGTCTCTAAATAGCGGGAGTAAAGCCGGTTCTCTTTATTTGTAGATTAGAGGGGGCCTCCACAATCATTAACGTATTCACCGCACGTCTTCCCAGCACTAGCAGCGCTTGCTTGGGTGACAACGGTTCCAACCGCACACCCGAAGCCAAGGCTTACAGCACATCCCGCTCCCGTGGCAACCGCACTACCTGCGGTGAACACGGTTTCCTTTGTACAGTCGTTTGCTTTTTCCTCGCACGTGTCGTGTGAGTGGAGCCATTCGTCTTCGTACGAGACTTCGTCTCTAGTGTCGTTAGAGTGATAGCGCTTGTTATAGTAGGGGGAATGGTAGTATCCCCCATCACGATTCATGACCTGCATCGGTCCTGGCTCGTCTGTTCTACCGTCGTAGTCGGCGATCAAGCTCTTGATGTCATCCCTCTCGGCATTTGTGGCTGATCGAGTAAAGTGAGGCCCTGAGAGGTCGGTGTTGTTCACTAGCCCACCGTTCTCCGAACTGGGCCAGCCAAAGCTATCAGAAAGATCGTCCCTGAGGGAAGATGGCATGGAGTCCCGATCGAGGTCCGCGTTAGCCTCATTGATTTCGCCATCTATGTAGCTGACGACTAGGTCCCCGTACTCCATGGGAATCCGAATACCATACCCCTCGAAGACCTCGTCGTCGCGATAAGCGTTTACCCTTACTGCGTTCGACGGATCGGTGGAGGGGTTGTTTAGGTCGGATAGCACTTCTTGCGTCATGGTAGCATCGAGTGCGCGTTGTGTTTCGTCCGAAGTGGCACTTACTTCTGTTCCGATGACCGTCCTCGGTGAGTACTCGATAACGTTATCGTAGTAAGCAGGGGCACTCGACCCACCAGTGTAAAATCCGAGGTAACCTCTGTCGAAAGTTGTGTCGGGAACAGCGGACGTTTCTTCGAGGAGCACCCCGTTCTCAGTGTAGAGAGTCGCTTTAACCGAGTCTTCTCGGAGTTCGAGTTCTAACTGATACTCTTTCCCTTTCTCGATCGTAGCTCCGACTTCGTCGAGTACGGTCGTAGTTCCGCTATCACGACGCATTATTTTTAGTTTACCGTACTCTGGGTTGGCCTGCGCCCAGTAACAATCGTCTATCGGAGAACTGAGATTCTGTACACAAGCTAGCAAGCCGGGTCTCGACTCGCTATTGCCCCCGGCCATGACCTGCGACCGATACGCGCGACCGCGAGTCGTTTCGACCGAGTTGTGTGCGATTCCAGTGTAGGATTTTTCACATTTTAATGTGTGATCGCCCTTGAGAACGGTCGAGGATTGTACGGTGTAAGAGGATGTGTCTCCACTGTACTCGCTGAGAGTCCCATCTTCGAAGGAGTCCGCGAAACCAGAAATGTTTGGCTTCTTGGTTAAAGAGTCGAAGTATCCTGCACTGCCACCACCGAGGTACAAGCCTAGATGTCCGGTGGAGTACGTACTATCGTATTCTCCAACGGCTTTTATTGGATTCCCTGACGAGTCTTGAATCTCTCCAAACACCGCGCCGGCTACGAGTTCGATCGATAGTTGGTACTCCACCCCTTTCTCGATTGTCGCGTCCGATTGTTCCAACAAGACGCTGCTCCCGTTATCTCTGCGATACAACGAGAGATTGTTGTTATCTGCATCAGCTGACAGATAGTAACAGCTCTCCAACGGAGTCGCAGGGTCTTGGGCCCCCACAACGAGTGCTGGCTTCGCTCCGCTTCCACTTTCGATTTTTATCGAGCAACTATATACATATCCACGAGGCGTTTCGACGTTGTTAAGGGCGATTGCACTTCCTGCACTCGTTCCCTTGAGCGTCTGATTCCCTTCGAGAACCGTGGAGTTCTGCACTGTAAAACTCCCCGTGTCGCCACTGTACTCGCTCAGATCGCCGTCCTCGAAGTCGTCGAGGACAGATGAGTGGATGGCAACGTAGTCGAAGTAAGCCGTCCCACCGTCGGCGAGATAGGCGTCGTATCCGATCCCGCCGCTCGTCCACGTCGAGTCCGTCCCGGTGATCTGCGTGACTTGCTTGCCGTCGCAGCCGTACACCGTCACGATGTGCGTCCCGGTCTTCCGCCAATCGACCTCGATGTTGTACCACGTGTCTTCGGAAAACGAGGCGGTGGCGTCTTCGGCTAACTGGTAGAAATCCCCACCCTCGTATCGGAACAGGAATAGGTCGTTGTTGGCGAAGTCGACCCGGACGAAGTAGCGATTCTCGTGGTCCTGCACGCCGTACGTGAAGTTGACGTCGTCGGCACCACCAGTTCCGCGGACCCAGCAACTGAACACGTCGCCAGCGTCGGGGTAATGGTTGAGGCCGGACGTACTGATCATCTCCGTTTTCACGTTATCGAATTCAAGGACCGACGAGCCGCCGTACGTCGGACTCGACACGACACTTGCACTACCCTGGTCGAAGGTGTACTCCGAAAGATCGCTATCCTCGAAGCTATCGATCACCTCGTTCGCGGACACTATCTCTCGGCCAGAATGGATTTGGGTATGATCGAAGTAGACGGTTCCACCATCGCCGAGATACGCATCGTATCCGATACCGCCAGCTGTCCACGTGGAATCGATCGCCGAAATCTGATCTATCTGGCTACCGCTCTCGTCAAACAGCGTGAACACGTGCGTTCCGTCGGTCTGCCAGTCGATATGGACCTCGTACCATGTATCTTGTGAAAGGGCCACCCCCTTATCAGCGAGGAGGGTAGAACTTCCATCCTCGTATCGATACAACGCAATGTGGCCCTGTTCGGGGTTTATTCTTGCAAAGTATCGGTTGAGATGGTTCTGAACACCGTAGGTGATGTTGATCCGGTCTGCGTTGTTGGTGCCTCGCACCCATGTACTGAAGACGTCACCTGCCGCAGGATAATGCTCTAGTCCCTCCATGCTGATCATCTCGGTGTTTGTCCCACTGATTTCGAGGGCGTAAGCACCCGAGTATGTGGGACTCGTAACGAGGCTCGCTCCGCTACTGCCGCGGTCGAACTCGTATTCGCTCAAGTCGCTATCCTCGAAGTCATCAACGGTGTTGCACGGCGATTCTTGAGTAGCTCGTACGGATTGAGTACCGAGTGACGAAAGCCCGACACCGCCAGCACTGAATCCTGCACCAGTTCCAATCATCTTCAAATATGATCGGCGGTCGATGTCTGCAGCGTTGTTCTCAGTCGCTTCGTTCTCTTTCTCAATATTGAACGATATAGAGTTATAGTGCACCTACTGACCAATAATACCCTTGCCCAGAGTAAAAGTAAAACTTTAAGTGTTTGTACCATATACTAATAGTCTTAGAATTATGAAGGCATTATCATCTCTCGCCGTTAGTAGGGTGAGCTACGGGAAAAATTCCCGAAGTGACCTGAGATGGTCCGAACCTCCAGTTCAGGTCGGCGACGCCGATCTTCCGCTTTTCACCCGCTCGACGATTAGCGGAAGCGCCAGAATCCCCGCCGGCACGACCAGATTCAGGACGAACACCGCCAGGAGCGACGCAACGAGGTGATTCCCTGCATAGCCGACGACGCCGAGGGCGGCCAGTCCTGCGACCGCCGCGCCCGCGGAGAGCCGATTCTGGGGTGCTCCTCCCCGGGCCGTCGAATCTAGCGTGATCCACGTCGCGCCTGCGCCGGCGATCCCCGCAACCGTAGCAACCGAATCCGGCGTGAACCCATTGGTGGCGAGCGCCGCCAGCGCGAGTCCGCCCGCGACGAGGAACGCGGGAGTAGGCCGCCAGTCGGTTGCGCGGACGAGAACCGTGAGGTACGCGACGGCCACCCCGACGCCGGCCAGCACGTCGGCGACGTAGTGGACGCCGAGGACGACCCGAGAGAGGGCGACGAGCGCGACGGTGACCCCTGCCACGAGGGTTCGCGTCCGCCGAGTCCCGCGTTCGACGACCAGTGTGAGGAGCCCCCAGACGACCGTCGCGGTGATGGCGTGACCACTCGGGAAGCCGTAGCCGTCGGCGTACCCGAGATGGATCTCGGAGGGCGGCCGCGGAAGCGCGAACAGCCCCTTCAGCGCGAGGCTGAGCGCGAACGCCCCGAGTACCGCGGCGACCGCGAACGCCCCGCGGTCCCGGTCGCCTCCCCTCTGGTCGCCCCTTTTCGAGTCGGCGAACCAATAGAGGAGGGCTGCCGCGGCGAGGGCGAACCCCGCGTCGCCGAGATGAGTTATCAGGGCGAACAGTTCCCTAACGACGCTTGGCAGAAGCTCGTCGAAGACGACGGCGATTCCGAAACCCCGTCCGGTCATCGACTCGGGGGTTCGACTGGCAGACCCTATACCTTACGACCGGAAGTTGCCGATGCGGTCGCTGATGCGGCTCGGCAGACTCAGCACGCCGACGCCGAACCCCAGCATCACCATGAGGGTGTACAGCCCGAGGGTCGCCAGCCAGACGACCGTCATGGCGAAGATGGCCCACGCGCCCCGGAGCCAGAAGAACGCGCCGAGGGTCATCGCGGTGCCGTACAGCAACACGAGATACGGCCCCCAGCCGCGGGCGTGGCTCCGGCGCATCCGCTTGCGGACGTACTGCTTCAGCTCCGACTCGACCTCGGGCTTCTCGGCGGTTCGGTCTTCGATGTCCTCCTCGAACGATTCCACGTCGGCTCGTAGCTCCCGCAACTCGTCGCGGAGTTCGACGATGTCGGGAGCGGATTCGTCGTCGGTCATGTATTGGGCGAGTAGTTCCTGTTTGCGTTCGACGCGCGTCTCCTCCGGTTCGCTGGTTCGCTCGGCGTAACTGCCGCGGTCGGCGAGGACCACGTTCACGACCGCTCCGAGGAGCAGGAGGATGCCGGCGAAGTACAGCCACGTCACCAGCAACAGCGCCGTCCCGAGGAACTGGGACGGTCCGGTCGAGCTGATTCCGGCGTAAATCTGGAACAGCACCTGCAGGACGGTCCATCCGACCGTCGCTACCACGGCTCCCGGGAGCGCCTCTCGGAGTCCCACGTCGGCGTCCGGGAAGACGACGTACAGTGGCAGGAAGACAGGGACGAGCGCGACCAGTTGGACCAGGGTCGCCAGCACGCCCGCGAACGGAACGTCCGGGAACAGCGCGGTCACGGCACTGGCCCCCACGAACACCAGGACCGCCACCCCGATGGCGGCCAACACGAGCACCGCGTCCTTGATCTGATCGACGATGCTGGCCTGCTTCGCGGTCGCGTAGATGTCCGAGAACGCCTGGTCCATCCCGCGGAACACCTTGAGTGCGCTCCATCCGAGCACGACCACACCGATGGCCGTCGTCCCGCCGCGAGTTTCCGGGTTGAGGATGAACTGGCGCAACTGCTCTTCGCCCGTCGCCGTCAACAGTCCCGAAACTCGCGATACCACCTGCTGGGCGAGTGCTTCGCCAGCCACGAACGAAACCACGATGAACGCCAGCAGCAGCACGGGTATGAGCGAGACGAACGCGTAGTACGCGATGCTCGCCGCCAAGAAGGTTATCTCCTGCTCGCTGGCCTCCTCGAACACCGAGCGACCGACGTTCACAGCGGTTCCGAATCGACTGGACACGCGACTCATTTCGCCAACGAGATACAAATATGCATTGGCGATAGACTCGGGCATTTAGCGCCGACGCTCCGAAGTTACGAATGGCGTGTCGCTTCGCGTATCTCCGCGACGGTGGCCGTCGTCTTGAACGTGGTCCCGCCGTAGTGGGTGCGCGAGGCCGCGAATCCGGCGTCTCGAAGTCGTTCGAGGAACTCGTCCATCCCCGAGGCCGCCCGACCCCACTCCTTGCAGAGCCGGTGCTGGTCGTAGTGGGTCGGCTCGTGGAGTTCGGCTTCGAGACTGCTCAACAGTCGTTCGGCGCGGCTGGCGGTGCCCATCGAGTCGTCCAGTTCCTCGCGGACGGCCGCCGCGAAGTCCGCCTCGTGGGTCGGCCCGAGCCACAGCGGCCCGGCCGCGAGGACGCGCTCGCTCCCGCACTCGGGGCAGGCGTCGATGGGGTCCGCGATCAGGCCCGGGTCGGACTCGCGGTAGAGGCAGTCCTCGCAGTGGTAGACGTGGCCCAGCTCGTCGATGGCGGCGTTGGCGTCGCTGGCGCTGTGTTCGAGTTCGAGGTAGGTTCGAACGTAGTGGTTGGTCGCGTGGGTCAGGACGGGAGTCACGCCCGCGTCGTAGCGCGCGGCGGTGCGCGCGAGGGCGGAGAGCAGGATTCGGACGCCCATCTCGGCGTGATAATCGGTGTTTCGCGGGACCGCGCTGTACTTCCGGACCCCACTGTGGAAGTGCGCGCCGCAGAGGGGCGCGGTGTCGGTCGCCGTGACGCAGACGAGGTCGCGGGTGTTGGCGAACGCGGCGTCCGCGAAGGGGATGGGCGACCCGAAGGGGTCGATGTCCACCACGTCGAACACCGACTCGTGGAGCAAGGCGTTGACGTTCCGGTGGGCGACCTCGCCGTCGAGGCCGTTGCGGTCGAGGTTCTGCCGGCAGAGTTCTATCGCCGACTCGTCCACGTCCGCGAGGGTGACGTCCCAGCCCTCG
>PXSM01000142.1 GCA_003023465.1 Halobacteriales archaeon SW_6_65_15 | reverse complement strand
CCGCGGCGTACAGCCAGTATTGCTCGTCATCGAGGTGGATCACCGTTTCGTCAACCGCGACCTGATCCGGAGATTGGCCGTCTTGGGGCTGTAGCTCGGCCTTCTGCACCCAATTGTGGATGGTCGAACGAGCGCGTTCAACACCGAATAGTTCGAGAACAGAGACAGTATTCGAAAGCGATAGGCCAGCAAGATGCAACGAATACTGAGTTTCATCAACAGTCGCGGTGTTGCTTCGCGCTCCACAAACTCTAACTGCATCTGGTCCAAACTACTACTGAGGCGTACGTTTTCGGGCATAGAGTACTCAGAAAACGCTACGCCTCACTCCTTCAACCGTATCTGAACACGACCCGTACGAAGGAGGCCAACGAACTCGGCAGTGAATCGGGTCGAGACGGTTCGACGATGGGGGTTCGGGCGAAGCCAGGGGTGGGATTTGAACCCACGAACTCCCGATTACAAGTCGGGTGCTTGAACCGCCCAAGCTCCCCTGGCGCGCGCCGGGAGAGGTGCTTCCCGGTGTATCGCCACGTTCTCGCTACTCCTTTGTGAGGGTATCGCTTTCGACCGATTTTTCCAGCTTGACCCGGTGCGGACTGTAGCCGTGGCGACGATAGAATCGCCGAGCGGCGTCGTTGTCGGCCATCACGTCCAGCGAGACGGCGTCCGCGCCGCCCGCGGCTATCCGTCGTTCCGCCTCGGCGAGCAAGTCCGATCCGATACCCTCCGAGCGGGCGTCGGGGACCACGTAGATGTTCTGGACGACGCCGCGGGTCACGTCCTGCTCGTAGGTGTCCGACTCGACGGCGAACGTGAGGAACCCGACGATTCCGTCTCGGCCGGTTCGCGCCATCTCGTCACCCTCCGCGCGCGCGACCAGCAACTCCCCCGCGACCGCACTTCGGGCGACGGCCTCCGTGACGCGGTCGCGATTCTCCCCAGCGAGCAGGTGCGAGCCGAAGTCGCGCTGGCCGTCGGCCAACTCGACCCAGAGGTCGGCAACGGCGTCGACGTCTGCGGTACTGCCGAGTTCGACGACGACCATTCAGGTCTGGATTTCGAGGTCCGGCTTGGATTTTCGCAGGGCCTCGACCGCGGGTAGCTCTTCGCCCGTGAGCATGTTCAGCGCCGCACCACCTCCGGTGCTGACGTGGTCGAAGCCGTCGATTCCGAACTTCCGGATGGCCGCCGCCGTGTCGCCGCCGCCGACGATGCTGCACTCGGCTTCGGTGGCCGTCCCGAAGAGGTCGCGGGTGCCGTCGGCGAACGTCTCGTCCTCGAAGACGCCCGCGGGGCCGTTGAGGACGACCGTCCCGGACTCTTCGAGGACCTCGCCGTAGGCGGCGACCGTCTCCGAACCGACGTCCATCACGGCCTCGCCCTCCCTCGGAGGCAGGTCGGCGACGGACAGCTCGTGGCGCTCGCCGTCTCGCTCGACCGCCACGTCCTCCGGAAGGCTGATCCGGTCGCCGTACTCCGTGAGGAGGTCGGACGCGCGGTCGATCTCGTCCCAGTAGCCCTGCTCGTACACGAAGTCGGCGCTGGCGTCGCCGAGGTCGGTCTCGTCGGCCAGCATGAACACGTTGGCGACGACCCCCGTCGTCAGCACGCGGTCGGCGAGGCCCCGTTCGAGGACGCTCTCGACGACCGCCATCGAGTCGGGGACCTTCGCGCCGCCGATGACGTAGGTTCGGGGTTCGGGGGTACTCTCGATGTCGCCGAGCACGTCGAGTTCGCGCTCCATCACCCGGCCCGCGTACCCGGGAAGTCGGGTCGGGAACCCGACGATGGAGGGTTGCGAGCGGTGGGCCGCCGCGAAGGCGTCGTTGACGTAGGCGTCCAGCGGACGGCGCGGCGGGCGTCCGCGGAGAAGGTGGCGTCGGAGTACCCGACCGGGGCGTCGAGCAGTTCGTCGAGTCGGTCGGCGTGCGGGCGGAGGTCCCTGAACTCGTCACCGCCCGGACGGCCCTGATGGGCGAGCACGGCCACCCGACCGCCGCGGTCCAGCAGTTCGGAGAGGGTATCGACGTGCGCGCGGAGGCGGGCGTCGTCGGCGAGCGCGCCGTCGTCGGTCAGCGGACTGTTGATGTCGATGCGCACTCCGAGCGTGGTCCCTTGGACGGCGAGGTCGTCCAGGGTCTCTATCGGCATGTATTGGCATCCGACGCCGCGACGCATATATGTGTCGGGTTCACTGACAGATACAATTCGGGACCGAGTGAATCGTTCCAACGGTTGTTGGGCGACCGACTCTTCTTTTTATCTTTACTTGAACGGCGTATAAATCTCATGAGCGGCCATACAGGGATATACTTATAAGCCATGCCTCTATATGGGGAGACATGTCATACCACGAACGGCGACGCGACGTACTGAAGGGCATCGGCGCTGCAGGTGCAGTCGGCCTCGCTGGCTGTATCCAGGGCGGTGGCGGCGACGACGGCGGTCCCGACCTGCTGGCCATCATCGGTTACCCCGAGAGCGGTATCCAGCTCTTCCGGGACTATTACAGCGAGTCCGACGGTTCCGAGGACATCATCGTCCCGGACGGCCTCCGCGACGGCGCGATGCCGGGACAAGTCGGCAACGACATGGACAACGTCATCGGCACCGCTCCTGCGGCGGGCGGTCCGAACCAGCAGGCGTTCAACGACCTCTACCAGAACGAGTACGGTTCGAGCCCCAGCGTGTTCACCTCCCAGTCGTACGACTCCACGGCCCTGCTCATCCTCGCCAACGTGGCGGCGGGCGAGAACAGCGGCCCGGCCATCCAAGAGCAGATGCGCCGGATCGCCAACCCCGACGGCGACGAGTACGGCCCCAACGAGTTCCTCGACGCGGTCGAAGCCGCCGCGAACGGAGAGAACGTCAACTATCAGGGCGCGTCCAGCGCCACGAACTTCAACGACGCCGGCGACCCGGCCTCCGCGGCATACGAGATCTGGGAGTTCGAGGGGTCTGACTCAGAGGAACTCAACTCCATCGAGACCCAGAACTTCGAGGGTGACAGCCCCGAGGGATCCGGTCCGAGCGCCGACGAGTCGCCCGGCGGCACCGGCCGCGAGGTGGACGTCGGCATCCTCCTGCCCGAGACGGGCGACCTCGCGTCGGTCGGCGCGGCGATGATTCAGGCGGCCGAACTCCCGGCCAAGCAGGTCAACGACTCCGACCTCGACCTGACGGTCAACGCTCACTTCGAGGACACCAACACTTCGCCCGACCAAGGTGTCAGCGCCGCGGAGTCGCTCGTCAGCGCGGGCGTACCCGCGGTGTGTGGCTCGGCGTCCTCCGGCGTGAACGTCCCCGTCTCTCAGGAGGTCCGGCACCCAGTGACCTGCTGCAGGGTCGCGTCATGGCGCAGGTCGCCGCCGAGCGACGCGACGCCCAGACCGCCGCGACGCTGTACGTCAACAACGACTACGGTCAGCAGCTCTCCGAGCGGTTCGCCGAGGTGTTCCAAGACGAGTTCGACGGCGAAGTGTACGACCAGATCAGCTTCAACATCGGCGAGTCGTCGTACTCCTCCGTCATCGAGCAGGCGCTGTCGAGCGGCGAGTAACGCCCTGAAGCCGGACGGGTCCGTCGTTTAGCACTCTCGTTTTTTCGTGGTCGTTCGGGCGTGAGCCAGTTTTTCGAGAGTCGGAGTTATCCGTCTCGGACGAAGCGACTGGACTGCCGAAAAGAGCCGGTCGAACCGTCGAGAAGCACCGAACCGAGAAAACGGATAGCCGCGGGTCGCTTATCCGCCGAGGAACTGCTGGCGGACCTCCTCGTCGTTCAACAGTTTCGTGCCCTCGTCCTCGTAGCGATTCTGCCCGTTCGCGAGGACGTAGCCGCGGTCGCAGCGCCGGAGGGCCTCCTTGGCGTTCTGCTCGACCATCAGGACGGCCGTGCCCGCCTCGTTGATCTCGTCGATCTTGTCGAACATCTCCTCGACGAGGTCGGGTGCGAGCCCGGCGCTCGGTTCGTCGAGCAGGAGGAGGTCCGGGTCGAGCATCAGCGCCCGACCCATGGCGAGCATCTGCTGCTGGCCGCCGGACATGGTTCCGGCCTTCTGGTCCTTGCGCTCTTCGAGGATGGGGAAGCGGTCGTACACCTCCCTGAGCGCGTCCTGGGGCACTTCGTCGAGGATGTACGCGCCCATCTCGAGGTTC
>PXSM01000141.1 GCA_003023465.1 Halobacteriales archaeon SW_6_65_15 | reverse complement strand
ACGCCGACCGCCGCCCCGACGCTCGCAGCCCCTCTCCCCCACGAAATCTTCCCTGCCACGCCTCCCATGGACCAGAAAACGATCATAGGGAGGTTGATCGCGAGGTAGAACCCCATACCGCTCAGCACCTACTTTACGACGCGGGGGTACCGGTCCGGCGAGAGGTCGCTGCGGGCGAGCCACCGGCCGCCATAGACGAGCGCGAGGAAGAAGATACCGGAGAAGAACAGACCGATGAGGAAATCGTCCGACAGAACGTCGAACCCCGAGTAGTAGACGAACAATTCCACTACGTAGAGGACGGCGAAGAGAACGCCGAAACTCGTGATGAGCGTCGGTATTCGCTCTTTGGCCCAACCCCGGGAAATAGTCAGTTTCCAGTTCATACGCCTGCCGTTACATCGTCATGATTAATTCTTGCCAATAATTATCACTGACGGCCGAGAAATACGAAGGTGAGCGATTGACGATAGCATCTTGACGGGTCGAAGGCGACCGTAACAGGCCGAGCGAGCAGTATCGAAGAGTGGTGGACGTGGGCCAGTTATCGCGTCCGGAGTTGGATGGAGTGCTCCGAACTGGCGTTGCCGAGCGCTTACTCTCCGAACTTCGCCTGCTCCTCCTCGCGCAACTCTATCCGGCGGATCTTTCCGCTGGAGGTCTTGGGCAGTTCCTCGACGAGCTCGATCCGGCGCGGGTACTTGTACGGGGCCGTCTCCGCCTTCATGTAGTCCTGTAGCTCCTCGACCAGTCCGTCGCCGCCCTCGTAGCCGTCGGCGAGGACGACGTAGGCCTTCACCACGTTGCCGCGCTCGATGATGTCGTCGGCGCGGCCCTCGAAGAAGTAGTAACCGTCCTCGTCCTTCCGGGCGAGGTCGCCCGTCCGGTAGTAGTCGCCCGCGAAGGTCTGCTCGTCGAGGTCGGGCTTCTCGTAGTAGCCGTCGAAGATGGCCGGGGTGTCGGTCGGAACCGCAATCTCGCCCGTCTCGTCCGGCTCGACTTCCTCCTCGTCGGTGGTGTCGAGTAGGGTCACGTCGATGCCGGGCACGGGCTTGCCCATGCTTCCGGGCTTCACGTCGATTCCGGGGTAGTTCGTCACGAGCGCGACCGTCTCGGTCTGCCCGTAGCCGTCCCGCGGTGTGACGCCGAAGGCGTCCTCGAAGGCCTGGATGGGCTCGCGGTTGAGCGGTTCGCCCGCCGAGACGGCTTCGGTCAGCGCGAGGTCATAGCCGTCGAGGTCCTCGACCTGCGTGAACATCCGATACTGCGTGGGGACGGCGCAGAGCCGGGTGACCTCTTCTTCTTCCAGTAGGTCGAGGAACGTCTCGGGGTCGAACTCTCCCTCGTAGACGAACTGGGGCGCACCGGTCGTGAGCCCCACGCCGACGGGACTCCAGCAGTACCGACCGTTGATCAACTCGAAGCACCGCATCCAGCGATGGCGATGGAGGACGGGCTTGGGCTGGCCGGTCGTTCCGCTGGTGTAGTTGATGGACATCGGGTCCTCGGAGCCGAGGTCCGGTCCGTCGTGGTCGGCGTCCCGGCCCTCCAGCAGGCTCCCGAAGGCGTGCCAGTTCTCGCGGTCGGCGACTTCGCCGGTCTCACCGGCATCGAGCACCACCACGGTTTCGAGCGGCGTCTCGTCCAGTACGGGTTCGACCATGTCGGTGAGACTCTCGTGGACCACCACTGTCTCGGCTTCGCAGTCGTTCGCCCGAAAGGCGATGTCCTTGGGCTTGAGCATCGCCGAGCAGGGAACCAGCAGTGCCCCGCGAGCCAGCGCGCCCAACTGGATGGCGAAGGCGTCGGGGTGGCGCGGGAAGAGGTGCATCACGCGGTCGCCCTCCCCCACGCCGAGGTCTGCCAGCGCGTTTGCGAACCGATTCTGGTCGTCCCGGAGGTCGGCGTAGGTGCGCTCGGCTTCGTCACCTTCCTCGTCGCGGAACCGAACGGCGAGTCTGTCGCCGAAGCTCTCGGCGTGGTCCTCGATCACCGCCGGAAGGTTGTAGTCGTCCGGAATCTCCCACTCGAAACTCTCCCGTTCTCGCTCGTAGTCGAGAGCCATATCGTAGAACCTCAACGGTCGATTATTTGGATTTGTCGCCGCCCGAGTTCGGCCACTCCGCGGGGTCGCTGGTAAATCGGACGAAGTCGCCTCCACTGAGACCGTATCGCTGAATCGTCGCAGTCCCGCTCTCGGGAGCCTCGCCCTGAATCCGAGCGAGCAACAGGCGGTCGAACTCGGCGTTCGGACCGCCGGTGAAGGGGTGTCGCCAGATCTCCAGTACGGCGTGCCCGTCCCTCTGGGCAACGACCGCGGGCCACGCGAAGACGCCGCCGCTCCGAATCCGAATCTGGGCCGCGAGCAGGTGGGTGCGTTCGAAGTCGGTCTCGCGGACGAACTCGGCGTACGCGTCCGACTCCGGTAGCAGTCTCCGCGCGTCCTCCTCCGAGGTGGCAACGACGGCGCTCGGCGCGGAAACGCCGTCGAGCGGCGCGACGGTCCGCGCCTCCGAGCGCAGAGCGTTCGGCGGCTCGAACGAGGTCAGCGTCTTGGAGTCGTCGCGCACACCTGCGAGATCAGCAATCGTAATCAGTGGCGAACCAGTCCGCGCGGGGGTACGGATCAAGAGCGTCGAGATCGCGTCCTCGGATTCGCGTCCACCGCGGTTCTCCTTCGTATGGGACCCGACGACAACCTGTGGCGGGGTCCCCGGGTCGAGAAACGAGAATCCGAGTCCATACTTCGGCGATGGTGTTCGCACCTGCACTGCAAGCAGGGTCGTCGTCTGGAAGTTCGTCGTGGTGACGAACTCCTCTACTGCGGCGACGTCCTGTTCCGGAACGGTCTCGCGTGCGACCGATAGGTCGAGGTCGGCAGCGTCCTGTCTGATTCCGATTCGTCGCGCGAAGAAGTCGGAGTCCGCGTCGGTAATACCCGAATCCAGCACGGCGTCTCGGTGAGCGAACTCGATTGCCCTCGGCGGAGACGCGACGGTCGTCGGGCGTTCCGTGGTCGTCTCGTCGGACGTCTGTCCGATGGTGGTCGAGGTTGCGACTGTGGAGTCGGTCGTCGATGTGGCCTCCGTCCCCGACGAGTTTCGATCTGTCGAACAGCCCGCAAGCGTCCCGACGACGCCCAACAGGCCAGTCCTGAGGAGGGTCCGACGCGTGGAGGGCATACCAGCCCCATTGTTCAACTCCTCGAAGTATCTTCTGGTCTTGGAACTCCGTCAGACCGGTCGTTCGTAGCCCGCCGTTCCGACGAGGACTGCACCGACTGCGAGGCCGAGTACGGCGACCGCACCGGCGACCTGCAACTGGGCCACGCCGAACACGACCGACCCGAACAGCAGAGCGCCAGCGAGTACGAGGAAAACGATTCCGATTCGGAGTTGTCTGTTTTCCCGACTCATACGTGTCGATACGGCCATACTCCGCTTGGTTCTGATTCCGAACACGTTCGAGTCAGAATAGCGCGTCCGCTCTCGTTAAGTCATATAAACATTGTCTTACAATATATTAATAATTGGATAAGTTGTGTATTACATGTTTAAACACCGCGATAGAATTCTGTCTCTGGCCGAGCCGTATAGACAACTTTTTAGGTTTGCCTAAACCAAGTCGAGCCAACGAATGAGCGCGAGCGAGGACATCTGCGTCGTGGTGCCGACGATACGCGAGTACGAGTGCATGCGAGCCTACTTCGGGAACGCCCGCGAACACGGCTTCGACCTCGACCGCCTGCACGTCCTGCTGGTCACCGAGGACTTCTGCGACACCGACGAGATGCGGGCGATGCTGGCCGAGGAGGGCGTCTCGGGTGAGGTGTTCGACGGGAGTCGTCGCGAGGAGTGGTACGACGAACGCGGCATCGCGGAGTACGACCACCTCGTGCCCGCGGCGAGCCACGCCGAGACGAGTTTCGGCCTGCTGTACGTCTGGGCCAACGACTTCGACTACTGCTTCTTCGTGGACGACGACACCCTGCCCCACGAGGAGTTCGACTTCTTCGGTCGCCACCTCCGAAACCTCCGGTTCGAGGGCGAGATCGAGGAAGTGTCCTCCGACGAGAACTGGGTAAACGTCCTCTACCAGAACTTCGACGGGCACGGCCTCTACCCCCGCGGGTATCCCTACTCCGCGATGGACGAGACCGTCGAGACCGACACGACCCGCGTCTCGGACGTGGTGGCCTCGCAGGGCCTCTGGACCAACGTGCCGGACCTCGACGCCGTCAGGATTCTGATGGACGGCGACCTGCAGGGACAGGCCGAGACCCGAACCTCGAAGGCGGACTACGACGGCGACTTCGTCTCACGGTCTGCTCGATGAACCTCGCCTTCCGCCCCGAGGTCATCCCGGCGTTCTATCAGCTTCCGATGGACGACAACCGCTGGGACGTGGGCCGGTTCGACGACATCTGGTCGGGCGTGTTCCTCAAGCGCGCCTGCGACGTGCTCGGCAAGACCATCTACAACGGCTATCCCCTGTGCGAGCACAACAAAGCTCCGCGCTCGACCTTCGACGACCTCAACAACGAGGTGCCGGGGCTCGAACTCAACGAACACCTCTGGGAAGTCGTGGACGAGATTGGAGCCGAAGGCGACTCCTACGCCGAGGTGTTCGAGGCGATGGCCCGAGAACTCGCCGAGGGCGACTTCGAGTCGTACAACAACGGCGCGTTCTTCAACTACGTCGGCGAGTACATGCTGGACTGGCTGGCCGCGCTGGACGAACTCCGACCACTGAAAGCCGCGCCCGTCCCCGCGGACGACTGAGCGAGACGGAAGAGACGAACGCCTCGGCCGTCGATTCTGGCGGTCGAATCGGTAGGTATAAGAGTTTTAGGCAAGCCTAATTCTAAACATGAGCGAGCGTCGCAGATGGACACGGCGTCGGTTTCTCGCGTCGAGTGCGGTCGGTGCGTCGGCCGGGCTGGCGGGTTGCGTCAGCGACTTCACGGACTCGGGCGACGAGACGACGAATCAGGGCGGCGGACAGAACGATGGTGGCGCGGACCTCTCCCTCTCGGACTTCCGCGGGTCGGGACCGCTGGTCGAGCAACGACCCGAACCCGGCGGGACATCGATGGACGACCTCCCGAACCTGAACGGGGAACTGAGCATCTACCTCGGCGGCGGCGAGGGCGGCCTCTACGAGAATCTCGTGCGCCTCCTCGAACGCAAGTACCCCGACTTCGACGCAATCGTCCGACCCGCCCCGTCGGACCAACTGGCCAACACCATCGTCTCGGAGTCCCAGGGCGGCACGAGCGAGGCCGACGTGTTCTGGTCCATCGACTCCACGTCGCTCGGCATCGTCGCCGACGCCGGGGTGACGACCGAACTCCCCGACCGCGTGCTCGACCCCGTTCCCGAAGGGTTCAAGGCCAGCGACGGCTCGTGGGTCGGCGTCGCCGGGCGAGCGCGGGCCATCCCGTACAACACCGACAAACTCTCGGAGTCGAACATTCCGGACAACGTCCACGAGTTCCCCGAGACCGCCGCGCTCGAAGGCGCGATGGGTTGGGCACCTACTTACGGAGCGTTCAAGTCGTTCGTGACCGCGATGCGACTCATCGACGGCCCCGAGCAGACCAAGCAGTGGTTGCAGGGAATGTTAGACCACGGCACCACCGAGTACCCCGACGAGTTCCTCACCTCGAACGCGGTCGCCGACGGCGAGATCGGGGCCGGGTTCGCCAACCACTACTACGCCCTGCGAGTGCTCTCCTCGCGGCCCGACGCGCCGATAGACCTCGCGTTCACGAAGGGTGACGCGGGCGCGCTGGTCAACGTCTCCGGCACGGAGATCATCGAGGGCACGGAAAAGAGCGAACTCGCCACCGACTTCGTCCAGCACCTGCTCTCGGCGGAGGCTCAGGAGTTCTTCGCCACGACCACCTTCGCGTACCCGATGATCCCCGAGGTGGAGCCGGTCGGTCCCCTGCCGACGGTGGACGAACTCGAACCGCCGGAGGTCGATCTCTCGAAGCTCTCGGACCTCGAACCGACGCTGGAACTGATGCGCGAGGTGGGGGTGCTGTAAATGGAGATTTGGGGGTGGTGTCTATGCGGGAGGTAGACCGCTTCCAATGACGACGAGCGACCGCATCCGGGCGTTCGCCGCGAGATTCGGCGACGACGACGAGGCGTCGCCACCGACGAGTCTCGTCCTGCTGGCGGGTTCCATCGCGGCGGCCGTCGCGTTCCCCGTCGCGTGGCTGGTCCTGCGGTCGCTGGAAATCGGCTTCGAGCAGGCGGTGAATCTCCTCGTCCAGCCCTCGTCGGTCGAGGTGGTAACCAACAGCATCGCCCTCGTCGCCGGAGTCACCCTCGGGTCGATACTCGTCGGCGTCCCCCTCGCCGTCCTCACGGTCCAGACCGACCTCCCGTTCCGACGATTCTGGACCATCACCGCCGCGCTCCCGCTGGTCGTGCCCAGCTACATCGGCGCGTTCGCGTTCGTCTCGGCGTTCGGTCCCCACGGCGAACTCGCGGACCTGCTCGCGCCCCTCGGCGTCTCGGAGTTGCCGACCATCTACGGTTTCGAGGGCGCGACCCTCGTCCTCACGCTCTTCACGTACCCCTACGTCTTTCTGACGACGCGGGCCGCCCTGCTGTCGTTCGACGGGACGCTGATGGAGGCCGCCCGGACCCTCAACCACGGCCGGTGGGCCGCCTTCCGGAAGGTGACCCTGCCCCAGATCGCGCCCGCCATCGCGGCCGGGTCGCTGCTGGTCGCCCTCTACGCCCTCTCGGACTTCGGCACCCCGGCAATCATGCACTTCGACGTGTTCACCCGGACCATCTACGTGAACATGTGGCAGCAGAACTTCGCGGCCCTGCTGTCGCTCCAACTGCTCGCGCTGGCGCTGGTCATCCTCGCGCTGGAGAACCGCATCGGCGACGACGACAGCGGGGCGCACGCCTCCCGGGGCTCGGGGTCGGTCCGCATCTCGCTCGGCCTCTGGAAGTGGCCCGCACTCCTGTTCTGCGCGGCCATCGCCACACTGTGCCTGCTCGTCCCCGTCGCCATCCTGTTCATGTGGCTCACCCGGAGCGGGCCGGGCTACGCGGGCGGCGGCTTCGAGTTCCAGATGGTGTACGGCCTCAACTCCCTGTACGTCGCCGCGCTGGCCGCCGGAGCCGCGACGCTGGCCGCACTTCCGCTGGCGTACCTCTCGGGCAACTCCGACTCGCGCTTGGGCACCCTGTTCGAGCGCGTGAGCTACGTCGGCTACGCGACGCCGGGCGTCGTGCTCGGGTTCGCGTTGGTCTACTTCGCGTCGTCGAACGCGCCCGTCCTCTACCAGACGATCCCCCTGCTGGTGTTCGCCTACGTCGTCCGGTTCCTGCCGCAGGCGGTCGGAGCCGTCCGGTCGTCGGTGCTGCAGGTTGACCCCAAACTCACGGAGGCTGCCCGGACGCTCGGCGACACGCCTCGGGCTTCGTTCCGGCGGGTGACCCTGCCGCTCATCGCGCCCGGCGTGGTGGCCGGTGCGGCGCTGGTGTTCCTGACGACGATGAAGGAACTGCCGGCCACCCTGCTCGTCCGTCCGACAGGTTTTGAAACCCTCGTCACGTACATCTGGCGCGTGCAAGAGGCGGGGTACTACGGACAGGCCGCGATTCCGGCGCTCGTCCTCGTGGCCGTCTCCGCGTTGTCGATGCTCGTCCTGCTCGTACAGGACGGCAGTCTCGTGCGACAGGAGGGAGGAAACGATGCCTAGAGACCAGACGCAGGACGAAAATCAGATGCGCGACGACCAGACCCACGACCACGAACCCGTGACGCGGAGCGACTTCGAAGACGCGACGGCCGAGCCCCGGACGAGTCCGGACGCCGACAGCGAGACCGAAGCCGTCCTCGAACTCGACGGCGTCGTCAAGGAGTACGCCGACGAGACGGCCGTCGATTCGCTCTCGCTGTCGGTTCGGGAGGGGGAGTTACTCACCCTGCTCGGCCCCTCCGGCTGTGGCAAGACCACGACGCTCCGGATGATGGCCGGACTCGAACCCCCCGACGCGGGGTCGGTTCGGCTCGCCGGGGAGGTCGTCGCCGACGAGAGCCGCCACGTCAAACCCGAGGATCGCGACGTGGGCCTCGTCTTCCAGGACTTCGCGCTGTTCCCGCACCTCACGGTCGCCGAGAACGTCGCCTTCGGACTGACCGACGCGACCGAGGCAGAGAAAGAGGAGCGAATCGACGAACTCCTCGACCTCGTGGACCTCGCGGCCCACCGCGAGGCCCCGCCCGCAGAACTCTCGGGCGGTCAGCAGCAGCGCGTCGCCCTCGCGCGGTCGCTCGCGCCCGAGCCGGACATCCTCCTGCTGGACGAGCCCTTCTCGAACCTCGACGTGCGCCTCCGGGTCGAGATGCGCGAGGAGGTCCGCTCGATCCTGAAGGAGGCGGGGGTCACCGCCGTCTCCGTGACTCACGATCAGGAGGAGGCGCTCTCGATCTCCGACCGGGTGGCCGTGATGAACGACGGCCGGGTCGAGCAGGTCGGCAAGCCCGAGGGCGTCTTCGAACACCCCGAGTCCCGGTTCGTCGCCTCGTTCCTCGGACAGGCCGGGTTCCTCTCGGCGTGGTACGAGGACGGCGCGGTCGTGACTCCCATCGGCACCTTCACGCCCCAGCGGCTCAACGGCCTCTCGACGGAGTACGCGGGCACCGACCTCGACGTGCTGGTCCGGCCCGACGACCTACGGGCGACCGTGGTCGAGGAGTCGGAGGCCGACGGCCACATCATCCACCGCCAGTACACCGGTCCGTCGTTCGTCTACCGGGTCGAACTCGACAACGGCGACGTGGTCCACTGCCAGCACAACCACGTCAAGGAACTCGACATCGGCAAACCCGTCCGGGTCGAACTCGACGCCGACCACACGCTGGCGTGGTACCCGCCACAGGAGGACGTGCCGTGGGCGTCCGACGAGACGACGACCGCAGCGTCACCCGAGTCTGGACGCGACGCTGAGTCTAGCGAGGCGGACTCGGAGCAGTCGTACTCTCGATGAACCGACGGCAGTTCCGCCTCGGCTCGGCGGGACTCGCCATCGTCGCCGCCGGAGTCACCCTCCTTCTCGCTACCGAGCTGTTTCCGTACCACACGACCAACCACGACGAGGCGGTGTACCTCCAGCAGGCCGCGATGCTGCTGGAGGGCCAGCTAACCCTCCAACCGCCGGTTCCCGACGCGTTCCGTCCGTGGTTCTTCGTCCGAGACGGGTCGGAACTCTACCCCAAGTACTCGCCCGTCCCGGCGGCGACGTTCGCGGTCGGGGAGTTGCTCGGCGGATTCCGCCTCGCGCTGGCCGCCATCGCCGCGGGGAACGTCGCCCTGACCGTCGCGGTGGTCGCCGAAGGCTTCGACCGTCGGACCGGTCTGCTCGCCGGGGCCTTCCTGCTCGCCTCGCCCCTCTTCCTGATCGACTCGTCGGTGTTCCTCCCCTACGCGCCGACGACCTTCTGGAACCTCCTGTTCGCACTCGCCTATTTCCGGGCCTCTAGACGCGAGGCCGACCCGGAGGCAAGTACCCGCGAGACGCGAGCCTACGCCCTCCTCGCCGGACTCGCCGTCGGCGCGGCCTTCTTCGCCCGGCCGTACACCGCGGTCCTGTTCGCGGCCCCGTTCGTCGTCCACGCGCTCTACTCGCTCCGGAGTCAGCCCTCGATCAGGAACCTGTCGCGCCTCTCGCTGACTGCACTGGGCGGACTCGCGGGCGTGGCGGTCGCGCTCGGCTACAACGCCGCCGTGACCGGTTCGCCGACGACCTTCCCCTACGAGGCGTTCGCGCCCCGGGACGGCCTCGGGTTCGGCCATCGCGAGATTCTGGGTTACTCCCGGGAGTACACCCCAGAACTCGCGCTCCGGGCGAACGCCGAGGTGGTCGCGACCTTCTTCACCGAGTGGGTCGTCGCCGGACCGCTTGGGACACTGCTCGCGGCGGTCGGCGTCGGAGCATCCCTCTCGCGGACCGTATCTTCGCTCGACCGGTCACTGTCGGTGAATTCGTCGGAGTTCACCGACGTGCAGGCCAAGGCCGTTCTCGCTGGCCTGTTCGTCTCGGTCGTAGCGGGCAACGTCTACTTCTGGGGGAACCTCAACATCCTCGGCAGTCTGGCCGACCCCGCGGACGGACTCGTCGCCACCCTCGGGCCGTACTACCACTTCGACCTGCTCCTGCCGACCGCGGCGTTCGCGGCCCACGGCGGATTGCTCGTCTTCGACCGGGTGTGCGGGAGTCTCGCGGAGAGGACCGGCCAGCCGCGAAAATTCGTGGCGCTCGCGGCGGTTGTCTCGCTCCTCCTGCTCGTAGGCGCGACCGGCGCGGTCCTCGAACCCACGGTCTCGAAGAACGCCGCCATCACCGACGAGTACGAACGCGCCTATCAGCCCATCGAGGAGCGCGAGTTTTCGGACGCCGTGGTCCTCCTCCCGACGCCCTACGGCGACTGGCTCAACCACCCGTTCCAGCACCTCCGCAACGACCCCGGATTCGACGGCGAGGTGGTGTACGCCACGTCCGGCGGCCCGACCGACCTCGCGGTGGCCTCGGCGTATCCGAATCGCTCCTACTACCGGTACGTCTACCGGGGGACGTGGTCACCTACCCTCGGCGAGTCGGTGGACCCGGCGCTCGACCGGGTGACCGTCGCCCGAGGAGACTCCGTGACGGTGGACGCCACGGTCGGGGTGCCGAGTCGCGCCGACCGGGTCTCGATGCGGCTCTCGGCCGACGAGGGGGCCGCCTACTACGGGGTGAACGGCACGCCCGCGAACCTCTCGACCTCCCTCCGAGTTGCGAACGGGACGGCCCGCCTCTCCGGATCGAACCTCGAACCGGTGGGCGAGAACGCCTCGGTCCCGGTCGGTCGCGAAGACGAGGTCGTCGTGCAGACGTTCGTCAGCGACGGCGCGGGCGGGTTCTCCTACCGACTGGAACTCCCGCTCCGACAGGCGGACGGCTCGGTCGTCGCGCTCTCGCCCTATCGGGAGGTCTGTCTGGTCGCCCTGAACTGCGACGGCGCGGCGGCCTACGTCCCGGACGCGACGCCGTCGGGCGTCCATCTGGAGACGACTCTCCGGGCGAACGGAACTGCGGAGGAGAACAGGGTCGAAGCGAGAAGCGGTCGCGAACTTCCGAAGACGATTTAGCCGCTTCCCGACTACTCGACGGCAAGCGACCGTCACCTCGAACGTTCCCACCTATGACCGTCCTCGACCTCCGGGACGTGCGCGACCTCGCCCCCGACGGCATCGTCGTCTCGCCCGGGCCCGGAACGCCCCGAGAAGCCGGTATCTCAATCTTCTCTTCGCCGAAACCGACTTCCCCATCCTCGGCGTCTGTCTGGATCATCAGGCACTCTGCGCCGCCGCGGGCGCGCCAGTCGGCCACGCGCCAGAAGTGGTCCACGGCAAGCCCTCGACCGTGACCCACGACGGAGCGGGCATCTACGAGGGCCTACCCGACCCCTTCGAGGTGGGACGCTACCACTCGCTGGCCGTCGAGAGCGACGACCTGCCCGACTGCCTCGACGTCGCCGCCCGGACGACCACCGAGCGAGGAACCGACGACGATGCACACGGGACCAACCACGGGCGAACGGCCACCGACGAGCAGGAGGTCGTCATGGGCGTGCGCCACCGAGAGAAGCCCCACGTCGGAGTGCAGTACCATCCCGAGAGCATCCTGACCGACGCGGGCAAGCGACTGGTCGAGAACTTCGTCGCGTGGGCGCATCGCCGCGGCTGAGCAGACCGCTCTGCGGCCGCCGAGAGCCTACCGCCGCCAGTAGGACGGCGTGAGCACAACGAGGACGGTCAGAATTTCGAGGCGACCGATCCACATCAGGAACACCATGTAGAGCTTCCCTGCGTCCGAGAACCGGCCGAAGCTGTCCATCGGCCCGACCTCACCGAACCCCGGTCCGATGTTTCCGAGCGTGGCGGTGGCGACGCTCATCGCTTCTATCGCCGAGAGGTCGAGTTCCTGCCGGAATCCGTCCACGAAGACGACCACCGTCGAGACCGCGAAGATGGAGACGAAGATGAGCACGAACACGAAGATGGACTGGATCGTGTCCTCGTCGATGGCTCCCTCGGAGATTCGGACCGGACGGACGGCCTCGGGGTGGACCGACGTGAACAGCTCGCGGGACATCGTCTCCCCAACCACGTACCACCGGATTATCTTGATCGACCCGGAGGCCGACCCGGCCGACCCGCCGAGGAACATCGCCAGCAGGAGCACGACCTGCGCGGACTGGTCCCACGTGTTGAAGTCCATGCTGGCGTACCCCGTGGTCGTCACGATGGCTACCGTCTGGAAGAGCGCCTGCCGGAGCGAGTTTTCGAGGTCCCCGGAGAGCGGGCCGACGTTCGTCGGGAGTTCTTCGAGACCGAAACCCGTGAACAGCAGCACCGACAGGAGGGCACCGACGACCCACATCGCGAGGAGGTACGACCGGAACTCGCTGTTCCGGGTCAGCCGCCGGGGCTTACCCCGCAGGACGTACCAGAACAATGCGAAGTTGGTCCCTGCGATAACCATGAACGGCATGACGGCCCACTGGACGACGGGAGCGAACGCCTCGATGCTCCGGGCCTCCGGGGAGAAGCCGCCCGTCGGCATCGTCGTGAGGGCGTGGGCGACCGCGTTGTAGAAGTCCATCTCCGGCGCGACTCCGGTGAGGTAGAGGCCGTAGTACGCTCCGACGGCGACGACCGTGAATCCGAAGTAAATCTTCCACAGGGCGCTGGCGGTCTCGCGGATGCGGGGCGTCAGCTTCTCGATGGAGATGCCCGGAGCTTCCTGGCGGATAATCTGGGCACCGCCGACCGAGAGTTCGGGGAGAATGGCGACCATGAGGACCAGAATCCCCATGCCGCCGAGCCACTGGGTGAACTGTCGCCACATGAGGACCGACCGCGAGTGGCGCTCGAACGAGATCTCGCCGAGGACGGTCGAACCGGTGGTGGTGAACCCGCTCATACTCTCGAACAGCGCGTTCACCGGGTCGGCGCGACGCCGACGGCTCCGGACCGGCCGCGCCGACCCCGCCGCGACCATGGCGACGGTCGTGATCAGGAACGGCAGGAGGCTCTCGCCGTAGTAGAGAGCGACAGCCGCAGAAAACAGGGGTGCGAGGCCGAGGTACTTGAGGATGGTCCCGACCAGACTGAGACTCGTTCGGTAATCGACATAGACGTCGAGGTCGAGCATGGTATTCGATATACGGTCCAGTGCTTAAGAAATACTGGCGACGCGGTAGAAATAGGTATCTCGAATCCCCGGAACGTTATCTCGAATACCCCGAACGTTAATCTCACTCCGTGCATACCCGAGCACGTGTTTCCCGACATCGCGTACATCGACTGGATCGTCGGCCGCCCCGAACGGGTCGAGTACGACCTCGGCTCCTCGGACCTGCGACGCGCGCAGGGCGATCCCGGCACGGTCGTACCCCCGGCGCTGGCCGACGTTCCGACTCCGGAGGCGACGGTAGCGGAGCAACTCGCCGATGCCTACGGCGTCGGTCCCGAGAACGTTCTTCTGACCGCTGGGGCGACCCACGCCAACCTCCTCGCGGCGGCCGCCGCGCTCCGCGAGGCTGGCGAGGAGGCCGACCGAGACGCAGGCGAAGGAGCCCCGGCCCGCGTGCTGGTCGAGGAGCCGGGCTACGAACCCTTGCTGGCGACGCCGGACGGTCTGGGCGCGAGCGTGGACCGGTTTCGCAGGCCGAAGTCGGACGGGTACGCCCTCGACCCCGACCGCATCGCCGCCGAGTTGACCGAGGATGCGGCGACCGCGATGGTCACGGTGACGAACCGTCACAATCCGAGCGGTCGCCGCGTCGGCCGGGACGCGCTCGCCGAGGCAGCCGAAGTCGCCGGGGACGCGAACGCCCGCCTGCTCGTGGACGAGGTGTATGCGTCGTTCGACGACGAAATGAGTGAAGACGAGTACGGAGATAACAATCCTAGTTCCAGAGACATAGAAAGAAGGTCTAAAGGTAACGATAGTGATTCTAGAAGTGTAGAAAGAAAGCTCAAAGCTGACGAGACCGCGACCGGACCGTTCGGCGGTCCCACGGCGGCCGGAGTCCCGAACGCGGTCGTCACGAACTCACTGACCAAGTTCTTCGGCTTCCCGGGCGTCCGCCTCGGGTGGCTGGTGGCCGACGAGGAGTTCGTGGCCCACGCCCGAAGGGTCAAGCACCACGTCCCGGCCGTCGCGGAACCGAGCAGACTGCTCGCCCGACGCGCACTCGCCCGTGCGCCGGAACTGGCCGCCGACTCCCGAGAGCGAATTCGGACGAACCACGACGCGTTGGCCGGGTTTCTCGCCGACCGCGAGGACCTGTCCGGTCGCGTCGAACCGGGTTGCACCTACGCGTTCCTCGAACACGAGCACGCCGACGGGACCGAGGTGGCGTCGGTCGCGTGGGAAGAAGGCGTCCTCGTCGTTCCCGGACGGTTTTTCGACGAGCCCGACCGCTTCCGAATCGCGGCGTGTCGGAACCCGGAGACGGTCCGGGCGGGGTTCGACCGGCTCGGCGACGTGCTGGATTCGCTCGACAGGAGATAGAACTGGACTCGGCGGTCACCCGTCAGCCGGGTCACACCGACCGGGTCGCCTGCACGACGCCGATTCCGAGTTGGACCAGCACCACGAGCGCCGCCAGCGTGACCGACATCGCCCACACCACGTTCGCCATCGCGCCGTCGAACGCGAAGAGAACCGCGACGCCGAAGACCGCGAGCGCGAGGGCCGCGAGAAAGCCCTTCAGCATCCAGAGATTCTTGGCGATCCAGCTCCCCTGCTGGGCGTCCGCTCTCCGACCGTTCTCGCGTTCGTCGGGGTTTCTCGCTTCGGACACGTCCGTAGTTAGGGCCGAGAACGGAAAAGGCGACTGGCGGCAGTCGGTCTCGGCTCCATCGGGCGGCAACCATGTCGCCCCGTCACGTCACCGCCGACGGGTGAATGATTTCGACCACGTCTGCCAAAAGTTAAGACCCACCCATACAATCGTTGCCAACATGGACGGAACACCGCAGGAGATAACGAGCCTCGTCGGCCGGGAGGTGTACTCCAACAACGGCGTCTTCGTCGGCGAAGTGGAGGACGTGCAGTTGAACGTGAACGCGTGCGCGGTCACCGGACTCGCGCTCGGAGAACTCAACGGGGAACTGTTCTCCGGCGTCGTGGACGGTCGAACCGGCGTGATGATCCCCTACCGCTGGGTCCGCGCGGTCGGCGACGTCATCCTCATCAACGACACCATCGAACGACTCCAGCAGCCCGAGTCCGACGACGAAGAAGTCGCTGTCTAGGAGTAGTCGTAGGTAGTCGAGAAGCTACAGCCGTGAATACGGTTTCAAAAGCCCCCGCCCGGTCGCTGTCGCTCAGCGACGTATCCGTTCCTCTCCGCACCGGAAGAGCACGCTCTTCCGAGCCTTCGGGCGCTTCGCTCCCGAAGACACCGCCCGTCACGGATAGCGGTCGCTGAGACGACTGAAGTGGACGCCGGAAGACGACCTGCGTCGTCCGAGGTCACCCTCGCTGCGCTCGCGTGACCGCGACCGGCCGGCCCCTTTCAGTCCCACCCACGGTGGTTTGGTCGGTCCGCTGGTTCCTTCGGCTGGTCAGCTATCGACAACTTCGGAAGTCCACTATCGTCGGGAAAGAACAGTCCAGTCGTCTTCAGCTTCCGTTACTCCCCTCGCCGCCCTCGACGCCCATCGCGTCGAACAGCTTGCGCTTGACGGCTTCCTCGGTGAGCGAGAGGAGGGTGTCGCGGTTGTCGTCGGTCGTCTCGATGCCGGTGAAGATGCCCAGCGGAATCTCGACGCTGGCCTGCGTGGAGTGGCCCGCGGCCTCGCCGATCTCGCCGAAGGCGTCCTGGAGGACCTTGCCGATGTTCATCCGGATGTCCTTCGAGCGGGCGGCGAGGTAGATGGTCTCCTCGGCGATGCCGAACACGGCGGTCGTCGTGATGCCCTCGAGGTTCAGCAGGTGGGAGGCGGCCTGCGTCAGGGCGTCCCGGTCGCGGATGAACCCCGCGTTCGAGACGAGGTGGCTCCCCTGTACCTCGCGGTTGGTGATGGCCTCCGCGAGCACGTCCAGCGTCTCGGGGGACATCGACGGCGACTCGACCTGTTCCAGCGTGTCGTGGTTGGCGAAGGGGTAGAGGTACGCCGCGGCGGTCAGGTCCGCGGGCGTGGTGTCGCGCTTGAAGTCGAGGGTCTCGGCGCGGATGCCGTAGAGGAGCGCGGTGGCGACCTCCTCGCTGACGTTGAGGTCGAACTCCTGGATGTACTTCGTGAGGATAGTCGAGGTCGAACTCACGCTCGGCCGCACGTCCACGAACTCGGCCTCGTAGCCGTCGTCGGGCTCGAAGTGGTCGATGAAGATGTCCACCGGATGGCCGAAGGTGGCCTCGGTCGCCTTGGCGTGATCGACCAGCGCGAAGATGTCGTAACCGTCCACGTCGGCTTCGTCGTCACTGTGGATTTCTTCAATCACGTCGAAGTCTATGCTGACCTGCATGCCGAACATGGTGTTTTCGACGCCCGTGACGCCCGGCACATCGTCTTCTACGATTGTCGCAGCAGCGTCCTGCAGGGCGTCTTCAAGATCGGACGTGATTGACCGGGCGACGGGGCCTGCTGCACCCCGGCCCTTCGACGCTATCTTTGCCGCCGTGTCTTTCGCCCGCCTGCTGCGGGTGTCCACGTCGTCTTTGATTTCGTTGACCACCAACTTCCGCAGGGCACGACCCTTCTTTTCGAGGTCAGTACCGACTGCCTCAAGCTCAAGGCCGTACTTCCCGTCGATTCCGTATTCGGCCAACCAGTCGTCAATATTCGACCCGCCGGGCGTGAATTTCTGGTCGTCAAGCGCCTGTTGGCTGACCTGTTCGGGCGTGATTCCGATTCGCTTCACGTTCGCTACGGGTAGGCCGAACTGTTCGACCCGCGCCGCGAAGTCTTCCACGATCCCGAAGCCTGCCGGGTCGAAGTCCGACAGGACGTAGACTGTGTATTGGTTCCCGTTGTCGGTTTCTAACTGCCGGACAAGGTCTTCAATCGCAGCGGTCGCCTGCCACCCGCTGCCTTCGACCAGCGACAGCTTGTAGACTTCTTCGAGCGGCTTCAGCTTCCGGTATGCGGACGATTTTTCGCAGAACAGGATTTTGTCCGACTCCACGCTGTCGGTGTGAATCTCCCGGTCGCGGCTGTCGTCAAGGATATTCAGGTCGCGGTACGTGATTTCTCCGTCCTTGACCATGTCGGATAGGACGCTGCTAAGGCACTTCGACATGTTCCGGTTGAACTTCGACGTGCCCGGCCCGCCGTAGGCGTCGGGGAAGGCTTCTTCCAACACTGCCTTCGTCGGGTTGTACCAGAAGTCACGCAGGCTGTTGCTGTTCGCTTCGCCCTGCCATGACAGTTCTTCAGCGGCTGCCTGTATGATTCCACGGACGACCCGGCGCTTCGACAGGTCGCCCCGGTAGTGGAACGCTTCGACTTCGTGGAAGTCTGCCGTGGTGAAGGACTGCAGTTCGGACAGGGTCTGTGGCTGCTGTCGGCTGTACGTCTGACCGTCGGCGTCGGCGTCGTCACTCATAGTCACAAGTAGCGCAGCCCGCTGCGGGGGACTGCCTGCCGGACACCCGGTTGCAGCAGGGTGTCAGTGCTGACCGTCCCGTCACGCCCTGCCGGGAGCGTGTCGGGAATCCGGTGGTGCCCGACGGGTCTGACCCCGTCAGGACTGTCGCGTGTAGTCGTCGTAGAAGGTGTGGTCGCAGTCGCGGCAGCGGTACAGGGTGGCGTGGGATTCCTGCGCCTGAAGCTCCGTGTGCCCGTTGCACAGTGGACAGGATGGGTTCGCCACGTCAGTACGCCCCCAGACGACCGTAGCCGGTCGCCACGTCGTCGTTGGTCACGTCCGCCGGAAGGTCGCCGTCGTTCATTCGTCCACCTTTATCTTTGACGTGTTGCCGGGGTGAGCGAAGGCTTTGTGCAGTTCAACAACACCCAGTGAATCGTCAACAGCGAACTTGAGGGTTGATTCTGCACCTTCAGAACGCGACTTGAACGGAGCGGTCTGTTCAAGCACCGTTATTGGAACGCCGTTGATTACCGGGAGTGATCCGCCGTTGTAGCCCTCAAACCAGCCGTCTGGTTCAACGGGTCCGTCACCTGCAATCGTTTCAAGTGCTGCAATCTGGTCGTCCCGTGGCACCATGTCGACAACTTCGCCGGTCGTCATATACGATGGGCCAGCGTCAGGTTTGTATTCGTAGATGGGGCGGTACTGTTGTTTGATTTCCGATTCGTCAGCGTCGGTGTTGTTAGTAGCGTCGGTCATAGTCACAAACTGACACGACTATCGGGCGTGCCTGCCGACCGTCCCGACCAGTCCGAAGGGACTGCGCCGGGAGTCCGGTAACCGACTGCAGCGGGTCAGACCAGTCACGTCCACAGTGCGCCTGTTGACACCTGTGGTTTCGCTTGTCTTCGCCGCCGGGGTCGCTGCCCCGTGCCACCCCCGCACAGCAGTTCCGGTCAGGCAGTCGGCGTACAGGTTCAGGATCGACGGGGCAGTATGGCGGCTACCCCTGTAGGTCTGCGCCCTGTCCGTCAGGCCGTGCGTGGGTTTCGGGTCGGTTCCTGCTGATTTCCCGTTCGGTTTGGTGGGTCAGTGGGGCGTGCCTGTGCGACATAGCGTAGCGGTCGCCTATCGGCCCGCAGCGGGCCGGGAGGCACGGGGCGTCCCTGTGGTGGCACCCGGACTGCCTGCCGGACAACGCTGCCGTCCGGCGGACGCCCGCAGTCAGGGTGACCCCCAGATATTGTGGCCGTCTGGGGTCGGGGGCTGACACGTCGACGCTTCGTCAGAGCATATCCTACAATTCGCACGGGAATACTTATAGATTTCCCCAATAGACCAATAGACAAGAACAGCCGGATTAGGGGCTAAATAATCCGTATTCAGGTGTTTCAGGATATAGCGCCGCGTCAGACCCGTCTGGGGCAGCCCGCCGAAACCTTCGCATAATCCAGATTCGCCCCGAAAGTGGCCCCTGAAATCGGGTGGTAGGAGGCTCCTACGTCACTGCGCGACATTCGGTATCGCTGCATAGCCGCTGCTGGAACGACAGGACTTACAACGCGGTAGGCCGTCCGCTTCACTGCGGGCAGATTCGACCCAAACCCGTCCCGTCACTGCCCGCCGTGACACTGCTGCCTGCCCTGCCGGGGGCAGGCAACGGTTCTGTCTGCTGTCAGCGCCCCCAACGCGGCGCTGACGCCATTCGTGCCCGTGGGGAGTACGTTAGGACGTGAATAGTAAACCGACAGTCAGCCGTTCGTGTGGCCCGCTATGGACGCCTGTGCCTGCGTCGACTGCACGGACACCGCCACGACCGTCGCCCGGTTAGAGTACGCCGACTGTCGAAAGTGGTACTGTGACGACTGCTTCCGGCGCATGGACGCCGTCTTCGGTGACGGCTTGTCAGAAGTCGGGCGGATCGGTGCTGTTAGAGAGGCAGCACCACGTAGGTCAGCGCCCCGATCACGGTGAAGGCCGTGACCGTGTACGCTCCCTCCTCCCGCAGTTGCTGAATCAGGTTCGTCGGGTTCGCCACCCAGTGCTTGACCGCCACGTCCATGTCCGTAGACGCCTGCAGTAGCCGCGTCAGTCGGATTCCTGTGACCACGGACAGGAAGACCAGACCGACAGCGAAACCGGCGTGGACGCTATACTGCACCCACAGGAAGGCTGTCAGCGCCCCGAACGACCCTCCGGCTGCCAGCGCATGCACTTCGGGCGGGTTGTTGGCGAATTCTTCAGTCGGGATGTCCGGGGCGTCGGCCATAGTTATATCACCCTGACGTTGTCGTATGTTTCGCCGTTTTCTCCTTGTACGACGAAGGTGCCGTCGTCGTTGGCGGACTGGATTGTCCCCACGACCGGGCCGCCCTGTTCGGTGATAAAGTTCTTCGTGGTTTCGTTGTTGTCGACCTGTTTCGTCACCGATTCAGACAGGTCGTTGCGAAGGAACTGCGTGAATCCGCCGCCTGCCCCGCCACCCCCACCACCGGACACGGACGACGTGGCCCGAATCATGTCCCCCGTCTTCGGTTCGGTTATGCCCCAGTCCATCTTCGTGTAGGCTTCGTCCGTCGCCACCTGATATTCCACAGATTTGACGCTGTAGACGTTGTCCACGACCTTCTGCGGGATACCACGGGACGGATAGTAGATTTCCGCTTCGTCGCCGGGGTCAGCAGGGTGGATTCCCGTGACACGGGATACGCCTGACACTGGGGTTCGGTACAACTGCTTCAGGGCCTTCCGTCCTAAGTCGTCGGCCTGAAACACGTCGTCTACGTTTGAAGCGTTCAGGGCCGCTGCCCGCAGGTCGATCTGGTCTATATCGTTGATTCGTCCTGTGCTACCGAACCCTTCACCGACTGCGTTGGGGTATTCTCCCGACTCAAACGGGTTGTCGTAGGAGAAGTAGAACGTTCCGTCATAGGCCCAAAACCATGCGTTGACTTGCCCCTGTCCGTTGATTTTGACCATGTTGTAAACGCCGTCCAACGACCTGTTAGCGACCGGCTTCAGGACGTTGTCCCCTTCGGTGAAGATGTACCGGGTCGGGGACGTTGTGGACTTCGGCTGCACGACCAGTTCCCGCGTCTGCGCGTCGACGTAGAATTCCCAGTCGTTGCTGCTGTCAAGTGTGGAAATGTAACTCACAACCAGATTCAGGGCGTCCCTGACCGACACGTCAGATTCTACTTTAAAATCATATTTTGTCTTCACGTAGTTCTTCACGGTGCCACTAAGGTAGACCACGGCGTCCCCGAGTAGGTTAGGAACCGTGCTGCTGACGCTGCTGACGGACTGAAACAGTTGATTCCCGCCGGTCAACGGTAGTTTGAACGTGTCAGTCCCGTATGCGTCCTGCACGTCGTCGCCGGGCGGAAGGTCTACCTGCGCTTCAACAGTGTTCCCGTCGCTGTCCTCCCCGGTCAGCGTCATGGAATACCGGGTTTGCGTGTTGTTTCTGTAGGAGTCTATGACCAGTTCCGCAGGCTTCCCCTGCCTACCCGTGGTTTCCTGCTGTCCGAAGTAATCGGCGTTGACGCCGAACTGTGCCCAGTGAGCAATACTTACGTCCCCAAATATCGTGCTGTTGGCGAACGTCCCGTACCGCGACTTCAGTGGGCCGGGGTCAAACGTGACTCCCCGGACGCGCCCCGGAGAACCGTCTACGATCCCGTTGATAACGTCGAATAGCGTGGGTTCGTTGATTTTCCCAACAGCAGACACGTCGTCAAGGGCACCGTCGGGTTCCCGTGCGTCAATCGTGACTATCGGGTCTTGTTTGTCGTCCTTCACCGAATCCACCCGCCCGCTGAAGGTGACGGCGTTGTTGCCGTCGTCCAACGTGATATTCAGGTCGGCTTCTTCTTCGAGGGCGTGCGGGCGTTCCGACGTGTCCAACTTCACGGTGGCTGCGTCCGGTTCGCCGTCTTTCTGCGTGATTGTGACTTCGACAACGTCCCGGTCTACGTCCCCTTCCGGCGTAACCGACACGTCCCAGTCAACGGAATATGCCTGTGTTGCGGACATAGTACCACCGGCTTACGACATGGACAGCGTCCACGTCACCTGCAGTTCCTGTGACGACGACTTTTCTATAGTCGGACTGACCACCGTGCGATTCAGCATGGTCCCCGTGATCGGCGCAGAGGGCGGGACTGCGAACAGGCCCGCTTCTGCAATGCTGACGTTGGCTTCTCCCGTTCCGAACGTCCACTGCCCGGTTACCTGCACGGCAGATTCGTCTACCGTGTAGTCGCTGTCAAGGTTGATTCGGGTGGCTTCCGAACCCAGACTGGTCTGCCCGTCTGCGACACTGCTGCCGTCCGTCCCGACAGCCAACCACCGGAACGGGTGAACGAAGTAGTCCACGTCCACGCTGACGTTGTCTGTCGCATTTGAGGGAGCGGTGTCAAAGTGGATTTCGCCTTCAGCGTAATCGACGCTGAAGTCAGTGTGTTCGGTTTGCGTGTTGCCGTCTACGACGACTTCAATCACGTCAGCGACCGGCTTGTAGGGGTATGGCAGCGTGAAGACTGTCGTACCTCCGTCGCCGGAAAACGTGTAGTTCGTGACTGTTTCGGGCCTGTCAGCGATATACTGCAGCAGTTCATTCCTACCTTCGTCCACCAGTGCGTTGTGTTCCTGCTGCCGGACGACTGCGCCGTCTTCGTCTATCAGCGTGAAGGTGAAGATTCCTTTTAACTGCCCCGACAGGTCTTCCTGTAGGCCAGCAGCCGGTTCGGACGGGCGTTGCGGACGCCGTCCGGTCAGTGCGTGCAGTGCGTTCCGTAGGTCGGTGG
>PXSM01000140.1:10845-16015 GCA_003023465.1 Halobacteriales archaeon SW_6_65_15 | reverse complement strand
CTCGGACTCATCAGCGGGTTCTACGGCGACACCTGGATAGACGAGACCATCCAGCGCATCGTCGACGTGATGTACGGCCTGCCGTTCCTGCCGTTCCTCATCGTCCTCGTGGCGATCCGGGGCATCACGACCACGAACATCATCCTCGGCATCGCGGTGACCTCGTGGCTCAACAACTGCATCGTCATCCGCGGTGAGACGCTGTCGTTGAAAGAACGGGCATACGTGGAGTCGGCGCAGGTCGCGGGCGCGAGCGACACGCGAATCGTGTTCCGCCACATCATGCCCAACGTGCTGCCGCTGGCGTTCGTCTTCCTCGCGCAGGACGCCGCGTACGCCATCATCGCGCAGGCGTCGCTGGCGTACCTCGGACTGGCGGACTTCACCGCCAACTCGTGGGGCATCATGCTCCAGAACATCCAGGCCGAGGGCTACGTCTTCCAGGCGTGGTGGTGGCTCATCCCGCCGGGGCTCTGCATCATGCTCATCGCGGCCGCGTTCTACTTCATCGGCTTCTCGATGGAGGACGTAACCAACCCACAGGAGGACTAACATGGCACTACTCGAAGTCAACGACCTTTCAGTTCGGTACGACGCTGGCGAGTCGCAGGTTCACGCCGTCGACGGCGTGAGCTTCGACGTGGAACACGGCGAGACGTTCGGTCTCGTCGGCGAATCCGGCTGCGGCAAGACCACGCTGGGCAAGTCGCTCATCCACCTCCTCGACTCGAACGGCTACGTCGAGAGCGGCGAAGTGTGGTTCGACGGGACCCTCCCTCGGTGGGAGGACGAACGCGGCGAGGTCCGCCAGGAGGTCATCGAGGACGACCAGTATCCGGTCCGCGAGGACGGGATGACCGACCTCACGGAACTCGACAACGAGGACATCCGCGACATCCGGTGGCGGAACATCGCGCTCATCCCCCAGAGCGCGATGAACGCCCTCAACCCCGTCTACAAGGTTGGCGACCAGATCATCGAGGCCATCCTGCGCCACGAACCGGGGACGACCCGCGAGGAGGCCGACGCGCGCGCGCGAGACTTGCTCGAACGCGTCGGCATCGAACCGGAGCGGGCCGACGACTACGCCCACGAGTACTCCGGCGGGATGAAACAGCGCGCGGTTATCGCCATGGCGATGGCGTGCAACCCGGACATGCTCATCGCCGACGAGCCGACGACGGCGCTGGACGTGATCATCCAGGACCGCATCCTCGAGGAGATCGAGGACCTGCAGGAGGAGTTCGACGTGTCGATCCTCGTCATCAGCCACGACATCAGCGTCATGGCCGAGATCTGCGACAAGCTCGGCGTGATGTACGGCGGCAAGCTGATGGAGAGCGGTCCGAAGGAAGAGGTGCTACGGAACGCCGCCAACCCCTACACGCTCGGGCTGAAGAACTCGTTCCCGACGGTCAAACAGGAACAGGAACAGCTGGTCTCGATTCCGGGGTCGCCGCCGACCCTGCTCGACCCGAGTGAAGGCTGTCGGTTCGCCGACCGGTGTCCGTTCGTGGTTGACGAGTGTCACACCACGCATCCACCGATGTACGACGTGGACGCCGCCGAGAACGGCGTGCGAACCGAGTCCAGCAGCGGCCACGAGCACCGTTCGGCGTGCTACCGGGTCGACGAACTCGAAATGATGCGCGAAGACGCGACCAAGGAGGAAACATGGACCGAAACGCAGACCCACTGATCGAAGTCGAGAACGTCGCCAAGTGGTTCGACACGACCCAGGGCGTCACCGACCGACTCCTCGGCAGGGAGCCCAACCCCGTGAAGGCGGTCGACGACGTCTCGTTCACCATCAACGAAGGTGACATCATGGGCATCGCCGGCGAGTCGGGCTGTGGGAAGACGACGCTCGGGAAGCTGCTGGTGCAGCTACACGACCCGACCCACGGCTCCATCAAGTTCGACGGGCAGGACATCACGGACATGTCGAACCAGGAGGAACAGGAGTTCCGCAAGCGGGTCCAGATGATCTTCCAGGACCCCTTCGAGAGCCTCAACCCCCGGATGACGGTGTTCCAGTCGGTCGTCGAGCCGCTCCGCATCAACGAGATGTACGACGGCTATCAGGCCCGGCGCGAACGCGTGATCGAGGTGCTCAACGAGGTGGGGCTCTCGCCCGCCGAGGCGTACCTCAACGAGTTCCCGAAGGAGCTCTCCGGTGGCGAGCGCCAGCGGGTCGCCATCGCGCGGGCGCTGGTGGTCAACCCCGACTTCATCGTGTGTGACGAACCCGTCTCGATGCTCGACGTGTCCATCCGGGCGGGCGTGCTGAACCTGATGAAGGAGTTGCAGGCCGAGTACGGCCTGACGTACGTGTTCATCAGTCACGACCTCTCGCTCATCCGGTACATGTGCGACCGCACGGCCATCATGTACCTCGGCGACGTCATCGAGCAGGGACCGACCGACGACGTGGTGATGGACCCCAAACACCCCTACACCGAGGCGCTGTTCGACGCGGTTCCGGAGGTCGATCCCGAGGCCGAGCGCCACCGCGCGAACGTCACTGGCGAGGTTCCCAATCCGCGGAACCCACCGTCGGGCTGTCGGTTCCATCCCCGGTGTTCGAAGATCATCCCGCCCGAGAACTGGACCGGAAGCCAGGCCGCGTTCCGCCGGGCCTTTCAGTTCAAGCGGCAGGCGACCATCGAGGAGATCGGCCCGGAGGAGGTGGACGCCGACCCCGAAACCGCGCGGGAACTCGCGGTCGATCAACTCCTCGAACGGGAACTGGCACTCGAACTGCCCGAAGAACACCGCGGCGAGAACGAGACCGCTCACTCCATCGACGTGGCGGAACTCGACCTGCCCCGTGACGCCGAACAGACCTTGCGAGACGCCGCGAACGCGATCCTCGACGAGGACTACGACGGCGCACGCGAGGTGCTCGACGGCGAGTTCCAGACCATCTGCGAGCGCGAACATCCCGACCTCCGTGTGGCTGTCGACCAGATAACCGCCTGCCACCTCTACGAGGGCGAGGAGCGCAAGACTCGCGTCGGCGCGCCGAGCGCCGACGACTGACCGCCCGCCCTCGGCGGTGAACCGCCGAGGCTTCGGGAGAACCGCCATCAAAAAGCTCTTATGTTTGTTCGGTAATGGAATTAGCACACCGAATGAGCGACCGCAATCCAATCTGGCCCCGCAAGCCGATCACCTTGGGGACGTTCCTGCTCGTCGCCGCCGTCGCGGTGGCGCTGTTCGTCCCGTCGCTGTCGGCCCACATTGCGGTGATGAACACGGTCACCATCGACGCGACGCCGACCGACTACGCGGTGACCGACGACGGCGAGACGCTGGTGGTCGAGTTGCAGGTCCACAACCCGACGCGGGCGGACTTCACGGCCGCCTACGGCAACCTGTACGGCAAGGTGGGCGACCAGCAGGTCACGTCGCTCGTCGAGACGACGATTCCCTCCGGCGAGACGCGGACGGTCACCGCTCGGGTCGGAATCGAAGAGGAACACCGGGAGACCGCCATCGACGCCGTCGAGTCCGGGCAACTCGCCGTGACCGGACAGCTCAAAGGGACGATAGAGAACGAACGGGTCCAGATCGAGGTGACCACGGAAGGTGACGATGGCTGAACGAGCAGTCGCGGCGACGCACTTCGGGTTCGGGACGGACCGCAGACGCCTCCGCATGCTCGCGCTGGGGTCGCTGACCGGGGTGGTCGCCGGGATGGGATCGTTCATGTACATCAACGCCCAGTTCATCCCGTGGGGCGTCGACAAGATGTGGGCGCTCGCCCTCGTCGGCGTCGCTGGGGCGTACACCCACTTCCTCGCCCACGACCTCTCGGACAGCATCGGCCTGTCGCTCGTCGCGGTCCTGATCGGGCTGGCCGTCCACACGGTGGCGTGGATCGCGCCGTTGTGGATTCTGCCCTACCCGCCGTTCGCCCGCGACATCCTCCTGCCCAAGATGTTGGGAGAGGCGCTGGCGGGCGGCATACTGGCGTACCTGCTGACCTTCTACGGGTCGTACTTCGGCGCGGTGCTGGTCGGCGGCTACGTCGAACCCTAACCGAGTCGCTTTTGGTCGGCCATCCTAGACCTGTATCCGTGCCGAAGGACACGCCCCAACCCGAGAAGACCGTGCGCGAGCGCGGCACGTACGCGAGCCACAACGACGACCCCTCGCTCGCCAGCTACCTCTCGTCGCTGTTTCTGGTGCTGTCGGTTCCGGGGTTCATCCTCGCAGCCTACGCCGGTTACTGGGCCGGGTTCTACGGATACGGCACCATCGTTCCGGCGTTCGCCGGACTGCTGATCGCGTCGCTGGTCGTCGCGTTCGGGTTGATGCACGTGTTGACGGGCAGCTAGAACGCGGTGCTCCGGAGCGAGACGTAGAACAGGACCGCGCCTGCGGCGAGGATGAGGACGAGCTGGAGTCGCGTCGGCGAACCCTCTCCGGTGAGGACGAAGTATATCACGCTAGCGAGACCGAGAGCGGCCGCCAGCGCGAACAGCAACACCGTGCGGTGGCCCTCGTCGTCCAGCCAGACGTACACCGTCTGCATCGGGTCGTCCATGTCGGCGTTCCGTTTCGGATGACCTTCAAATTGAGTGTCGGTGGCCCGTCGGCGTCGCGGCCGTTCGGCTCACAATCCGGCCGCTACGCGACGGTCAGTACCACATGTCCTTGAAGTCACACCGGATGGGCTGGCTGGTGACGTTCTGGCCCAGCGCCATCGAGGTGAGCGCGACCTTCGGGTCGGCAGTGAACTCCTCGTCCTCGTCGCGCCACTCGGCGATGCCGACGCCGACCTCGACCTTCCAGTCGCGGATGGTCATCAGCCACTCGTCGGGCAGTTCCTCGACGTCGTCCTCGACGCGAGCCCGGAAGAGGTACTTGTAGGTCGTCTCGTACCGGTCGCTGATGTCCTCGCCCGCCACGTACTCGGGGAACTGCGGGGTTCCGAACAGTTGGACCAGCCGGTACAGGGCCGTGCCCACGTCGCCGGTCACCTCCTCGCCCGGCGCGTCGCTCATGGGTGCGCGCACGTCGAGGTCATCTCTGTCGTTCACCACGTCTTCGACCAGCACCTCGCCCTCCTCCCTGCGCCGACGGATTTCGTCGGCCGGGATGGGTTCGAGTACGAGGTTCTGGAGCCGTTCGAGGTCGGGCGCGTCGGGGTGGGTGCGTACGT
>PXSM01000140.1:0-10786 GCA_003023465.1 Halobacteriales archaeon SW_6_65_15 | reverse complement strand
CGCGAACCCGACCGGGCCGCGCAGGGGTTTCGGCACTTGTTCACGAAGCGTCATGGTTTGTGCTACTATCCGCCAAGGTTAAAAGTTCCGCACTTCTCTCGCGTCGTCCGAAGGAGTCCCGTCTTCGAGAGCGCCGCCTCGGAGGGGCGTCGGCAGGCCGAAACGAGCCCTTAAGCAATATTTTGGAAGGGAAAAGGAAGAATTACAGATTTCAGAAACTCGTATAGGCGTCTTTCGACCTTCCAGACGGCGTCACTCCCGCCGGTCGTCGTCGGCGTCGAGGTGTTCGAGGTCGTCGTCCCCGAGCGGGGAGAGTTCGGAGTCGAACTCCGCGGACTCCTCGGTCGGGTCGGTGGTCCCGTCGGAGCGGTCGGGGTCGCCGGACGGCATCGAGACGTACTCCTCGGTGGGCACCTGGAAGCGAGCGCCGACCGCCATGAGCACCGTGCCGCCCACGAGTCGCCCGACCACCCACGTCGAGACCACGGGGTACCGTCCCGTCACGACGCCGCCGTGGATAGCCTGCCCGAAGATGAGTGCGCCGAGCACGAGCAGGAGCGTGCTCAGGAACGCCTGGAACCGGAGAGATATCACGCGCGGTGGTTGCGAGAGCGAAAAGTTACGCCTTCCGGTTTCGGACAGTGAACCGTTGGGTCTCGAATAGCTTACCAGTCATCTCTACTATATGTCCGACCGTCGTCGGCCGACTGAGCGGACACTCCTCGTCACCGCGATTTCAGGCAGTCGAGACCACGAGCAGCGAGGTCTTTCTGTTAGCTCATCGTGGTATTCGGCCACAATTTTCATTAGGTCTGCATCGAGGATGTAACGTAAACTATGGAGACATGTATTTTCTACGGAACTGGGTTTTTTGAGGCGTCGGGCGAGGGAGATAACCAATGACCGACGGACGGGACGCGGGCGACGGGAGCCGCGACGAGGAACCCGGGGCGGGTTCGGACGACGGCCCGGGGAGCGAGCGCGAATCGGAGTCGAATCCGCTCGACGGAATCTCCTTCGCCGAAGGCGACGGAGACAGCGATAGCGACGGGAACGACGCGGAACGCGACGGTGACGGACTCGAAGCCGACGACGAGTCGGGGGCGAACGACGGGGGGGAGGGTCCAGATTCGAACGACGACGAACGCGACCCGAGCCAGCACGATTCCCCAAGCGACGGCGCGGACGGCCCCGACGAACTCGACCTCACCGACGACCAGCTCGCTCACGCGGCCGTGACGGTGGGCGAGTACGACTGGGAGGCGTTTAAGGAGGAGTACTTCTACGAGGACGGGAGTCCGCCGACCAACTGGCGGGGAAAGCCCCATCCCTTCGAGCCCGAGGAGTACCTCGGCTACGACCCCGACGAGACGCCCGGCCGGGTCGAGGAGGCCGCCGAGACCGCCGCGGGCCTGAGCGCCTACTTCGAGGACTTTCTGGACCCCGACGAGACGCCCGTCGCGCTGGGCGAGTACCTCTGGGAGCACTTCCGATACCAGTACTACTACGAAAACACCGAAGACGGCATCGAACGGCCCCGCGACGACGACGGCGACGTCGTCTACTTCGAGCCCAGCGAGTGGACTGGCCACGACGACGTCCCGGCCAGCGTGTTCGAGGGCGGCGTCGCCGTCACGGACCTGAGTAGCTCCTTCGAGGAGTGGCTCGACCCCGAAACCACGCCCGTCACCAAGGGCGAGTACTACTGGGAGCACTTCAAGTACGAGTACTACTACGAGGACACCGACGTCACCTCGCCCGAGCGACCCCGCGACGACGAGGGCGAGATCGAGCGCTTCGACGAAGAGGAGTGGCTGGGTTTCCCCGAGGAGGACCTCGAAAGCCTCCTCGCGGAGGGCGCACACGACGCCCGCAAGCTCCGGAAGATAGAGGACGAGCGCACCCTCGACGTGCCCGAGGAACTCGACGAGGACGCCTTCTTCTCGACGGTCGAGGGCCACACCACCGTGGTCAACCGCTACGACCTGGAGAAGGAGGTCGATCTCCCCAAGAAGCAACACTTCCGGGAGGTGGACCGCTACTGGGTCAACAAGCCCTACTCGTTCGTGATCATCTTCCACTCCGAGAAGGAGAACGAGACCAAGTACTACCTCGTCGAGCCCTACGCCACGCCCATCGAGGCCGACCTGACCGAGTTCCTGACGGGTAAGCTCCGGTCGTCCATCAAGTACTCCAGCGACGACGTGGTGGTCGAGGCCGAGGAGGAAGAGCGCGGCGAGGTCATCGAGCGCGAGGCCCTGCGACTGCTCGCAAGGTACGACCTCTACGCCGAGAACGACGGCGAGCGCGCCGAGCAGTTGCGGGAACTCCTCGCGCGGTACGACGAGACGAAAGAGACCTTCGTGGAGTACGTCTCACGCGCCCGCGAGGGGGCCGACGCGGCAGTCACGCCCCTCCGGGAGGCGCTCGAGGACAGACGAACCGAGGAGAGTGACGAGGACCAGATAGACGCGGAAGGCGATAGCGAAGGAGAAGCCGACCACGAGAACGACCCAACGCCGGAAACCGACCCGACGCCCGAAGCCGACGCCGAGAAGGAGACGGCGGTCGCCGACGGAGGAGCGGTCGGCGGGAGCGAGGACGGTACCGACGCCAGTTCGAATTCCGAAGCAGATGCGCCCGCGTCGCCCGTCGAACCCGAGTCCCCTGACGGTCCCACGGCCGAAAGCGAGGCGGCAGACAACGCGGACGATGACGACCTGCCCGCTACGACGGCGACCGAGGGCGAGGACGACTCCGGACCGGCTATCCGGCTCGACGAGTACCTAGACCTCGACTTCGAGGCCGAGGGGTCGCTCCGCGAGCAGGTCCGGGCCGCGGTGGAGGCCAAGATCGAAGAGCTGGAACCCGACGAGTCGGATGGCCTCGACGGCATCTCGGTCCGGCCCGAACCGGTCCTCATCGAGGAGGACGACGAGACCCTCTCGGAGTACCAGACCGAGAAGCTGCTGTACTACCTGAAGCGGGACTTCACCGGCTACGAGCGCATCGACGGCATCAAGCACGACATCAACGTCGAGGACATCTCCTGCGACGGGTACAACTCGCCCGTCTTCGTCTACCACACCGACTACGAGCAGATCATCACCAACGTCTACCACGGCGAGTCGGAACTCGACGACTTCGTGGTCAAGCTGGCCCAGCGGTCGGGCAAGGGCATTTCGAAGCGCCAGCCGCAGGTGGACGCCACCCTGCCGGACGGGTCCCGTGCCCAGTTGACCCTCGGCCGCGAGGTGTCCGACCACGGGACGAACTACACCATTCGTCAGTTCAAGGACGTGCCGTTCACGCCCATCGACCTCGTGAACTGGAACACGTTTAGCTTGGAGGAGATGGCCTTCCTGTGGCTCGCCATCGAGAACCACAAGTCGCTCATCTTCGCCGGAGGTACGGCGTCCGGGAAGACGACCAGCCTGAACGCGGTGTCGCTGTTCATCCCCTCGAACACGAAGATCGTCTCCATCGAGGACACCCGCGAGGTCGAGTTGCCCCAGCGCAACTGGATCGCCTCGGTCACCCGACCCTCGTTCTCGGACGACGACAAGGGCGACGTGGACGAGTTCGACCTGCTGGAAGCCGCGCTCCGCCAGCGCCCCGACTACATCGTGATGGGCGAGATCCGCGGCGAGGAGGGTCGCACCCTGTTCCAGGTCATGTCCACGGGTCACACGACCTACACCACCTTCCACGCCGACACGGTGGGCGAGGTCCTCAAGCGATTCACGACGGAGCCAATCAACGTCAGCAAGACCCTGTTCACGGCGCTCGACCTCGTCTCCATCCAGACCCAGACGCGGGTCCAGGGGAGCAAGGTCCGACGGAACAAGTCCCTGACGGAGATCAACGAGTACAACGCCGAGAACGACGAGATAAACGTTCAGGACATCTTCCAGTGGCGCGCCGAGGACGACGAGTTCATGCGCCTCTCCGGCTCCAATACGATGGAGGATATCATGTTCGACCGCGGGTGGGACCACGAGCGACTGGAGGAGGAAATCCTCAAGCGCCGGGTCATCCTCGCGTACCTCATCAAGAACGGTCTCAACGAGTACACGCAGGTCGCCGCGACCGCGCAGGCGTTCATCAACGACCCCGACACCATCCTGACCCTCGTGGCCAACGAGAAACTCGAAGAGAGCCTCGAAGACCTCCGGGAGATGGAGAGCGTCCACATCGACATCGACCCCAAGAAGGAGGAGATGGTGCCCCGACCCGACCCCGGCGAGGAGACCTACGAACTCGCGCGAGGCATCCTCGCGGAGGCCGAGGACCGCCTGCTCGACGACTACCGGGGCGCGGACGCCGACGTTGACGGACTGGCGGTCGCGCTGGCGGACACCGCCGAACCGGGACCGGTGGCGAACCAGCCGAGCGATGCGCCCGCGGGCGTCGGGACCGATTCCGGCCCCGACCGCGGCACCGGTCCGGCCGACGACCGAGGAGCCGACTCCGGCCTCGACGAGCCCGATGGCCCCTTCGGCGGCGACGTGCTCACCGACGAGTCCCCGGAGGGAACCGACTCGCTCGGAGACGACGGGGTCGGGCGATTCCAGGACACGGAGTCCGTCGGTCCCGAGGACAGCGTCCGGAACCCCAACGACGCGGGCGAACTCGGCAGCTTCCCGGAGTCGTACGACGAGGTCAACGACGAAGACCCCGACGACGAGACCCTCGAGAGCAACGACGAGGTCGAGGGAAGCGACGACGGCGGCTCCTTCGGCGACTTCGAGGCGGCCTTCGAGGATACCGACGTAGACGCGACGGGTAGCGACGCGAAGAACGCGGACGGCGAGGAGGACCCGAGATGAGCCACGGCAACGCGACCGGCACCCAGCTCTCGGCCGACTCGCTGGCGGACGCCTTCTACCCGCTGTTCGCCTACCTCTTCGACGAGGACGGCGACTTCGTGGACGACGTGGACACCAAGCTGGCCGAGGCGCGGATGGCCGACACGGTGGAACTGTACCTCTCGCGGGGCCTCGCCATCGGAGTCCTCGCGGGGGTCGTCCTCTGGCTGCTCGGACTGCTCGTCGGCTACGTCCTGTTCGTGACCGGCGTGGTGGAGGTCGGCGTCCTCATCGGGATGCCGGTTCCCAACGAGACCGCGCTCGTGATAATCGAGACCCTCAAAGTGCCCGCGCTCGTCGTGGTCAGCGGCCTCGTCTTCGGGGCCATCGGCTTCGGTGCCGGGTTCGGCATCATCGTGGCGATTCCCTACATGCGGGCCAGCGAGCGAAAGCGCGAGATCAACATGCTCCTGCCCGACGCGGTCTCGTTCATGTACGCCCTCTCCATCGGCGGGCTGAACCAGCTCGAGATTCTGGAGGCGATGGCGAAGGCCGACGACACCTACGGCGAGGTGTCCCGGGAGTTCCAGTCCATCGTCCAGGAGACCGAGTACTTCGACACCGACTACCGGACCGCCATCCGGAAGCGCTCGCTGGAGACGCCCAGCGACGAGTTGGGCCAGTTCCTCACCGACATGCTCTCCATCGTCAACTCCGGCGGGGACATGAGCGACTTCTTGGACGACAAGAAGGACAAGCACATGCGGACCGCCAAGCAGCAGCAGGAGATGACCCTCGAAACGCTCGAACTGTTCGGGGAGATGTACATGACCCTCTCGCTGTTCCCCCTGCTGCTCATCATCATCCTCGTCATCATGTCGATGCTCGGGGAGGCCAGTCAGGACATGCTGTACGCGACCGTCTACGGTCTCATCCCCCTCACGGGCGTCGGGTTCCTCGTGTTGGTCTCGACGGTCAAGCAGGACGACCCCGGCAACGGCTACCTCAATCCCTCGGACGGGGGCGACCGCCTCGAGACCACCACCGGATACGGACTGCTCCACCTCGGACTGGTCGAGACGTTCGTCGGCGAGTACTCCATCTTCGACCGCATCAAGAGCCGCGAGGGGACCCACGAGACGGTGGCCCTGCTGAAGCGCCCGCACATTTTCTTCCGGGACAACCCCCTCTTCGTCCTCGGGCTGACGATACCGGCCTCGATGGTGCTGGTCGGCAACGCGGTCTGGACCGGCGCGGCCCCGCGGACCTTCGACGGACTGGTGGCCCAGCCCATCTGGGGGACGTTCATCTACGTCTACGTCCCCATCTACGTCAGCCTGCTCCCGCTGGCGATCTTCCGCGAGTGGAACGTCAGGTCCCGGCGCTCCGTGGTGAACAAGCTCTCGGACAACCTCCGGAAGCTGTCGTCGGCCAACGACACCGGCCTCACCCTCCTCGAATCCATCCGGACGGTCGCCGACACCTCCTCGGGCAAGCTGGCCGACGAGTTCGACGTCATCCACGCCAAGGTCGAGTACGGCATGAGCCTGAGGGCCGCGCTCATCGAGTTCAACAACCGGTACCACATCCCGCGACTCGCCCGGACGGTCAAGCTCATCTCCAAGGCCCAAGAGGCCTCCAGCCAGATCACCGCGGTGCTCTCGACGGCCGCGCAGGCCAGCGAGAATCAGGACGACATCGAGCGCGAGCGCCGGTCCCGAGCGCGGATGCAGGTCGTCATCATCATCATGACCTACCTCACCCTGCTGGCGGTGATGGCTATCCTCAAGGTGAAGTTCCTCGACGTGATGGCCGGCCTCTCGGGACAGGCGTCGTCGCAGGGCGGCGCGGGCGCGGCGCAGTTCGGCGGCGGGATCGACACCACGTTGCTCGCGCTCCTGTTCTTCCACGCCGTCACACTGCAGGCCATCCTGTCGGGCTTCATCGCGGGCTACATCCGGGACGCCTCCCTGCTGTCGGGCGTGAAGTTCGCCGTCGCACTGCCGACCATCGCGCTCCTGACCTTCGCGTTCATCTGACCATGTCCGACGCAACTACTCCATCCGAAGACGAACGCTCCTCCGACCAACCGCCACGGGCGGGACTGAAAGGGGCCGGTCGCTTTCTGGCCGTTCTCCCCGGTACTCGCAGGGCCGAAATGCGAACTAAAAGCGCAGAAATAGAGAGTCAAAAAACAGGAAAAAGTATGTTTAAGAAAGAAAAAGAAACCCCTAACTCGTCCAGACGCGCCCAGACCAGCATCGACTTCGTGGTCGGGATGAGCGTCTTCCTGCTGACGGTGGCGTTCGTCGTGGCCTTCCTGCCGGGCGTGTTCGAGCCGTTCACCACCAGCGACGAGGGTGACGTGCTGACGGCCGACCGGACCGCGAGCCTGCTGGTCGAGCAGTTGCTCGCCGAACCGACGAATCCGGGCGCGCCCGACCCCGACTGCACCGCCGAGTTCTTCGACGCCGACGGGGACGTGGGAAGCTGTCGGTTCGACGCCGACGCCGCGGACCTGGACGACGCACTCGGTCTCGGCCCGGCGACCGCGGCCAACGTCACCGTCGAGGAGAACGGCACCATCCATTCGCTCGACCGCGGCGGGTCGCCCGTCGAACTCCGCGCGGGGTCGGAACCGCCGGAGTCGGAGAACGTGGTCGTCTCCCGGCGGGTCGTCCTCCTCGACGGCGAGGAGCGCGACCTCGTAGTGAGGGTGTGGTAAGATGACGGAGAACGAGTCTCGCGGACGGAACCGGCCCGACGCCGACGACCGTGCCCGCGGACAGGTCCACACGCTGGAGGCGTTCACGGCCGCGCTGCTGGTGGTCGCGGGCGTGCTGTTCGCCATGCAGGCGACCGCGGTGACCCCGCTGACCGCCAGCACGTCGAACCAACACATCGAGAACCAGCATCGGGCGGCGGCCAGCGACGTGCTGGCGACCGCTGCCGAGAACGGCACGCTCCGGCCCGCGATCACCCACTGGAACCCCACTGAGAAGGCGTTCGTCGGGGCAGCCGACCGCGGGTTCCACGAGAACGGCGGGCCGCCCAACGCCTTCGGGGCGGCGTTGAACGACACGTTCGGTAACCTCTCGACACCCGGACGGCGCATCGCGTACAACGTGTACGTCCGATATCGACTGCCCGACAACAGCACCCGGCGACAGCCCATGGTGTACATGGGCGCGCCGAGCGACAACGCGGCGTCGGCCAGCCGGACCGTCGCGCTCACCGACGACGCGACCCTGTCCGGGCCGAGCGACGAGACTGTCTGCTCGCCGTCGGCGAACTTCTACGCGCCCGACGCCGCGCCGAACGCCACGCAGTGCAACGTCACCGACGCCGCGCTGTACAACGTCATGGAGGTGCGCATCGTCGTATGGCAGATGTGAGAGAGCGAAGCCGGGCAGGCGACCGCGAGCGCGACCGCGCGCAGCTCATCCTCGTGACCGGCCTCGCGGTCGCGGTGACGCTGGTCGCGCTGGTGTTGCTGTTGAACACGGTCATCTACACCCAGAACCTCGCCACGCGCGGGGCGGGCGTCGAGGACGGCGAGGCCATCGGCTTCCGACAGGAGGTCGTCGAGGGCGTCGGCGACGTGCTGGACGCCGAGAACCGCGAGGAGTACGACTCTGAAATCCAAGTCATGGAGAACGTCACAGCGGGTATCTCACGGTTCGACGCATTACTCTCCCGATACTACGCTGAACGCGGTACCGTGGCGGACATCGAACAATCGACGGTCACCCCAGAAAACGTGACTAACGGTTCTCTCATCCACCAGACGAATAGCTCGCGAGATTTCTCGGCCGCAGGCAACGACGAGCCGGTTGATTGGACTCTCGCCGAGGACGCGGGCGCGGGGAACACTGACGCTGCAGGTGTACGGAACTTCACGATGACCGTCTCCCGCGAGAACCTGACCACTGCCGACTCTCCACCAGCGGGCTTTTCGGTTCTGCTCGACGGTGACTCGGGTAACGTCTGGCGGATGTACGTCTACGACGACGTCGACGAGGGTATTACGGTCGCGGTGAAGAACGGGACCGAAGGCTCCACGACGGTGGTTCACTCCGTGTCCGGTCCCGAGGCTACGATAGATCTCACTGCAGGAACGATAAACGGGTCGGCGCATTCGGAACTCGTCTGGGCGAAGGGTATCTCCGCGCCCTACGATGTGGACTTTCGGTCTGGAGACGAAGCCACCGGGACTTATTCGCTGACGGTTGCCACCCCTGACGGCGAGGCGACCAACGTACGGACCGATAACCTCGCCGGCCCGGGCGACGAGGAGTCGCCACGCTGGGCGTACGCGGTCTACGCCGCCGAGTTCGATGTTCAGTTCCAGACGACGGACATCGAGTTCCACACCGCGCTCCGGGTCGCCCCGGGTGAGCCGGAATGAGGGGCGAGCGCCGGGGGAGTGGCCGGCTTGCGGACTTCAGAGCTGACGGTTGGTTCGCGGACTTCGGGGCCGACGGTTGGCCCACGGACCTCGCGACCGACGACCGGGGCGTCTCGGTCACGGTCAACTACGCGCTCAACCTCGTGGTGGCGATGTTGCTGATCGGCGGCGTGCTGACCGCGACCGGCGGGATGGTCGAGGACCGGCGAGATTCGGCGGCCCGAACCGAGCTATCGGTGCTCGGCGGTCGTCCTGACGGTCGCCGTCGAGGTGTCGCTCCCCGCCCGAGTTGCGGGGAGTCGCTACGAGGTGACCATCGACCCGTCCGCGTCGGAGGTCGTGTTGGAGGCCGACAAGGTAGACGTGACGGTCAGGGTCGGATTCCACCACGAGACCAACATCGCGGGGACCACGGTCCGGGGCGGCGACCTCCGGTTCGTGCTGAACACCGATCCGGACCCCGACCAACTGGAGGTGTCCGAGGCGTGAGGACCCGGACGACCGACGACCCCAGCCGTCGCTCCCGCGCGGTCAGCGAGACCATCGGCTTCGTGTTCGCGTTCGCGCTGGTGACCGCCTCCGTCGGGATGGTCTACACCACCGGCATTGGCGGGCTGGAGGACGCCCGCGAGGACGAACAGCTCACCAACGCGGTCCGGGCGTTCGACGTGCTCCACGACAACGTCGAGGACGTGCGCCGGGAGGACGCCCCGAGCAGGGCGACCGAACTCAAGCTCTCGGAATCGACCCTGAAGTTCGGCGATCCGATCCGGATCGAGATAGAGGTGCACAACAACGCGACCGATGCCAAAAAAACGTACCCGACGACCACCTTTCCGCTCGTGTACGACGCGCCGGCCGGTGAGGTCGTCTACTCCGCAGGGGCGACGTTCCGTGTCGACGACGGCAACGCCGTGATGCGGAACGAGCCGGGGCTGATCCTCGACGAGTCGAGCCCAAACGCGTCCGTGGTTCCGCTACTAACCGTCTATCCCCGGGGATCCGGGGGCGGCCTCGGCGGTAGCTCCACCGTGCTCGTCGTGGCCTACCGCCATAACGTCGGACTCGAGCAGTTCGTCACCGGAACCGACCCCGCGGATGCCGACGCTCGCGTGAACGTGACGGTGCAATCGCCGCGGGCCGACGCCTGGGGTCGGTACTTCGAGCAGAAGGGGATGAAACGGATCAACGAGACGTCAGGCGAGGGGCAGGTGACCTACCAGTTCCACACGGACCGCCTGATCGTCCCCAAGACGGTGATCGAGATCGAATTCAATCGATAAGGAGACCGAGAGTGAACTCGCCTACCGATCGGAGGCTTCGATGGAGTTTCTGGCGAGGTGCGCGGAGGGACAACGGACAGCGGGTTCAGACGCTCGTGACGTTCACCCGGTTGACCGAGGCGTGTATGTAGGTGACCCGCGGCGTCTCTTCGCCACTCGGTCCCGTCGGGTCCTCGACCGACAGGATCGCTTCGTCGAAGTGGACGGCAGCGGAGTTGTCCATGTCCGTGATGGTGCCGACCAGCGCGCCGAACACCTCAGACTGGGACTTGATCGCTATGGCACCG
>PXSM01000139.1:34540-56132 GCA_003023465.1 Halobacteriales archaeon SW_6_65_15 | reverse complement strand
CGCGGTGGCTTCGAGGTGGGCGTGGAGGTCCGACACGAGGTCCAAAACATCTGTGGCGTCGTCCGAGTCGGTCATACCCGCTCTTCGCCCCGGACCCGCAACAATAATGCGGTCGAAGCCAGCCTGTGTGACTATGAGCGACGAGCAGGGCGAGACGAACGACCGTGACGGCGACGAATCTGACGGCCCGGAGGAGAACGGCCACGCCGAGGACGGAGCGAACCAGCAGGGAGACGAAGACGACCACGCCCTCCCGCCCGAAGACCTCCAGTACCCCGAGTACGTCTTCGAGTCCGGCGAGATCGCCGACGACGGGAGTTTCGACCTCGACGCGGACCTCGACCGCGAGGAGCTACGGGAATGGGTCGAGGACCTTGCCGGAGGGCTGGCCAGCCACGACGTGGCGGTCGAGTCCCCCGAGGGGTACGTCACCTTGGGCGTGGCCCCGGAGGGCGTCTCGATGTCGTTCGACCCCGACAAGTCGGGCGTCGGCGACTTCGAGTTCTCGGTCGAGATGCGCGCGAAGGTGATGTTCGTCGCCGGCGACCCCGACGGCGAGAAGGTGGGTGCTCGGGGTGGGAAGGGGTTCATCCCCATCGAGGCGCTGACCGAGGGTGACAGCGAGGCGTTCCGGTGTTACAACTGGATCGACGAGCCGACCGATCCGTGAAATCGTCTTCTATTGGCTGGTTAGTTGCTTCAGATCTACTGCAAGTCCAAGGGACGACTGGAATACCTGTGACCGCTACGAGTCAACCAGACGAGATGAAGCAGAGATATGTGAAACTAATAACTAATAAAACCCTCGCATCTTTCACCAGTGTTATCACCTGATTAACTAAATACAATAAATCCCTAATCCGACTCGACGTCGGAGAAATCAATCGTTGAGAACGAAGAGATAACGAGAAACTCCCCTAGTATTGACCGGCGCTCGTATCTCAAAACTATCGGCGCAACCGGCGGCGGGCTCGCATTCGGCGGACGGCCTCGGCGAGACGACAATCGAGCCTGCGCGGGCGGCTCCGACCGTTCTCGACGACTTCGAGGACGGTGACATCGACGAGTACACCGGGCACACGGCCAATTACGCAGTCGAGCAGTCGTCGGAACTGGAGGGCAATTATCGACTCAAGTGTAGCGACCCGTACGACCAGCTCGCCAGCACGAGTACGCACGGCCGCGGGTATCGGTAACGAGTATCGGTTCATCGCGGGCAGTGGCAGTGGGTCGAAACCGGGCTTGTTGACGTGCATCCAGGATGGCAGTAATCCCGTCGACAGTTGCTACTGGCTTCACCCCGACGTTCCCAACGATAACCTGGTTCTCTTCCTTCGAGAAAACGGTTCGAGCGATCGTCTCGACAAAGTATACGTCTCCAGTGGGCTGAGCGAAGCAACCGAGTATCGTGGCGTGCTCGAACTCCGGAGCGATACCGTGAAAGGGATTCTCTACGACGACAACGGAAATCAGCTCGCAGCAACGAGCGAGATCACCGATACGACGCACTCCGACGGTCATTATGGGTTCTATACTGGGGCTGGACAGCCAGCGTACTACGATTACGTAACGAAAGAATCTCTTGGAGAGTCCTCCTCACCGGACAGCTTCGTCATCGACGACTTCGCGGACGGCGATATTTCAGAGTACGATCACGATCCTGACTTCGATGGAGAAGCGAGTGTCGTTTCTAGTCCCACGTACAATGGGTCGCATTCGCTCGAAATCAACAGCGAGAATGCCGAACTCATCAGTACGTCTGGACTAGACGTCTATCCGTCGGCGGGTGACACGTTCAGTTTCTGGGTGCGGCCGTCCGGCGGTGCAAACAACATCAACGTGTCGTGGGGCGTTCAGGGTCACGACGACCGCTATTACGCCAAACTGAAACCAGAGAGGGGTAGTTTCTACCTGTTCACCTACAAGGGCGGATCTGGAAGTAGTCAAGATTCGGCGGGGAACCTTTCGTTGTCGCAGGGCGAATGGTATGAAGTCGAGATCGATTGGGCAGACGGCGGATCTCAAATTGCAACCTTGTATAACCCCGATGGAACGCAACTCGCTCAGCTCTCGATGTCCGACTCGACGTGGTCGTCCGGCGGCATCGGCTTCGACGCGTACCTCTCGTCAGGCGAAAGTGCGCACTTCGATTACGTGACGTTCCCCGAGGCAACGCAACTCGGGGTATTCGAGAATGGGTACGATGGGTGGTCGACGACTAATAGCAATTCACTCAGTCGAGTAAGTTACGAACAAGAGCGCGCCCCGGTCACGCAGGGCGAGAACGCACTTGAAGTTACCATCGACAGCGACCCCGAGCCGACCATTCAGAACGAGTCGCGGATTCGAGGAGCGGACCTCACGGGCCATCCCTGCCTGCTGGCCGACGTGCTTCCCACGTCGGTCGAGGGCTCCGATTCGGCCGTCACGTTCCGGTTCCGGTACCACCACACCGAACCGGGCGGCGTCGAGGAGTCCCACGAGATGACCGTCGATCAGGGATACGGCGGACGAATCTGCTGGGACATGAACGAACTGTCGGACACGAAGCTCGAAAATCCGGACCAGTTGGAGGTTACGTGGTATCCGGCAGATCACCCTCCAGGTTCGGGCTTCGACTACGATGGACAGGTCTTCGTGGACAATATCCGATTGACCGATGATCGAAACCAGGTGACCCGGGCGAGGATAACGCGGAAACATCGCGAACTTGAGCGAGCATACGGCTCCATGATCGACCAAGTAATCCAGTCAGAAACCGACACGACCCAAGATGGAGTGTACAAGTACGGCAACGGGACAGAGGTTTCCTACCACGCAGAGGTCCTTGAGAACGGGAATATCGAGGAGACATGTGATGGCGAGACCTTCACGTGGGAGGTGTCGTCGTAATGGTGACCAAGACGGAGAAGGCAAACGTCGTCACGAGCATCCTCGGCTACGATGAGAACCAAAACTACAGGCATAGCGCCATACCAATATATATGGATGAATGGTTCCACGGTGACCTCGACACCGTTCGGGAACAGAGCCTGACGGATGCTCGCGGGACGAAGACACTTGAAGAGTACGATAGTAGTGCGAATCCGTTCCCGGCCTTTCGGATCAACTCAGCGATAGAAATCTCCTTCGACACGTCCGACGGCCAAACGATCTCGAACGCTACGGCGGAGATGACGGATCCGGACGATCCGAATTCTCCGGGCGGACTCTCGCCGGTGACGCTCGAAGGCGCATCGGACGAGGAGGCCAATCCCTTCAGAAATGAATACGATTACGATGGATCGGATAACCAACTCGATGCGACTGTCAAAGGCCCGCATGATGATGAGGATCCAGTTGGCCCCATTGATGGAATCGAAGGATATCGCGGGTCACTCATCCTCGGCGGGAGTGATCCGTATGTTGATGAAGCTAAATCACGAGGGGAGCTCTACGAAATTCTCGAGACCGAAACTGATCCGATTCGCGCCGCTTTCATCGCACGCGGTCTTGCTACTCCCTCTTTTTACTCTTTCTTAGATTTTACATTCATGGCCGATGGGACGAAACTCGTCCGGGTCTGGGACGCAAGCGTCTATCCCGCACACGCGCTCTATGTAGGTGAAGACAAAAAGGATCAAAACCCATTCCGAGAAGGTCAAGAATGGACGAAAGATGGGCCACTCCGCAGGCAGAGTGCGTTTGTCCAGTTTGTAGATGACGCCCACGTTCCCGGATACACGCCCTTCGACGGGTATGGATCTTGGCGGTATAAGGAGAACTTCGATGAAATATTGGCTTACGGTGAACATCCAGCAATGACCTGGGAAGCTGATGGGACGGAAATCACGGCTGATGAGGTCAGGAATGCCCTCTCGGACCCATTGTTCCCATCAACCCTCTAGTGCAGAATCTTAATTGTCGGGGAATCTATCAAATCTTCGTTTATGACCGTTCCATGAGTTTTGATATGATATCTCTTTTTCATTGGCGAGAATCACGCTCTCGGTTTATTTGCTCTCGGATTCGCTTGGAACTCGTCGGCGGATTGCAATGAGAATGAGGCCCCCAACGACGCCAATTGGCCCGGTGATGATGATGCCAAACCCATGAAACCCAACCGAAATCATCATGCCCTCTAAAATGTCAACAATTTCTGCTCCCGACGGAATTGGCCCTGAGTACGTAAACTCGGGCCGTTCACCGAAGAAGTCGGGCAGACCGAGAAATCCCGACAGTAGATACATCACTGGATAGGCTACCATTTGAACAAAAAATCCAACAAATGCACCTTGACTGTACGTCAGTATCTCCGGTCGCTCGATGAATAGCCACCAGAACAACGCTCCGGTAATGGCCGCTGCAAGACCCGCGGCGAGACCACCCACCAGTCCAAGAATAAAGAACCAAACAGCCGCAAGAAGTACCCATATGCCTGTTGAACGTTGATCCCTAAGAGAGGGACACGATCTACTATTCATACGTATATATCTCCCTCCAACATATTAAAAGGTTATCACGTATGGGGCACTTTGGAATCCGTCGAATCCATTTCCCCACCACAGGTCAGTCATCGGCAGGCGCAACCTGTCCGCCCGGCGCGTCCGCAACTCTCTCCGTGGGTTCGTACAACCAAGCGCGTTTCCAGGTCTGGTCGACGTCGGCCATGTAGAGCGTACAGTCGAACGTCAGGTCGAGGTCGTAGGACTCGGCAAGGTAGTCGACGAGTGCGGAGTCCAGCGAGAAGTCGTGGCAGAAGGAGACGTCCCAGTCGGGGTACTCGATCTCCTGAAATGAGAGCTTCTCCTGGGCGAAATTGTAGCCACAACTCCCGTCGAGTTCGAGGACGAACTCCGTGGCTTCGGCGACATCGTCGAAAACCGTCGTTTCGGGGGGCTCGTCACTGATTGCGTCCATCGACGCGGTGAGATCCGCGTCGCAGAGTGAATCGTCTGCTCGGCACCGAAGCTCGTACGTCTCGCCGTCGTCCACCCGGTCGAACGACGAGGCCGCTTTCCGGAAGTGGGAGAAGTAGCCACCCAACAGACCGAGCACCCGCGACGACGTATCGGACCGAAGCGTGTAGTAGGCCCGGCGCTCCCGCCCGTTCTTCGGGACCGTGACGCTGATGCGACAGAGCATCTCGTTCGTGTGGATGCGCGGGACCGGGACGGGGCCGAATTTCGTCACCGAGAAGTCGCAGGCGCACATGCTGAGCATTCCGGTTCCGGTGTCACGAATCTCCTCGGCGGTGACGCACCACGGGAGCAACCGTTCGAGCTGTTCGAGCGGTACCCGGTAGTTCACCGTTATCCGTTTGTTCGTCCACGATTCGACGTCGAGTGGCTGATGATAGACTCGCCCGAGGCGCTCTTGTAGCGAGCGAGTACGCTGGACCTGTTGAGCCATGCTAACAATTATATGTGGGCCTAAATACATAATAGCCTAGGTCGCCAGTTAGCCGGATGCTGCTCGTCGGTTTCGAGGGAATGCCGCTCTGGACGACTCGGAAGTAGTGTCTCTTCGGCTAATTCTGCTCTTCGAGAACTTCCAACAGTTCCGATACCCGTTCCACCAACTCCGCCCCGTCCTCCGCCACCACCTTCGTCATCGCCTCCTTCCCGACCTCGCCCCGATCCACGACCGCAACTGGCGTCCCCTCGACTGACTCGAAGGCCTGCCGAGCACCCCACTGCATCGTACTCCCCTCCTGCGCCTTCACACTCCCCGGCTCCGCGCCCCGGTCGTACTCCGCGACTGGCCAGCCAACTTCGTCCAGCGCGGCCTCCACGTCGGCGTCGAACCGGCAGTTGACCGCGAAGCGTAAGTCAGGGTCGAACTCCCGGCAGGCCAGCAGGAAGCGCGCGACGTGGCTCGACGCGCCGAAGCGCACGCCCCGGTTGGGCTTCACGCCCGCGAAGGTCCGAGTGATCCGACCCTCCACGGCCGCGGTCTCACCCACCGCCTCGGCGTATGGGGTCGCGCCGACGACGTTCATCCCGACCTCGGGGACGAGGGAGGACACGTCGGCCTCGACGAACTCTCGGACGACCTCGCGCACGGCCTCGGCGGTAGGTTCGCGGGCCGCCTCGTTCCGCATCCCCGCGGCGTGGTGGACCGACCCCGGTCCCTCGCCCACGTCGAGGGGGTAGCGAACCGCCCTGCTCATGAACTCGACGCCGCCCTCGACGGCGTCTTCGAGGCTCTCGCCGCGGGCGAGTCGGGCCGCGATGGCCGCCGAGAGTGTGCAACCGGAGCCGTGGGTCGCCTCGGTTCCGACTCGCGGGTGCTCGAAGGTCCGGGTCTCCTCGGGCGTCACCAGCACGTCCCGGACGGTTTCGCCGAGTCCGTTTCCTGCACTGTCCGAGTCGTCGCGGACGTGCCCGCCCTTCAGCAGGGCGGCCTCCGCACCCGTCTCCAGCAGTCGCTCGCCCGCCTCGACGGCCGACTCGGGGCCTTCGATTTCGACGCCGGTCAGGACCGCGGCTTCGTCGGCGTTGGGAGTGACGAGCGCGGCCTCCGCGAGCAACTCTTCGTAGGCGTCCTCGGCGTCCCTGTCGAGCAGGCGGTCACCCGAGGCGGCGACCATCACGGGGTCAACGACGACCGGGAAGTCGGCCTCGGCCGCGCGGTCGGCGACAGTCTCGATTATCTCGGCAGTAGCGAGCATCCCGGTTTTGGCCCCGCGCACGTCGAAGTCCCCGGTTACCGCGTCGATCTGGGCCGCGACCTCTTCGGCGGGCAGGATGTGGGTGGACTCGACCCCGCGCGTGTGCTGGGCCGTCACCGCGGTGACCGCGGTCGTCCCGAAGGCGTCGTGAGCCTCGATGGTCTTGAGGTCGGCCTGTATCCCCGCGCCGCCCCCGGAGTCGCTCCCCGCGACGGTGAGCGCGACGGGCTTCCGAACCGGTGCTGGGGTTCGGGTGCTGGTCGTAGACGAGTCTTCTCCGCTGGCCATTACCAGATGGTAAAACGAGGTGGTACTTAGTGATGGGTGGTCGGCGGCGTCTCAACTCGGCAGGCGTCCCGAGCGCTCGAAGGCCGCGAGGACGGCCACCGAAGCCCCGAGAAAGACGGCGGCGCTGGCGAACACCGAGTCGTAGGAGTGGCCACGTTCGACAACCGTCCCGAGCGCGGACGACCCGAGCGCCTGCGTCAACATCCAGGCCGAACTGAACGCGGCGTAGGCGCTGCCCCGCGTCGAATCCGGAAGTGTGTCGAGCATGTAGGTGTCCACGGCCGGAAACAGGGTGTGGATGACGAAGCCGACGATTCCAGTGAGCACGACCAGCGCGACAAGCCCGTCGACCATCGTCAGCAGGAACAGACTCCCGGCGAACGCCCCGACGATTCCGAGCATGTACGGGACGTACGGCAATCTGTCGGCCAGATCGCCGCCGAAGTAGAACGCGGGGATGCCCGCCGCGAAGACCACCGTGAGCATCGTCCCCGCGGCCCGGTCGGACAGCCCCTTCGACTGCATGTACAGTTCGTAGAAGTTGAACACGCCCTGCCAGACGAACGACGTCGCACCGACAATCGCCAGCGCCATCACGATGATGCGCCACTCCGAGAGCGCTCCGGCGACGAAGTTCCGGTCCTCCTGCCCTGCTTCGGGCATCTCAGTCCTCCTCGCGGCGACCCACGTAAAGGCGGTCACCAGTGCCGCGCCGACGGCGATGGCCCACAGCGAGAGTCGCCAGTCCACGAGGAGCGTGAGTGCGACGAACGGGGCCGCGACGACCGCGGCGATCTGGCTGGAACCCCCGTGAATACCCATGACGCGGCCGACGCGGTTCGGGTACAGTTCGCTCAGGAGCGGGTTCGCCGAGACGAAGTACACCCCCGACGCGATGCCCATGAGGAAGCCCCCGACCATGAGGTGTCGGACCGTCGTTGCGGTCGCGGCGAGCCCGGACGAGACCGAGAGGATCGCTCCGGCCCCGAGGACGACGTGGTGTCGCGGGACCTTCGTGAGGAGCCACCCGGTGGGAAGCCGAGGCGACGCGCTCCCGACCCACGCGAGCGTCACGATGAGTCCGGCGGTCGCCTCGCCGATGGAGAAATCGGCGATGAAGACGTCCAGAAGCGGCGCTAAGACGATTCGCGCGAGGTTGACGAGAAAGACGAGTCCGCAGAGGGAACCGAAGAGACGAGCGCGAGCCATGTTCGCCGTTTCGGTCAGTCGGTCTCAAGGGTTCCGGAACCGGTAGGTCTGGCTGGTGTGAGAGACCCTCGCGAACGACGGTCCCGGCGCGACCGTCACCGTCTTGCGCACGTCGGGACGACGCCGTCCCGGTCACCCGCGTATGAACGCCCTTTTAATCCGCGACACCCTAGTTACGGCCATGATTTTCGAGAACCTGCCGACGACCCCCACGTCGGAGGAACTCATCGATCAGGCGTTCTCGCGGGCCGCACGGGCCGGGCGAGCCAAGAGCGGCTCGCAGGCCCAGCAGTCGATGCTCCAGACCGCCTCCAACGTCCTGAGCGACAATCTGGGGAACGTCGCCACCGAGTGGCCCGACTTCCGAGAGGTCGATCCCTTCTACTACGAACTCGCCGACGCCATCGTGAGCGGTTCGGAGCGAACCTCCGGCGGCGTGGGCGAACTCCGGCAGAGCCTCTCCGAAATCCAGTGGGCCAGCCGGAAGACCAAGGAGATCGGCCGGGAGTACCAGAGCAAGTTGACGGGCGACGCCGAAACCGACCGGAAATTCCGCAAGCAGGGATTCGCCCGACTCGCGGACGTGGTCGAGGAGGTCCAAGACGACCTCGCGCTGGTCGGCGAGGCCCGCAACGAGATCGCCGAGTACCCCTTCACGACCAAGGGCGTCCGGGTCGGCCACTTCAAGCGCGACCGCATCCGCTACCAGATCGTGGACACGCCCGGCCTGCTCGACCGCCCGGAGGACGAGCGCAACGACATCGAGAACCAGGCCGTCTCGGCGCTCACCCACCTCGCCGACGCCATCGTCTTCGTCGTGGACGCCAGCGGCTACTGCGGCTACCCCCTCGACGCCCAGCTCGAACTCCGGGACGCCCTCGCCGAGCGGTTCGGCGACGTGCCGGTCCTCACGGTCTGCAACAAGTCCGACCTCTCGACCGACGTGGAGGCCGACGCCTACATGAGCGTCGAGAACGGCGAGAACGTCGAGAGCGTGCTGGACGCGGCCGTGGACGCCGTCGGCTACGAACCGGAGCTCCCGTTCGACGACGAATAGCGATTCGAGTCCCGGATTTCTACCGGGGTCAATCGGATTGCTGCTGGCGTGTTTCGAACTCCTACAGGCTTCTTTGAACTCGATATGAATCCCCGAACCAATTCTATGGGTTTCTTTCCACCGGCCTCATCGAACTCTGTGGCGCGATTCCTACCCCGACGAGGACGCCGTCTCGTAGTCTACGAAGTGGACGCGAACGTTCGGACTCTGACCCGTCTCCGCGATTATCCGCTGCTGGAGTCGGTCCGGTAACTCCGGATACTCCTCGTCGGACGTGCGACTGATGGTGACGGTGATGGTCTCGGATGCGAAGAAGCCGCCCGTGAATCCGTACTCCATGCTCGTCTGGACGAACGTGAGGTTCGCGTACTGGGGGTCGTCCAGCACGGAGCTGACCGGACCACGACCGCGAGGGCGAACGCAACGGGGCTCGTGGAGTCGCGGGGGTTCCACAGCTTTCGGTCGAAGCCGTTCGGCCGATAGCCGAGGTACCAGAGCGTGACCAAGGCGGCGACGTTGATGCCGATGATGGATATCAGCAGGAGTACCAGCGACCCGACCGCGATCAGCGGATACCCCCACACGACCGCGATGCCGGTGGTCGCGGCCGCCGGGATGAGCGCCGCCGCGATCATGACGCCGATGAGCGAGGTCGGTCCCTTCGTCGAGAGGCCGAACGCCGAGGCCGCCCCGGCGGCGAGACCGACGGCGACGGTCAGCAGTCCCGGCGCGACGCGGGAACTGATCTGACCGAGCGCGGTGATCTCCAGTCCGGCCGGGACGAGCGAGAACGTCTTGAGGAGGTAGCCGAACGCCAGCGAACTGACGACGGCAACGACGATGCCGAGCCCCTGCAACCAGATGCTGTCCCTGAGCATCTCCCGGTCGCCCGTGACCCCGCCGACGCCCGCGGTGAGGACCGGGCCGACGAACGGCGCGATGACCATCGACCCGACGACGACCGCGGGCGAATCGACCAACAGCCCCGCGGTGGCGATGATGGCGCTCAAGAAGATCATCCAGACGAACGAGTTCCGGTCGTGGGCCATGTCGCGGGCCTTCGACCTGAGTTCTCGGCGGGTCAGCGGGTCGAAGTCGTCGGCGTACCGGTCCATGAGCCGCTCCATGTTCGGCGTCGAGGCGGTCTCGGCCGTACCGATGATGGTGTAGTTGCCCTCTTCGAGTCCGGCCTCTTGGAGCGCGTCCATCACGTCGCCGACGCCGTCGCTCGGCAGGGGGAACTCGACGAGCAGGTCGCCCTCGGATTCCCCTCGGTCGCCCGCCGGAAGGACGGTGTAATCGACGTTCTTGGCGTCGAGTGCTCCGAGAACCGCGTCGCGCCGATCCTCCGTCACCAGAACGTGTATCAGTCGCACAGGGGACGAACGACAGGCCGACGCAAAAGAATTCAGGCCGTTGTAGCCGATTTCGAGGCGTCAGGCCTCGGTCGTTTCACTTCCGTCGTCGGTCGTCGCGCTTCCGCCCTCGGTCGCTCCATCCCCGGCGTCCGTCGCGTTGTAGGTCACCTGCACCTGCGCGGTGACCGTCACCGGTCCGGACTCGATCTCGGTCCGAGTCTGACCAGCGGCGTCTTCGGCTTCGAGCGCCTGCGCCCGGACGGGAGTGTAGCTCAGGTCGCCGGTCGCGGCGCTGTGGACGCCAGTGACCGTCAGGTTCGCGCTCTCGGCGATGACGTCGGCGTCGGCGCGGGCGTTCGACATCGCGTCCCGGAGCGCCTCGGCGCGGACCTCCTGGCGGCGCTCCTCCGAGAGCGTGAGTTCGACGTTATCGACTCGGTCGGCTCCGTTCTCGACGGCGGTATCGACGACCATCCCGGCCTGGCTCACGTTCGACAGGGTGATCTCGAAGGCGTGGATGCCCTCGAACCCGTCGGGAACTCGGTCGCCGCCCCGTTCTCTGTACTGCTGGTCGATGTTGTAGGCGACGGTCCGAATCTGGTCGTCGGCCAGCCCGAGGTTCCGGAGCGCTTCGCGCACCCCGGAGGCGTTCTCGGCAAGTCGCTGTCGGACCACGTTGGCGTCGTCGGCTCGCGCGACCGCGGCCACCCGGACGACGGCCTGATTGGGCGTGGTCTCGGCCTCGCCGCTGGCCGCGACCTGTATCGTTCTGTCGCCCCGGTCGAACTGCTGTGCTACGTCGCTTCGTTCGCTTTGCTGTGCCGCCGCACTCGTGCCGTCGGGAGCGAGGCTCCCGGCGCAACCAGCCGTCAGCAACAGGAGTGCGACCCCCACCGTTGCGAGTATTCCCCTCGACATCGCACCTCGGTACGACGGCCCCCGGCAAAAAGGTCGGTATGAGTGAAATCGGCGTTTGACGTATCCAAAATCGCCCAGCTACTACGCGGGAATCGTCTCGATCTGGACGTACCGAACCTCCACGGTCACGCGCTGGCCGGTGTTCCCGTTGATGCGGATGCTCAACCGGTCCGCTAGATCGGGGAACTCGCGGTTCTTCTCGTGGCCGACCGTGACGATGACCTTCTCCGAGCGCTCGAAGGGAAGCACGTCCCCACCACCCACGAAGTGCATCTCGATCAGTTGGGGATCGCCTTCCGTTTCGTTGAGGACGGTGCGAACGTCCTCTTGGGCCTGATTATGGAACGTGGCGTTCTGGACGGTGGCGTACGTGACGCCGCCGAGGAACACCGAGAGGACGGCGATGGCGACGAGGAGGACGCCGATGCGCTTGAACAGGGTCGAGCGGGTCTGGTTTATCTGGAACCAACTCGTCGGCTTGTAGCCCAGATACCAGAGGACGATGAGCCCCGAGAGGTTGATGGAGAAGATGTTGACGAGCACGAGGACGAGCGAACTGACGGCCGCGACGGGCTGTTGCCACGCGATGGCGACCCCGACGGCGGCCGCGGGCGGGACGAGCGCCGCGGCGATCATGACCCCGACGAGGGCGACCGAGACGCCCGACGCGAGGCTCAGCACGCCCGCCGCACCCGCGCCCAGCGCGACGATCAACGAGAGGAAGTCGGGGGTCAGCCTGCCGCTCACCTGCGAGATGCCGAGGACTTCCGTTTCTGGCGGGATGAGCAAGCCGTAGCGCACGCCGACTGCGAACACCGTCGCGGAGAGGATAGCTGCGACGCCGCCGATGAGTTGGTACTTCACGCTCTCGCGGAACAGCTCTCGCTCGCTGAGGACGGTGCCGATGCTCGCGCCCATCGCGGGGCCGATGAGGGGCGCGATGACCATCGAGCCGACGACGACGGCCGGGGAGTCGAGCAGGAGACCCGCGGTGGCGACGACCGCGCTGATCACCGTCATCATCAGGTAGGTTCCCAACTCGGGGACCATCTCGCGGGCCTTCGTGGTTATCTCCTCGCGGGCGATGTACTCGCTCGCGTCGCGGTCCTCGATGTATCGCTTTTCGAGTTCCTCGAACCGGCGGGAGGTGTCGGTCTCCGCGTCGATGATGACCGCGTGCGCATCGTCGCCGAGTCCAGCCTCCCTGAGTTCGTCCAGAATCGGCTGGACCGCGCTGGTCGGCAGGGGGAAGTACGCGATGTCGGTGTACTCCCGACCGCTGGTCTCGTTGGTCAACATGTAATCGACGCCTTCCTTTTCGAGTACCTCGGCGACCGTCTCTCGCTTGCCCGCCGGAATCGAGACCTGAACGAGCCGCATACGTTCGAGAATGGCACCGCGGCGATAAATAAGCCGTGGCACGGGGACGGCGGGACTGCAGATCCGGTGTCGTGCGCCGGGGACCGACCACGGTTTCACGAGTTGTCACAGGTCACCGCTTCGTGAACTTTCACAACCCACGGGACGCGCCGCGAACCCCTCGTGGGTGAGTACGCGGGGCGGCGCGGGGGCGCGTGCCTGCGGCGGCTCTGCGAAACGGAGTGACCCAGGCCGCCTGTGAGCCTCGGCGGATGAAGGGCGAGGGAGGGCGCTTTAGCGCCCGACCGAGGGCTTCTCCCTCAAAGTTTCGGCATCAGATAGCTTCGCGCCGGATTTCCGCCCGGTTTTATGCTTGAAAACTACTTTCTCAACTGAGAGCCGCCAAAATTGCAGCGCCAACAGCAAGGGCGGCGATAGCGATTCCAGCCTTTTGCCCAGGGGACATGTCAAACTTGTAGTGCGCCACGGGATTCTGAGTGGGATGGGCGTGGTCAAGTTGGACCAGATAGTGGTCGTCATACTCCCGGACTTGAATGGTGTTGTGGGGTTCGCCACTCCGATACATCTTGTTCGCGCCCTTCGGAAGTCCAAAGGAGTCTTCTTCAAGCCTCCATCCCCAGTTCGTCGGGTGAGGCGTCATCGGTCCTTTGTCTATTCGGACAGTCCCTTCCATTAGCAGATTTTTGTTTATCTGGTCAACTGAGTGTATCTTCTCCGCGTCGTCATCGTTGAATTCGTGCGTCATCTGCAATTATGCGTTGGGAGGGAAACATCATAAACTTCCGCATCTTAATAACTTTCCAATCTTCTACTTTTCCAATTATACATTTCTGGGATCTCTCGCTGATAGGATCTGCCGAAAATCGCACTCGTTAAACCTCGTCGCTAGCAAGCTAACCTATGTTCGAGAGTCGTCCGGACCGCGACGCCGAGGTCGTCTTCGTCGGCCGGTCGAACGTCGGCAAGTCCACCCTGATGCGCGAACTGACGGGCCACACGTTCGACACCGGGAGCAAGCCGGGCGTCACCCGGTCGCCCAACCACTACGACTGGGCCAGCGAGGACTTCGTGCTTACCGACCTGCCGGGGTTCGGGTTCATGTCCGGCGTGCCCGAGGAGCAGCGCGAGCAGATCAAGACCGACATCGTGCGGTACGTCGAGGAGAACGCCGACAAGATACTCGTCGGCGTCCTCGTCGTGGACGGCAAGAGCGCCGTGGACATCATCGACCGCCACTCGGGCGAGGACGGGGCGGCTACCGCTGCCAGTCCAGAGGGGGACAGCGGTCCCCCGGACGAGGTGCCCTACGACGTGGAAATGTTCTACTTCCTCCGGGACGTGGGCATCCCGGTCGTCGTCGCTGTCAACAAGATGGACAAGGTGGACGACGAGGACGAGCGACTGAACGACCTCTGCGACCGACTGGGCCTGCACCCGCCGTGGAAGCAGTGGCAGGACACCATCGCGCCCATCTCGGCCAAGCGCGGCAACATCGAGGCGCTCGAAGAGTCGCTTGCAAAACTTCGATGAAAAGCCCAACGCACGGCCCTTCGGGCGCTAAAGCGCCCTCCGGTCCTTCCTCTGTTCGCTTCTGCTGGTCGCTCGCCGCCCGCAATCGTCCTTGTACATCTGCCCGATGTAGACATTCCAAATTATGCGTTTATGGGTTGTAATTCGCGTCTTAACGATTTAGAATATGTCTGTAACTCGGACGCTCCCAACTCACAATTCCGAGAGGAGGCCGTCACGCATACCCCGCTTCTCGGCCTCGTTTCGACCATGGCAGAGCTAACCGACGACGACGTCTCGAAACACGTCGTGACCGCCGACGGCGACGAGGTCGGACTCGTGACCGATGTCGAGGACGGGACGGCCTACGTCGATCCGGATCGCGACATCCCGAGCCAACTCAAGTCGAAGCTCAACTAGGGCGCGACCCACGAGGACACCCACCCGTTGCGGAACGACGCCATCGACGAGGTGACTGACGACGAGATTCGTCTGCGTCCGGAGTACGCGGGCAACTGAAATCGCCGCGACCGACCGATTTCTTCGTCCGAGTTCGGGATGGACCCGCGACTGACCCGTGAACGAGCGGAGTCCTTTTCCCACAGGCCGTCGTTACGTTCTCCGGGGGAATGGGGAAATGCCAGCACGTACCGCGGAGATAACGACAGTTCTCGTGGTCGTCCTCCTCGTCGCGTCGGGACTCGCGGGTGCGACGCTCGGGGCGCAGGCGACGAAGACGACCGCGGACGAGAGTACCTTCGGGCAGGGATACACCAGCGCCCAGGACGAGGGCATCGAGAGCGAGTCGGAACTGGAGTGTGCGGCGACGTCGCCGGACGACGGGTCGAATCCCGACTCCGACGAGATGGGGTGGGAGAACGGCTACTGGTACGACGAGTCGCTCGACGTGGACCAGAGCGACGGGGTCGACGAGGACGAGCGCGAGGCCATCGTCTCGCGGACCATGGCCCGGGTCGAGGCGCTCCGGTGCATCGAGTTCGAGGAGTCGGTGCCCGTGTCGGTCGTCAGTCGCGCGGAGTTCCGGGAGACGGGACTGGGGCAGAACGTCTCCGACGAACTGCGGGCGTTCGACAACGCGAAGTTCGAGGCGCTGTTCCTCGTCAACGAGTCCGCCGACTCCATCGCGGTCCAGCAGGCCAACAGGGGGACCGGCGTCCTCGGGTTCTACAGCCCACAGAACGATGAAATTGTAGTCATCGCCGAGAGCGAGGAGTCGCTTCGCATCGACGAGATCACGCTGGCTCACGAACTGGTCCACGCGTGGCAGGACCAGCAGTTCGACATCGCCAGCGGGGAGTTCGACGTGCGACTCCGCGACGACGCCAACGCCAGAAACGGGCTGGTCGAGGGCGACGCCAGCTACGTGGACAGCCTGTACCAGCGCCAGTGCGGCGCGGGGTGGGAGTGTCTCGAAGGCCGGGACGCCAATCCGGGTCGGCTCTCCAACATCGGCGTCTACGTGATGAGCTTCCAGCCGTACAGCGACGGCCCGGCGTTCGTCCGGCTGGTCCGGAATCTCGGTGGCTGGGACGCCGTGAACGCCCTCTACGAGAACCCGCCCGAGAGCACCGAGCAGATCATCCATCCCGAGCGCTACCGGTCCGACCCGCCGACGAACGTCACCCTCGAAGACGCGGCGAGCGACGAGTGGGAGCGGGTCAGACCACCGGACCGCCCCGACTACGGTAGCGTCGGCGAGGGGGCCCTGATGGCGATGTTCGTCTATCCCTACTACCACAGCGGCGGCCAGACCGCTATCGTCGAGCCGGCCCAGTGGTTCAACCAGAACGAGACGGGCAACGTCAGCGACTTCAACCCGCTCAACTACGAGTCTGCGTACTCGACGGGCTGGGACGGCGACCAACTTCACGTTTACCGGAACGAGTCCGGCGAACTGGCCTACGTCTGGAAGCTCGCGTGGGACTCGCCACAGGACACCCAGCAGTTCGTCGAGGGCTACGAGCGAGTCCTCCGGTACTGGGGCGGCGAGGAGGTCGGACCCGGGACGTGGCGCATCGACGAGGGCGGGTTCGCCGACGCATTCCACGTGGACGCGAACGACACGACCGTCACCATCACGAACGCCCCGACCGTCGAACAGCTCTCGGAGGTCCGGTCCGACGTGCGACCCATCGAGACGAACGCCTCGGCCCAGAACGACTTCGCGGGACCACAGCCCTACGTCGCGGAGCCAAGGGCCTGACCTGCGGTCCGCTTCTCGTCAAATTCCCGAGCAACTCCAAAGTGCCACATTCCACCGGGATGCGCTCGGCGACGCAACCGACAGGGACGCGCTCGGTGACGCAATCCACCGGACGCGCTCGGTGACGCAATCCACCGGACGCGCTCGGTGACACAATCCACCGGAAACTCCGGGTGAGACGGACCACCGGGTGGATAAAGGGGCCGCCCGGTCGCGTCCAGTTTAGTCGTCTGCGCAGGCAACTATTCGCGCCGGGCTGTGCGGAGAGGCGCGAATATCCTGCGCAGCGACCGCGGCCGGGCGGGGGCTTTCGAGGCCTTTCGGCACCTCCTACGATTTATTCTGAACCTCCACGTTCAAGCCCCTAGAACCCGACGCCTCGGACATGGAGGAGACCCACGTCGTCACCCGAGTCCGAGGACGAAGCCGACTCGGACGCCGGAGGACGAACCGCGTCCTCCGAGCCCTCGCTCGCCGATGCTCGCGAGGACGGCGCGGCCCGCGAGGAGATCGCCGAGGAGACGGGACTCCTGTCGGCTTGCACCCTCGCCCGGCGGGGCACCGCCTTCGAGTTCACCGACGAGGACCTCGGAATCCGGTGGGTCGTCCGTCCATATCTCTTCGATTGCGACAGCCGCGACGTCGAGACCAACTGGGAGACCGCCGAGTTCGAGTGGGTTCCCCCGACCGAGATTCTTCGGCGCGAGACGGTACCGAAGCTCTGGGCCTCGTACTCGCGGGTCGCCCCGACCGTCCAGCAGGTCGCCGAGGACGCCGATCACGGCTCCGCCTACCTCTCGGTGCGGGCGCTCGAAGTCCTGCGCGACCGGGCGGGAAGCTTCGCGGTGCGGGGCGGTGGTGGCTGGGACCAACTGACCGCACTCGCGGAGCAACTGCTCGACGCCCGGCCGAGCATGGCCGCGGTGGCGAATCGCGTCAACCGAGCGATGGCGGAGGCAGCCGAAGGGAGTGGGGACGTGACCGGGAAGACGCCAGAAGCTGTCGAGCGCGCGGCCCGCGAGGGCATCGCTCGCGCCGTCCGCGCCGACGAGCAGGCGGCCGCAAACGCGGCCGACGAGATTCGGGCCGAGACCGCCCTCACACTCTCGCGTTCGGGGACCGTACTGGCGGCCCTCCCCGCCGCCAACCGAATCTTCGTCGCGGAGTCGCGTCCGGCGCGGGAAGGAGTCGGCGTCGCCGAGCAGTTGGCCGACGAGGAGGACAGCCCGGACGTGACTCTCCACACTGACGCGGCCGTCGCCCACGTCCTCGCAACCGAGGACGTTGATGAGGTGGTCGTCGGCGCGGACGCCGTGCTTCCAGACGGCCGCGTCGTGAACAAGACCGGGACCCGCGGGGCGGCGCTGGCGGCGAGCAGAGAGGGAATCCCCTTCTACGCGGTCACGGCCACCGACAAGGTCCGGACCGACGAGGAGGTACATCTGGAGGACGGAAATCCGGAAGCGGTCTACGACGAGGGCGGCGACGGAGAATCCGACATCGGCGTGTCGAATCCGACCTTCGACGTGACGCCCGCCGACCTCGTCTCGGGCGTGATCACCGAGCGCGGGACCTTCGATGCGGACGGCATTTCGGAGGTCGTTGCGGAACTCCGCGAACTGTCGGCGTGGCGCGAGTGAGGCGTCAGGGTACCGAGTGGCGAGGACGGACTCCTCGGTGGTCGCGCGATAGCGCGGTCGAAGCGGGACACGCAAGAGCCAAAAACGCGCGGAGCGAAGGCTCGAAGGGCGGCAGTGACGAGGGTTACCCCCACCGAGCCCCTTGTGACGAGGCACTTCATCCGAGCCGCCCTCGTGGCAGAGAGAACTTCTCCGTCCCGAAGATTCAACCTCCAGTGGCGACGATACGCCCCTATGCAACTCCAACGCCTCCGCATCCACGAGTCCGTGAGTGCCGTCTTTCCCCCGGAGGAGCTCCGCGACGAACTGGCAGATCTCGGCCCGGAGGTGGTCATCGTAGAAGACCCCGACGACCTCGCCGACTGCGACGCGGTGGTCACCTTCGCGCACACCGACGCCTTCCTCGATGGCAGTCCTGACTCGGGACCGGCGTGGGTCCACTCGATTCAGGCCGGGTACGACCGGTTCCCCCTCGACGAGTTCGAGGCGCAGGGCGTCGCGCTGACCAACAGCACCGGCATCCACGACGAGAGCGTCGGCGAGTTCGCGGTCGGTCTGATGCTCGCCTTCGCCCGGCGACTCCACACCTACGTCCGCCAGCAGGAAGACCACGAGTGGAAACTCCCGGCGTGGGACGAACCCTTCACCCTCGGCGGCGAGCGCCTCTGCGTCGTCGGACTGGGCACCCTCGGTCGGGGCATCGCCGAGCGCGCCGACGCCCTCGGGATGGAGGTCGTCGGCGTCCGGCGGTCGGGCGAGTCCACACCCTACACCGAGACTGTCTATACCCCAGACGACCTCCACGAGGCCATCGGGGACGCCACGTTCGTCGCGCTGGCGGTGCCCCTCACAGACGAGACGGAGGGGCTGATCGGAGCCGCGGAGTTCGACGCCATGCGTGAGGACGCCTATCTGATAAACGTCGCCCGCGGCCCGGTCGTGATGCAGGACGACCTCGTCGCGGCGCTCCGCGAGGGCGAGATTGCGGGCGCGGGCCTCGACGTGTTCGAGGAGGAGCCCCTGCCCGAGGAGTCGCCCCTCTGGGACTTCGAGGAGGTCGTGGTGACGCCCCACCGCGCCGCGGCCGAGCGCGACTATTACCGGCACATCGCCGGGCTGGTTCGGGAGAACGTCGGACGGGTCGCGGACGGTGAGGACTTGACGAATCGGGTGGTGTAGGTCGAAAACATATCTGCATTAACGCATTTTAGGGAGTGAACTATACATTATTAGTTTTCCCGCGTCCAACTGAATCGGCGGAATCTGATAACGGGCAAAAGCAAGTATAGGACGATAGCTAGCCCGATAGCGAGACTTCCGATTTGAACAAATAATAACGTGTTTGTCACGATTTGCGAGTTAGGGTTTACACCGAAGAAGGAGAATACTGGAAGAAACTGAGGGACGGTGATTATCCCGAACAGAGCAACGAGCCATTTGAGCGTCTGAGGGATATCCTCTTTCTTGGCAGAGAGCTCATGATAATCTTTCACTTTATCATGAACGAATTGGCAGATGTCCTCGGCGTAGTTAGACTCGGATAGATGGGCTGGTTTTCCATCATGGACGTAATGGAGATGGATGTGGTTCGGGCTTAGGTCGCATTCACAGACTAGGAGATAGGCGTCATCGTGTTCCTTCGCCCCGAAGAGAACTGGACCGTCGATGTATTCCTCGATCTCTGGCATATCTGCTTCCGGGTCTTCATCAACAGTGAGTCCACAATCTTCGAACTTGTACTTGATTGCGTCCTCGATACCCTCCATGTTGTCGTCCGCCGCAACGGAATCGTTCCGGCAGATATTGACCGTCCGCGGGTCCTGGAGACGGAGCAGGTCCCGTTGAAGCGTCTCCCAGAAGTCGTCGTCCAGGAACTCCGCCCACTTGAAGGTCGCTTCCTCATCGGGGACGTTCTTCGGTTCAACGAACCAGACTGTAAACCGGCCTTTGAGCGTGTCCGGCGTATACTCCTCTACCCGTCGACCGTTGAAGAAGAGACGGAACACGAGTTCGCCACGGCCGTTGGACTGGGCGATGAACTGCCAGCTTTCCTCATCGACCTGTTCAAGACGGGTCTCCGCGAACCAGGATTTGCCATCTATCTCGTCTGCCCATGCCTCAGCGATCCGTTCCGGGTTCAGATGATACCTCTCATCTGTATCACCGGTGGCGACGCCTTCTTCGACGACTTCCTTGGTCCGGGCGTTGAAATACCGTTGCCAGCCACGGGTCAGATCCGATTCGTCGACGTCGACGTCGGCGAGCATGTCCGTGACGTGGTCCTCGGTAAATTCGATATCCGCAATGCTCGCGGTGGACGGGACCTCTCGGAGGCACCGGTTCAGGAACAGTGCTTCTGACTCAGAGAGCATAGTCCTGTTCCACGGTCTCGATGATATCGACCGGAGTTTGGTGGCGCCGGTTGATCACGTGTTCCAGGTGGTCCCAGAGCTGGTCGAAGTCGGGCAGGGTCGAGTGGAGTTCGTAGTCGCAGTAATCCTCGAAGAACTCCTTCAGATCGTTCTCTCGCTGCGGACGGTCGGTTGCTTGCGAGACGGCCGGGTACTGACTGTCGTCCAGGTCCAGCTGTGCCAGTTCGATGCCGATGTTGGCGATCACTGCTTCGTAGAGTTGGCTTTCGGACTCGTCGTACGTATCGTCAGCGATGTACTGGTCGACAAGGCTACTGAACGCCTGCATCTTGCTGCTGCGGTAGGCGGCTTCCCCGTCGTACAGTTGGTCGCGGGACCGGGCGTCGATGAACTCGTTGACGAGTTCGTCGTACGGCTCGAGATAGTCACGGTTGTCCAGTGCGGTGACGATGTGGTCCTTGACATCGTCAACGAAGTCTGGCCGTGTCGGTTTGCTCGTGGAGATGTGAGCGTCGCGGTAAACCCGGACCTGGACCGGTCGAGTGTTCGTCCCGTCGTTGTACCGGTGATAGAACCGGACCTGAGTGATCTTGCCCCGCTCGCGGGCCGGGGTGAGAACTTCGGACCGGGATAACGTCTCGTGCCGGTCGCCCCGGTACTTGGCCGTTTTCAGGTTCTTATCGAGGAACCCACCGTAGTCAAGCCCGGAGTTTTCCCCGTCGAGCAGGTTCTGGATCAGGAGGAGTTCCGTCTCCCGGAGATGGAAGCCGTCATTGTTGGCGGAGGCGTTCCCCCACCGTTTCACGGACTGGTAGATCGCCTTCTGCAGCTTGTTGCTACCCTTGGAATTCGAGATGGCGATCAGGTCAGCGTCGGTGTATGCCCGGACCTCAATCGTGTACTCGTTGGTCTGCACGAACCGCTGGTAATCATCGAGGTCAAGGCCCAGCTCGCTCAGGTCCACCCGTTCGCCGTCCTTGTCGAC
>PXSM01000139.1:29818-34486 GCA_003023465.1 Halobacteriales archaeon SW_6_65_15 | reverse complement strand
TAGCCATCGTCCGTCAGTTCGAAGTCGTCCGGATGGTCCGTCAACTGGAACTGGATGTCGACGATGGCGTCCTCGTGGGTCTGGAAGTCGCTAATGAGCGAGGAGTACTGGGAGTCCCCCCCGTCTGTCATTGCTTCCGGTTCCGGCTCGGGTTCCTGTTCGGCCTCCAGCTTATCGACAAGATCTTGGTAGGAGAGACCATCCACCCGGTAGAATTGGAGGTTGACCCGGTCGCCCTTTTCACCGAACTCCTCGAACATGCCCTTGAGGAATGACCGATACTCCTCCGAGTCTACGTTAGCCCTGATTTTCGACAGGAAGTCCGACTTCCGGTTCTCAAGGACGACATCGTGGCTTAGTCCTGCTTTTTCCAAGATGGACTCAACGTGTGGATGACCGTTGGTCCGGAAGTCCTTGGTCCGGATTCTGCTCGCCATCTCCTCGTTGGTGTACCCGTCCCGGAAGAACAGTAGGTTCGGGTCGTCACTCATCGTCCTCCACCCCCATATCAAGGAGAGGTGACCGGTCGGCGGTCCGCTGGATCTCCAGCTGGTACTCGCCCATTTTCGCGGCGGCTTCCTCAAGGAGAGTGTAGGGATAAAAGATGTCGTTGTAGGCGACACGGACATCCTGCTCTTCGATGGTCTTACGGTCACGGTCCTTTGCGTTCTTGACGGCTTCTTCCCAAACGGCCTGGACGGTGTTTTCGAGTTGGAGCTTGACGTAGTCGGTCGAGTCGCCACCGACTTGCATGTCTTCGGGGGTGTAGGCCCGGAGCAGGTCGTGCAACGGATTCTCTTTAATGGGATCGTGTTCGTCCGTCGGGTCGTCGCTCATACATGGTGAACAGGAACATTGGTATTATTAACCTTCTGATTTGGTCATCGAGCTAACTTTAAATTAGTCGTTTATTTCTTCTCCGGCGGCGTCATCCCGGCGTGCTCGTCTGCCTCCCGGACGCGCCACATCCGCGCCCGGAGGTCGTCGGCCATCGCAGGTACGTCGAGGTCAGGCACGCGGTCGAGTTCGTCGGCCGGAACGGGGAAGGTCCGGAGGTCCTTGTGGAGCGCGATGCCCGCGTAGGCCCCGTCGCCGATGGCGATGGGCGTCTGGTTCTGGCCGTGGGTCACGTCGCCGACCGCGTAGACGCCGGAGACGCTGGTCTCGCGGTTCTCGTCCACTTCGATGGCCCCGTCGTCCGCCAGATCGCAGCCGAGCTCCGCGGCGAGTTCGTTGTTGTACTCCTTGCCGTAGACGGCGAAGCCGCCGGCGTACTCGCGGCGCTGGCCGTCGGCGAACTCCAGCCCGCCGAACCACGCGTCCTCCGGAGTTCTTTCGGACTCCTCGCCGGACCCGTGATGGGACTCCTCTGCGGCGAAGGCGTGGTCCACCCGGTCCCGGACCACTTCGACGGGATGAGCCTCGACCTGTTCTCCGATCTCGTCGCTCCAGTCGGGCTCCTCGTCGTCCAGCAGGAGGTCCACGTCGTCGGTGAAGTTGAGCATGAGCATCGCCATCTGGGCGGCGTCGTCGCCGTGGCCGAGGACGAACACCGGTTCGTCGCCGAGGATGTAGGCGTCGCAATGCAGACAGTAGTGGAGTCCGCGGCCGACGAACCGCCGGAGGCCCCGGACCCGCGGCGGAACGTCCTCGAAGCCGGTGGCGAACACCACCCGGTCGGCGAGGAGGTCCACGCTGCCGGCGGTGACGCGGAACTGGGTGTCGGCGCTGGCCGCGTTCTCGAAGTCGGTGGTCGGGTCGGCTTCGCCGGCCTGAACGTCCCCTTCGACGCGCTCGATCTCGCGGACGCCGTCTCGGTAGAAGTCCGCACCGTACTCCTCCAGTTGCTCGACGGCGAGTTCCGACACCTCGCGGCCGGAGGGGTCCTCGGAGACCCCGAGGAAGTTGTGGACGGACGCGACCGACTCGTACCGGCCGCCCTCGCGGTCCACGAGCGCGGTCCGGTGGCCGAGCCGCGTGGTGTACAGCGCGGTGGTCAGCCCCGCAGGGCCGCCGCCGACGACCACCACCTCGTAGGCCGGGGTTCGGGTCATTACCCCGGCTACGGGCGTGGATTAGTTTGAGCTTGGGGCCGGACGGCGTTTCGTCTCGGTTCTCGCGTTTCGACCCGCTTCCGGCGTTTCGACCCGGTTCCGGCGTTTCGACCCGGTTCCAACGTTTCGATTCGCTTCCGGCGTTTTCCCTAATTCCAATGTTTCGACTCAGTTCGATTCACCTCCACACTTTTCTCGACTCCTGTCGAAACGCGCCCATGGTCGAGATCGCAATCCTCAGCGACACGCACGTCCCCTCGCGCGCCGAGCGCATCCCCGACTGGGTAGCCGAACGCGTCCGGGCGGCCGACCACGCCATCCACGCGGGCGACTTCGACAGCCCGGAAGCCTACGAGACGGTCGCGTCGCTGACCGACGACCTCACGGCCGTGCTGGGCAACACCGACCCGCTGTCGCTCGACTTGCCGGAGGTCGCGGTGGCCGAGATCAGCGGGACCACCTTCGTCGTCACCCACGGCCACAGGACTGGCGCGGGCGAGAGCTACCGGGAGGGGATCGCCGGGGTCGTCAGCGACGAGGTCGAAGGCCCGGCCATCGCGGTTGCGGGCCACTCCCACGAGGTGATAGACGAGGACGTCGAGGGGATTCGATTGCTGAGTCCGGGGAGCGCCACCGGGGCAGCTCCCGCCGACGCGGCGACCATGATGACGGTCGAGATCGTCGAGGGCGACGTGGACGTGACGGTCTACGAGACAGACGAGGAAATCGTGGTTTGAACGTGAGGACGGTCGTACGCTTTTGACGCGATGTTGGATGTTGGTTCGGAGTCGAAATCTGTGGTTGACAGTCCGAAGAAGCTAGCTACTCCCTGAGCCAATCAAGACCGCACCGCAACCGCACCGCGAGAGCCTCGTCCTCCCCAGCCTCCTGCGTGACTCGCTCCGCGTTGTCGTCCGAGAGCGACGCTCTCGTGATCACAAAAATCTCCGATTTTCGAACGACTCCGTTCCGTTACTCGTCCCTCGCGCATTTTGGGCGGCCCACGAGGGGCCGCCAGCGCGCGCCGAGGTGGATGGGTTGCTGACTTCGAGACGCCGAACGAGGAGCCACCGATGCGCTCCCATCTCGCTTGCCCGTTTCGGGCGGGTTTTTACCCCCGACGAGCCAACGCACTGGTATGGACGCGTTCGCGGTGCCGGGACTGCCCGAGGTCCGACCGGGCGACGACCTCGCGGCGCTGATCGAGGAGCGTGCCGACCTCCGGGACGACGACGTGCTACTGGTGGCCAGCACGGTCGTCTCGAAAGCCGAGGGGCGACTCGCCGACCTCGACGACTTCCCGCCGAGTCCGAGAGCGAAGGAGATCGCCGGACGGCTGGCGGACGTCTCCGGCGAGGAGAAGGACCCCCGATTCGCGCAGGCCGTGCTGGAGGAGAGCACCGAGATCATCGTGGAGGCTCCGTTTCTCCTCACGGCGACGAAGTTCGGCCACGTCGGCGTCAACGCAGGTATCGACCGGTCGAACGTCGGGGACGGCGGGGCCGATCTGTTATTGTTACCGGAGCGCCCCGACGAGAGCGCGGCACGCATCCGACGGAATCTCGCCGCGGACCCCGCCGTGATCGTCACCGACACCTGCGGGCGGCCCTTCCGGCACGGCCAGCGCGGGGTCGCGCTCGGCTGGGCGGGCATCCCGGCCTCCAGGGACTGGCGCGGCGAAACCGACCGCGACGGTCACGAACTCGCGGTCACGGTCGAGTCCGTGGTGGACGAACTCGCGGCGACGGCGAACCTCGTGACCGGCGAGGGCGACGACGGCCTACCGGTCGCCGTGGTCCGCGACTGGGAGTTCGGCGACCACGACGGGTCGGACAACCTCTTCCGCGACGTGGAGGGCGACTTCGTGCGACAGGCCCTTCGGGGGTGGGAGTTTGCACGGGATTGAACTCACGCCCGAGCACCCCATCGGGGATCTCGTGGAGATCGGCCGCGAGGCGGAGAACGAGGACTTCGACGCCCTCTTCGCCAGTTGCCACTACAACAATCGCGACCCCTTCGTCGTTCTCGACCGGGTCGCGGACGCCACCGACGACCTCCTGCTGGGACCGGGCGTGGCCAACCCCTACGAGACCCATCCCGTCTCGCTCGCCTCGCGGGTCGCCACGCTCGACGAGGCCAGCGACGGCCGAGCCGTCTGCGGACTCGGTGCGGGCGACCGCTCGACCCTCCGGAACCTCGGCTTCGAGCGCGACCGACCCCTCCGGCGCGTGCTGGAGGCGATGAAGGTCTCCCAGAAGCTCTGGGCGGGCGAGCGCGTGGACCACGACGGCACCTTCGAGGCGCGGGACGCGAGCTTGAACTACGCCGATACCATCGGGGAAATCCCGGTCTACGTCGGCGCGCAGGGGCCGCACATGATCCGGATGGCCGCGAAGCACGCCGACGGCGTGCTGGTCAACGCCTCCCATCCGAAGGACTTCGCGTGGGCCGACGAGCAGGTCGAAATAGGAATCGCCGAGCGACCCCCTGAAAGGGGCGACCGCGAGGCGTTCGACTTCGCGGCCTACGCCAGCGTCAGCGTCGCCGAGGACGAGGCCGACGCCCGCGAGGCCGCCAGACCCCCGGTGGCGTTCATCGTCGGCGGGGGGGCCCC
>PXSM01000139.1:10983-29800 GCA_003023465.1 Halobacteriales archaeon SW_6_65_15 | reverse complement strand
TCGCCGGGACGCCCGAGACCGCCGCGGAGCAGATTTCGGGCGTGCTCGACTACGCCGACAGCTTCGTCGCGGGGTCGCCACTGGGTCCGGACCCGAAGGAAGCGGTCGGTCTCGTTCGGGCCGCGCTGGACGACGCTACCTGAATCGGAGTCGCAGACGAGGAAGAGTTACCGTTGCCGTGCCGGTGGTCGCCCGGCGCTCTCGGGAATCAGGAAGTCCACGACCGCGCCCGCCGTCAGGTAGGCCATTACCAGCGACGAGAACGCGACGAAGACGGCTCCGGCGAGCAGGAGTACCGCCTCGACCGGGCCGTTGGACGCCACGTCGCCGAAGAGGTTCGCCATGTCGATGAGGTCCTGAATGGGATTTACCATGTTCGGACGTGCGTTCCGGGGGTACTTGTTTGATTCGTCTGCGGCGTTTGGTACTGCTGTTTATCGAACGGTGGTTGCAACAACGTTATGACGATGTTGTACGTAAATGAAACACAATGAGTACCGGCGTCGAGCCGACGATTACCCTTACCGACGAAGGCGACTGGTGGGTAGCGAGAGACACCGAGACCGGTGTTTCCTCTCAAGGCCCCACTCGTGAGGCAGCCTTGGAGAACCTCGACGAAGCACTTCGGGGATACCGCGGTGCAGGTGAAGAGCCAACGGATGAGGACCTCCGAGAACTGGACATCGACCCGGAGAACAACGAATCTGGTTCGCTGGAAGAGTCGAGCGTCTTCGAGTGACGGACTTTCCGTCTCAGCTACGTTTCATGTCGCACGGAACCTTTTCAGGACGAGATGTCGTCAAGGTCATGGTGAAAGTGGTATCTACGAGAGGGATCGGACGAACGGTGATCACGCAATCCTGCGGTGGGAGCCACCAGACGACCACGACGCGGACGCCCGGACAGTCCCCGTTCCGCTCCACGACGAATTGAGCCGAGAGACGCTCCGCGACGTCGGCGAGCAGGCTGGAATGCAAGACTTTCAGGAGTTCAAGGATTGGATCGACCGAAATCGGTAGTTCTGAACTCCTCGAATGACTATTCTGATTCCACTGGATCAAATAGCTTCGGCACGCTTACGGCGGGGGACTCCGTAGTCCCGGCCGTGCCCGAGGACGCATCGCTCGACCAGTTCGCCTCGTCGGAGGCGACCGAGACCGATTCCGGGGAGACCGAGGACCCGGACTCGGAGGAGGCTGCGACCGACGAGGCGGACCCCGAGGAGGGTGAAGTCCGGACCGAAGAGAGCGAAGTCCAGACCGGGGACGCGGACCCCGAGAACGGCGAAGCCAACTCCGAGGACGCCGAAGCCGACCCCGAGGACGCCTCGCCCGTCGAACCCGCGGTCTCGACCTACCAGTGGTCGGCCGAGGGCGGCGAGTGCGCCGACTGCGGCGCGTCGGCCGACCGACTGTGGCGCGGCGAGGGCCAGAAGGACGGCGGCCTCGTCTGTCCCGAGTGCAAGGACTGGTAATCGCTTCCGAAGGGGTAGTCTGGTTTCTCGTACTCCTCGTTTGTGTCTGATCAGATTGTGGCTACGAGAGGATAAGTCGCTGAGAAGCTAGCTATTCCCGAAGCCTAGGGGAGAGAAGCCCTCGCTCGGTTCGGTCGCTCCCTCCGGTCGCGCCCTCACCGTCGCTCGCCCTTCATCCGCCGAGGTCCCCAGCCCGCAACCGCGCCCCGTACCTCCCCGCGTGCTCACCCACGAGGGGTTCGCGGCGCGTCCCGTCGTCTGTGGAAATTCGCGGAACGCCGGTTCAGGACCCGTCTCTCTCGCCCCTCGACGTTCGAGGTTCGCGACCGTACCGGTCCGCCTCGACGCAGACGAGCGAACAGATACTCGGAACCTTTCGGCGGGACAAAAGTTTCATAGGTGGCCCGGCAACGTGGTCATACTCAATGCACGCTTCGGCGGTCCGCGACCGCGGCCGCCGCGTTCTCTCCCCGCGTGCCGACAGCCCTCACGACGGGAATCCCCACGACGAAACCCTACGACGGAAACCCCACCATGACGGAAGCCAACACGAACTCTAGATCGCGCCGCGTAGCCGATTCGCCCGAACCCCTGTCGATAGACGGCGCCGCGAACGTCGCCGAGCGAATCGTGGAGAACGTCGAGCAGGTCATCGTCGGCCACCACGACGTGACCGAGCACATCGTGACCGCCATCCTCGCGCGGGGTCACCTCCTGCTCGACGACGTGCCCGGGGTCGGCAAGACGATGCTCGCCCGGTCGCTGGCCCGCTCAATCGACTGCGAGTTCAGCCGCGTCCAGTTCACTCCCGACCTCCTGCCGACCGACGTGACCGGCGTCAACGTCTTCGACGAGCGAACCCGCGAGTTCGAGTTCCGACCGGGACCGGTGTTCGGCAACGTGGTCCTCGCCGACGAGATCAACCGCGCGCCGCCCAAGACCCAGTCGGCCCTGCTCGAAGCCATGGAGGAGGCGCAGGTCACCGTGGACGGCGAGACCTACCAGCTCGACCGGCCGTTCACCGTCATCGCCACCCAGAACGACGTGGAGGCCGACCGGACCTACGAACTCCCCGTCGCCGAGGTAGACCGGTTCATGAAGCGCCTCTCGATGGGCTACCCCTCGCCCGAGGACGAGTCGGAGGTCCTCCGGCGCGTGACGGGCCGCCACCCCATCGAGGAACTCGAACCCGTCACGACAGGCGCGGACGTGATCGCCGCCCAGGAGACCGTCGCGGGCGTGACCGCCGAGGACGCGGTCCGCGAGTACGTGACCCGGCTGGCGAACTACACTCGCGACCACGCCGAACTCGGGGTCAGCCCCCGCGGATCCATCTCGCTCCTCCGGGCCGCGCAGGCCCGGGCGGTCCTCGACGGCCGGGACTACGTGCTCCCCGACGACGTGCAGGCGGAAGCCGAGGCCGCCCTCGCTCATCGTGTCCGGGTCGGGCCTGACTCGGCGGGCTCGTCCGGGAGCGAACTGATCGCGACTGCCCTCCGGGACGTTCCGGTGGAGTAAGATGCTGACGCGTCGCGGCTGGGCGTTCGTGGGAGTCGCGGTCGGCGCGTTCCTCATGGCCGGCTGGTTCAGCGCCCGCTCGCTCAACGCCGTCGCTGCCCCGCTGCTGGTCGCGCTGGCGGCCGGGTACGTCCACTTCAAGCGGGTCCACCAGCCCGAACTCCGGACGGAGACGCCCGACTACGGGTTCGCCGGCGAGACCGCGACCGTCTCGCTGCAGTTCGACGCGGAGACCCCGCTGGCCGCCACGGTGCGTCTCGAAGCCGACGACGGCCTGCACATCGAGGACGGCGAGGTCGAGACCACGGTCGCCGACGAGGCGGTGACGTTCGGGGTCGGGCTCGAAGACCGCGGGTTCCAGTCGGTCGGGCCGGTCGAGGTCGTCGCCGAGGACGTGTTCGGCGTCTGGGCGACGGTGTACACCTATCCGGTCAACGCCGAAATCGTCGTCTTCCCGAAGATACACCGGCTGGACGACGCCAGCGACCTCGCGGTGCTCCACCGGGACTTCGGACTGGACGGCCGGGACCGATTCGACCAGCTCCGGGAGTACGAGCGCGGCCGACGACCTCGTGGTGATGGAGTTCGACGCCAACGAGGAGCGCCAGCAGGTCGAACTCCTCGCGGAGGCCGACGGCGGCCGGATGGACGACGTGGCCGAAGCCGCCGCCAGCGTCGCCACCTACCTGCTGGAGTCCGAACTCGCGGTCGGCCTGACCGTCCCCGGTGGCCGGGTCGAACCCAGTGCAGGCCCCGAGCACCGGGCGGAACTGCTGACCCTGTTGGCCAGCACCTACCCGGGGTCGGTCGGTGACGCCCGCCGGGAGAACGCCGACGTGTTCGTACAGGGCACGGCCGACGAGGAGACGGTTCGGATCACTCTCGGCGAGCGAACCGTCACCTTCGAGCAGTTGTCGGGGACGAGTCTGGGTGGCTCGGACCGGGACGGACGCCCGACGAGCGTTCGGGACGTGCGGAACGCGGTCGCCGATGGGGGCGAGACGGCTGCCGACGGAGATGACGTCTCGCATCAGAACGCCGACGGAGGTGAGCTTCGATGAGTCGAGTGACGGGACGAGAAAGCGAACCGGACCGCGCGGTGGCCCATCGGCTCCGACTCGGCGAGACCGAGGTTCCCTACCACTGGCTCGCGGTCGGGTCGGTGGCGGTCCTGGTGGCGACCTACGTGAACGTCCTCTACCACGTTACGGACGTCGTCGGCGGGACGACGACCCTGTTCGCGCTCGTCGCCGGGACCCTGCTCGCGAGCACGACGTTCGCCCGTCACCTCCGGCCACTGGAGGCCGCGCTCCTCGGGGCCGGACTGTTGGCGCTCGGGCTGGTCGGCTACTACCTGTCGGTGCCCAGCGCCTACGTCGCCGCGATGTCGCTCGGGAAAGTGATCGCCGACAACGTGGCCCTGCTGACCGGCCTCTCCGTGTTGCGGATGACCGAAGTCGGCACGTGGGCGCTCGGGGTCGCTCCCGCGCTGGTGTTCGGACCGTGGTACCTCGTCCTCCGGCGGCGCTACGCACTCGCGGTCGCCGCGGGCGGGGCCGCGCTGGGCTTCTTCGTCCTGACGGGCGACGCCGGGAACTTCGCCACCTTAATCGGCTCGCTCGCAGGCATCGCCACGCTCGGGTTCGGGACGCTGGCTCGCCGGGGCGGCACGCCCTCGCAGGTGGACACCATCGTCGTCGTGCTGGTCGCGATGGTGGTCGTGACCTCGTCGGTCAGCGTCGTCCCCGGCGGCGCGGCGAGCCCGATACTGCCCGGCGGCGGTGGCAGTACCCCGAGCGTCGAGCAGGCGCTCGTCGACAACGGGGACCGCATGTCCATCGTCGGGTCCATCCGGCTCTCGCCCAAGGTCCGGTTCACCGTCGAGGCGAACGAGTCGGCCTACTGGCGGGTCGGGGCCTACGACCGCTACGAGGGCGACGGCTGGATCCGGACCGGCGACGCGCGGGACTACCGCCCGCAGTCGGGACCGCCCGGCCGAACGAAGGTCGTCGAGCAGACGGTCGTCGTGGAGGCCGAACGGGCGGGTGCCATGCCCGCGGCGTGGAAGCCGACTCGACTGACCCGCGGCGACGAGGACAACGTCAGGGTCACCTCCATGGGGTCGTTCGACGTGGTCGGCGCGCTCCGCGAGGACGAGCGCTACTCGGTCGTGAGCCGCGTGCCCGACCCAACGACGCGCGAACTCCGGGCGGCCGGGACCCACTACCCCGACCAGATCGAGGAGCGGTACCTCCAGTTGCCCGAGAGTTCGGCCGACCGCATCCGCCAGCGCACGGACGAGGTCACCGCCGGCGCGGAGACGCCCTACGCGAAGGCCACCGCCATCGAGCGCTGGCTGGAGTCGAACAAGGAGTACTCGCTGACCGTCGACCGGCCCGAGGGCGACATCGCCGAGAGCTTCATCTTCGAGATGGAGCAGGGGTACTGCACCTACTACGCGACCGCGATGGTCGCGATGCTTCGCTCGCAGGGCGTCCCCGCCCGATTCGCCGTCGGCTACACGTCCGGCCAGCGAGTGTCCCAAGACGAGTGGGTCGTCCGGGGCCTGGACTCGCACGCGTGGGTCGAGGTGTACTTCCCGAACACCGGGTGGGTGAAGTTCGACCCCACGCCCGGCGGACCGCGCCAGCAGACCGAGGACTCGCGCGTCGAGCAGGCCCGCGAGAGCAACGTCTCGGACGTGGACACCGACGCGAGCGAGGAGGGGACGTGGACCCCGACGACCACCGAGCCGACCTCGGACTCGTCCGGGAACGAGACGACCGTCTCCGGCGGGAACCTGACGGTCGGACCCGGTCAGGGGCCGGACGCCCCGCAGCTTGACCCCGGCGACCGGTTCGAGGGAACCGTCGGCGAGCTGACGACGACCGACGACGGGACCGCGGAGGGCCTCCCCGACGGCGGGGGCGACGAAGGCGGCGGCCTCCCCATCGAACCCCCGTCGCGCGAGGAGTCCGTACTTGGTGCGCTCGTCGTCGTGGGCCTGCTCGCGGCCGCCCGCCGGACGGGTCTTCTGGAGCGACTCCAGCGCGCGGTCTGGCTGCGCTGGCAACCCCGCCGCGACCCCGAGGCGGACGTGACCCGGGCGTTCGACCGACTGGAGCACCTCCTCACCGTGGAGTACCGCGAGCGCCGCCCGGGCGAGACGCCCCGCGAGTACCTCGCCAAACTGGACGCCCGAGGTGAACTCGACGACCGGGTCGCGCGGGTCGCGTCCATCTACGAGCGCGTCCGATACGCCGGAGACGCGGACGACGGTCTCGCCGACGAGGCGGTCTCGCTGGTGGACGAACTGGTGCGCGAACGCCGGGGCGTCCTCCCGAAGCGGTAGCCTCCAACGATCTCGCAGCTCGGTTGCGCTCGGTGACATTTTCAGCTTCGGCGTGCGCTGGCGAGCCCTCGTGGCGAGCCTTCTCCGCGCGAGGGATGAGCATCGCAGGCCGGAGCGAAGCGGAGGCCGAGACGCGCAATCGGCTGGGGAGGCGTGTGGCTCTCGCGTCCTGGCCCGTCTGGGTGGCCTGAAAGGGGCCGGCCCGGTCGCGACCATTTCAGTCGCCTCAGCGACCCCTATCGCGGGCCGGTGCTGTGCGGTGCGGGGAGGCCCGCGATATGTCGCTGAGTCGTTCGAAACGCGACCGGGCGGGGGCTTTCAAGACATTCTCTGCTACGACTCCTCCAGTTTATAGCGACCGGGCGGAGCTTTCTGAACGCTCTCGGCGACGAATCCTCGTGCAAATCTGTAATCGACTCCGAGCGACTGAACAGGGACTTTCGCAGACTCATTTCCGACACTTGTACTGTTCAGAGCGACCAGATTTTGTTCCAGATTCGCAGGAAGCAGAACGAACGCGGGAATATTTCGGGGTCGAGGTGCTCGAAACGCGTCCGTCCAACCCCGAAATCCCGAATCACGAACGCGCCGACGAGGCCTAGCGACACAGTTTTGTACCCCTAAGACCAATTCCTGAACTGTAATGTCGGAAGTGTGCTCGACGTGCGGGCTGCCTCAGGAGCTCTGCGTCTGCGAGGACGTCGCTAAAGAGTCCCAGCAGATTAACATCCGCATCGACGAGCGACGCTACGGTAAAGAGGTAACGATCATCGAAGGATTCGACCCCAAGGACGTCGATCTGGATAGCCTGTCCTCGGACCTCAAGTCCAAGTTCGCGTGCGGGGGCACGGTCGAGGACGACCAGATAGAGCTCCAAGGCAACCACACCGGGCGCGTCGAGGATTTCCTCCGTGACAAGGGCTTCAACGTAGCCTGACGTTCACGTCGGTTTTGTGCTGTCACAGAGGGTCACCGAGTGGCTACTGCGCGCTGCTGGTCGCGTCGAGACCCGCAGTAGTCGATGGGAATCGCGTGCGGAATATCACTGCGTTAGAGTGTCCATTGTTACCTACTCTCAACCGATTTTATGTGACTGCTCGAACCGATTTGGTGGTATATGGAGGTGCGTCCGCTCCGAGCAGATGAGCAGAGGACGTTCGAACGGAGGCCATCGCGTACCACGAGCGAGCACTCGGTGATGACCACCGAACGATCCTCGTTGCAATCGAAGACGAGGAGTTTGCCGGCTTTATTTACGCCAAGCGAGAGGAGACGATGGCCATCTTCGACCGAGAGTACGATCTCCACATTATCGAAATCTACGTCCGCGAGGAGTCACGTCAACGGGGCGTTGCGTCTACGCTGTTGTCCGAGGTAGAAGCGTGGGAACCAGCACAGGATTGCGAATACGCTACGCTCGTAGTTCACGTGGACAATCAGGCCGCCCATTCTCTCTACGAGAAACACGAGTTCGAAGAAACGCGTACGTTCTACGCGAAGCCGCTTCGATGACTCGCGTCTCTTCACCGAACGACTTTCAGAACGGTGCGTCGGTGTCTTCGGCGACGTCTCCGTTCTCTTCGCTCCCGTTCGACTCGTCGTCTGCTCGCTGTACTTCGGACTCCCACGCTTCCAGTCCGCCCTCCATGCTCTCGACGCGGGCGTCGTCGGGGACGCCCTCGTAGGAGGAGACGAGTCGCGCGGCCTGCACGCTCGCCTGCCCGTGCGGGCAGACCGTGACCACTCGCTCGGCACCGTCCAGTCGTTCGATCTCGTCGGCGAGCGCGTGGAACGGGATGTTCTCGCTGTCCGGGATGTGGCCCCGCTCGAACTGCGCCTCGGGGCGGATGTCCACGATGCGAACGTCCTCGTCGGCGTCGAGTAGCTCCGCGACCTCCTCGGGGGAGATTTCGGCGTCCATCGAGTCGGTGTTGGACGTCTGCGTGAATAAGTTCGGCGATGGTACTCAGAGTTCGTAGAGCACGACGAGAACAACGTCATAGCCGAGAACGGCTCGAAAGCCCCCGCCCGGTCGCGGTCGCTGAGCAGGATATACTGGTCCGCGCCTGCGGCGCGGTCCGCATAGTGGCCTGCTCAGACGACCAAGCCCTTCGGGCGCGACCGGGCGACCCCTTTATCCCACCCGGTGGTTTGTCTCACTGAGCGCAACCCGTCGGTTGCGTCACCGAGCGCACCCCGACAGGTTGAACTCCTATGTATAGCTAAAGAAAACAAAGACCTATGTAAAGAACATCCATTCATTTATCTTTCCGCAATAGCAGCCGAAGGTCATCCACGAGCACACTCCACTGATCGCGCCGTCCGAACCGCCAACCGGGGTCCCGTTCTCCGAGTCGGTAAGCAGTCGTTACCGTCGGCGTCATCGCGGGCGCACCTACCGGACCGTTGACCAAAAACCGCAAGTAACGGCGGGCCGTGGTACGTAGTATGTGGGGTTCCCGGAGTAGCCGGGGAAACGACTCGGTCGATTGCATCGCTTGCGGCGAGACCATTCGCCGCTCGGAGGCCAGAGAGTACGACAAAGAGGGGGACCGCTGGGACCGGAAGGGCAAGAAGTTCGAATACCTCTGCAAGGAGTGCCACACTGACCTCTGTCACCAACCGCGGGACGAACTGGAAGACCTGCTCGTGGACATCGACGCCGGGGGTTTGACCGAGATGGAGTTTCTCGACCGGTACTCGAAAGCGGTCGAGGACCGGTACGGACCGCTCGACCACGAGCGGTAGGGTGGATCGGCTCGACTACGAACGATAGGACGGGACCAGTTCGACTACGAGCGGACGGTACGGACTCCCGCCGACGATAGGGCGCGTCGCTCCGACACGCCTAACTACTCGTCTCCGTAACGTTTCGGTATGACGAGCGACGCGCAGGCCGAGGCCGGAACCGTCGAGGGACAGGGCCCGGTCGAGATCTCTCCCGAACTGGCCGACCGCTTGGAGGACAAGCGCGAGGAACTCTTCGAGAAGTTCGAGATTCGCGACGAGTTCCCCGACGCGGTCCTCACGGAGGCCGAGAAACGAACCGAGGACATCCAGCAGGAGATACAGGACGAGGTGGACGAGCGCCGCGACCTCCGGGACATGACCACGTGGACCACCGACCCGGTGGACGCCCAGGACTTCGACGACGCCCTCTCGGTCGAGGAGCGCGACGACGAGTACGTGCTGTGGGTCCACATCGCCGACGTGACCCACTACGTCAATCCCGAGACGAACATGTGGGAGGAGGCGGTCGAGCGCGCCAACACCGTCTACCTGCCCGCCTACACCATCCACATGCTGCCGCCCGTCCTCGCCGAGACCGTCTGCTCGCTGGTGCCCAACGAGGACCGGCTCGCCCACACCGTCGAGATGCACCTCGACAAGGAGAACCTCGGCTACGAGAACATCGAGATCTACAAGTCGGTCATCCGGAGCGACGCCCGGCTGACTTACACCGAGGCCGAGCGCCTGCTCGACGAGCCCGAGACCGCCGCCGACCTGCTCGAAGACCCCGAGGTGGACCTCGCCGAGAAGAACGAACTGGTCTGGCAGCTCGCCGACCGGATGCACGAGCAGCGCAAGGAGGACGGCAGTCTCGTCCTCAACCCCCGGCGAGACCGCGCCCACACCATCATCGAGGAGTGCATGCTGAAGGCCAACAAGGCGGTCACGCACACCCTGATGTGGGACCGAGGCGTCGAGGCGATGTACCGTGTCCACCCCCAGCCCAGCCCGGACGAGTGGAGCGAGGCCCTCCAGGAGATTCAGGACCTCGACGGCGTGTCGATCCCCGGCGAGGCGTGGGACGACCCCCGAAAGGCCGTCAACGCCACGCTCGAAGAGGCCCCGGCGCGCCAACTCGACAAGATTCAGTGGGCCGTGATGAAGGTGATGCCCCGCGCGAAGTACATGAACGACCCCTTCGGCGGCCACCACGCGCTCAACTTCGAGATCTACGGCCACTTCACCAGCCCCATCCGGCGACTCTCGGACCTCATCAACCACTGGATCGTCTACACCAACGACGTGCCCGAGGACCTCGTGGCGCTCTGTGACCGCGCCAGCGACCGGGCTGGGCTGGGGGTGGACGCGGTACATCGCCTCGACGCCGCGGCGGTCAACAACCGCGGCATCGAGGTCGTCGACGAGGACTGAGAGATCGGTACGTCGCTTTCTTGGCGATTACCCACGCTCCTCCGAAATATCTCATCCTTCGATTGTATTTCGAACATCCGACTATTAGTCCAATTAAAACGGGAGATAATACTCGGAAAGTTTATAAACGGATGGTAGTCTCTAACAACCATGGCGGCCTCTGGCAATCGAATTCTCGTCGTAGACGACGAACCCGGGCTCGCGGACTTGGCGGCCGAGTACCTCGAGCGGGTCGATGGGGACCTGTCAATCGCGACAGCGACGTCCGCGACCGACGCGCTCGCGCTCGTTCGCGACGACGGCGAGTTCGACTGCGTGGTATCGGATTACAACATGCCCGAACTGAACGGACTGGAGTTGCTGGAAGCGACACGCGAGGCGTACCCCTCGCTCCCGTTCGTCCTCTACACCGGCAGGGGGAGCGAGGAGATCGCCTCGGAGGCCATCTCGGCGGGCGTGACCGACTACGTCCAGAAGGGGAGCGGCACCGACCACTACGAGGTGCTCGCGAAGCGGATCGAGAACGCGATCTCCCAGCACCGCGCCGAGGTGCGACTCCGCGAGACTCACGCGAAGATCGAGGCGCTCCACCAGACGGCCGCGAAGGTGGCCGCGTGCACGGACCGAACGGAACTCTGCGAACTCGCGGTCGAGGCCGCCGAGGAGATTCTGGCGTTCGACCTCTGTGACATCAGCCTCCGCGAGGGCGACGAACTCGTCCCGAAAGCGGTCTCGAAGGGCGTCCCGTCCGACGGGTACTACCGCTCGACCTCCGTGGACGCCGACGACAACTTCGGCGCTCGGACGTTCCGCGCGGGGGAGACGCTTCGGATCGACGACCTCCGGACCCACGGCGTCGCGCCGGCCGAATCCGACTATCGCTCGTCCCTGAACGTCCCCATCGACGACCACGGGGTGTTTCAGGCCGTCTCGCGCGACCTGAACGGGTTCGACGACCGCGACCGCGAACTCGCGGAACTCCTCCTCGCCCACGTCTCGGCCGCCCTCGACCGGATCGACTCCGAGGAGGAGCTCCACGACGAGCGCTCTCGGTCCACGTGCCGGATCGGAGAACAGAGGTGAGGCCGCCCTCGGCTTCGCCGGGCTGGAGGCCACTACAGCTCTTTCTCGCGGACGTAGTCGGTGACCGTCTCGCCCTCGAACTCCGACTCGCGGGAGCCGACGGTCCGGTAGCCGCACTTCTCGTAGAAGGCGTTGCCGACCTCGTTGTCGGCCAGCACGATCAGTCGGAGTCGCTCGGCTCCGCGGTCGGCGAACCACGACTCGATGCGGTCCAGTAGCTCGGACCCGACGCCGTCGCCCCACCGGTCGGGACGGACGTAGATTCGGGGAAGCTGGGCCGCGTCGTCGTCCTCGTCACCGAGGACGGCCTGTGCGAAGCCGACTACTTCGGCCTCGGACCCGCTTTCCGCCTCGGCGACGAGGAACCGGCCGTCGTCCCGTACGATGGACTCCTCCAGTCCGTCGGGGTCGTACCAGTCGTCCACGACCGATTCGACCGCCTCCGCACCCAATATGTCGTCGTAGGTGGCGTGCCACGACTCGCGAGCGACCCGCCGGATGGCCGCCGCGTCCTCGGCGGTCGCCCCGCGGATGGTCACGTTTTCCATGCGTGGTCGGTGGACGACCCGCGACAAATAGCTTCCGTGAGTGTGAGAGGCCGTCTCGGGGTTCGCTTTTCAATCCTGTAATTCTCATCCGTCCTCTGACACCACGCGATCCGCGAGGCGTGACATTGAGATACTCCCATTTCTAACCCCTGTCCATGGCCGAGTTCCCCGACCCGGAGTCCCGGAACGTCCTCGTGGGCGAGGCACCCGCCTACGGCGACCCGGAGGCGGACCGGTGGCAGGGCGGCAACTGGACCGGGATGGCCTACACCTCCCGCCACTCCGGCCGGAAGGTCCGGGACCTGTTCGCCGACGCCGGACTCGCGCCCGAGGACCTCTATTTCACCAACGCGGTCAAGTGCTTCCCGGCGGAGAGGGCTGGCCCGGACGCGAGCCCCGATGGACCACCGACCAATCGAGAACCGACGCCCGAGGAGCGCGCGAACTGCCGTCACCACCTCGCAGCCGAGATCGAGGAGGTCGAGCCTGCGGTCGTTGCGACCACTGGAAAGCACGCCACGCTGGCAGTGCTGGACAGCGAGACTCCGTCGGAGTCTCGGAACAGCGAGCGGCGAAGCCGCGAGCCCGAGCTTCCGACGGGAGGATTCCTCGACTCGGTGCTCGACCCAATCGAGGCTCCGGACTTCGAGACGACGATCCTTCCGCTGTTGCACCCCTCGTATCAGAACGTCTGGTTGCCCCGAATCGGGTACGACCGCGAGGGGTACGTCGCGGCGATCCGGAAACGAATCAACGAACGGGTCCGATAATCAGATCAGTCCCTCCGCCTCGGCGAGCAGGAGGGCCTCGATGGTGGCGTCGTTTGCGGGGTCCTCGCGGGCGGCGTCCAGCGCGTCCTCGACCGGGACGGTCCGGACCGAGAGGAACTCGTTGTCGTCGAGGTCCTGTTCGACGGGGTTCAGTCCCTCCGCGAAGACGATGGCGCGCTCGTGGCGCAGGACGCCCGTGGCGACCCAGAACGACTCCAGCAGGCTCACGCCCTGCGGCTCGAAGCCGGTCTCCTCGCGGAGTTCTCGCGCTCCCGCGGTGGTGAACGACTCGCCCTCCTCCACGATTCCTGCGGGGCACTCCAGACACGTCTCGCCGATGACGGGCCGGTACTGCTCGACGAAGACGACCTGCCCGTCCGCGACGGCCAGCACCACGACTGCGGGCGGGAGTTCCGCCCAGTAGTACTTCTTCGTGGAGCCGTCAGGCTGTTCCACGAGGTCGTAGCCGCCGGTGTACCAGCCGGTCTCGTACTCGGCGACCGACTCGACGACGCGCCAATCTTCGGTCATGTGCGAGGAGTCGGCGTCCTCGCGCTAAAGGGTGGCTACTCGGAGTGGCTCGTGCTCGGTGACGTGAACAACCGGAACGCTCGGTGGTACAGTGGCCTCGTGCCGCGCCACAACCGCGCGAGGTCGTCGTGAACGGAGTGAACGACGGCTCGGCAGACGCGGTGTGTCTGCCGGTGGATGAGTAACGCAGCGAAGCGAGTAACGCAATCGGCTGGGGAGGACGTGGCATTCGCGCACCGGCTCGTTTGGGTGAATAAAGGGGCCGCCCGGTCGCGTCCAGTTTAGTCGCCTGCGCAGGCAACTATCCGGCAGCGGGCGGTGTCTCGGCGAACGGCGTGAGCAGAGGCTCGTCGCAGCTCGTCTCCGACGGTGCGGAGAGTCGCCGGATATCCTGCTTGGTTCGAGAGAGCGAAGCTCTCTCGTCATCCCGAAAATCTCCGATTTTCGGAGACAGCGACCGCGACCGGGCGGGGGCTTTCTAAACCTTGTTCTGATTCACAGTAGCTACGAGACTGGACATACGTGATTGAGTCTTAGAAGTGTACTTGTGGGGTGTAAAACAAGAATTACAATGTCTAAAAGTCACTCTATATGTTCCTACGCATCAAAGCAGGTCCCGATACGCCCGACCGAACGCCTGTCGTCGAAGCGTCGCCACGGCCGCCCGCTCCTCGCTCTCGAACGTCGCCGCGACCACCGTCTCGGCGAGGGCGTCGTGCCACGCGACGTGCGAGACGTGCTCGCTGCCCTCCTCGACGACCTCGCGGTCGCGGTCGGCCAGCCACTCCTCGTACTCCTCGCGCGTGCCGGTCCGGACTTCGAGCAGGGACGCGAACAGGGCGTCCCGGGCGGTCTCGATCACCTCGCCGGTCACGCGCTCGTCGTACTCGTCGGCGTCGAACGCCATCGCCTTCGCCGTCTCCTTGACGACCGTCTGGGCTATGGGGCCGGTCTCGTCGTACTGCTGGCGGGCCGCCGTCTCGTCCTCGGGCGCGAGAAAGCCGTGGGTCTCCATGGTTCGACGTTGGGAGGGTGGGGACTATTCGTTTTCGTCCTACGCCGATGAGTCTCGTCCCGCCTGTCTCCAGTTAGAACGATTGTAGCCGACACCGTTGCCGAGAGGTCTTAGAAAGCCCCCGCCCGGTCGCGGTCGCTCAGCGGGATATTTCGCGGCTCTCTCCGCACCGTCGGAGACGAGCTCCGACGAGCCTTCGGTCGCTTCGCTCCCGAAGACACCGCCCGAGCCGCAAAATACTGGCCGCGCTGAGCCGACCAAGCCCTTCGGGCGCGACCGGGCGGCCCCTTTATCCCACCCACGGTGAATGGTCACGCTGGGCGCTTCCGTGGATGGTGTCACCGAGCGCGTCCCGGTGGTCTGCGTCACCGAGCGTTCGCTGGCTATGACCTGTCTCCGTCGCTTTCGCCGACTGATTCCTCGTCGCGCTCGCCCTCGTCGTCCAGCATCTGCTCGGTCATCTCTCGAGCCTCCTGTAGAATCTGTCGGGCGTCGCCGTCGAGTGCGCCTGTTCCCGCACCGCTGGCCATCGAGCCTCGTCCATGGGCATTGGCACGCTCCAGTTCGTCCTCGAAGAGGTCGCCGCCACGGGGTTCGTCGCTGTGGTCGTGATCAGGCGTCGTGTCGTCGAACACCTGCGGGAAGCCGACCTCCTTGGCGTACTCCTCGACGCGCTCGGCGAGTTCGTCCTCGCCCTCTTCTCGCCATCCCGGCGCGTGGTCGTCCAGCCACGCCTCGTGGTCGTCGTCGCCGAGCATCGCCGTGAACGCGAGGTGGTTGGCGAGGTGTTCGGCGTCGGGATGGGGCGTCTCGCAGACCGGACAGGCGTATCCCATGCTCGGAACAACGTCGGGCACACCGAAAAGCGCCACGTTCGACTGCGCTCACGAATCGCTCGACTCGCCGTCCAGTTCTGGGTCGAACAGGTCCTCGATTCGGCAGTCGAAGTAGCGGGCCAGCGCGAACGCCAACTCGATGGAGGGGTCGTACCGGTCGCGCTCGATGGCGTTGATGGTCTGGCGGGTGACGCCGACTGCCGCCGCGAGGTTGGCCTGACTCAGGTCCGCGCGCTCGCGGCGCTCGCGGACGTCGTTCTTCATGGCCGATACCGGAGCCAGAGGTAGACGACGCCGAACGTGCCGAACAGGAACGCGAACGCGTAGAACGCGCCGGTGAGTTCCGACGGGGGTGCGTAGTCGGTGAATCGGGGCAGCATCCGCGCGGCCGAAGCCGTGAGGACGCCCACCGCCCCGACCACAAGGAGCGTGAGGTGACTCGCCCGGCGTTCGAGTTCCACGTCGCGCTCGTCGAACAGGGTCAGCGACGTGCCCTGCCACACCGCGAAGAACCCGAGGATGCCGACCCAGTAGATGGCCTCGCCGAGGACGGGGTAGCCGAGGTGTCTGAGTCCGAGGGCAGCGGCCACGCCGCCGAGGATGCAGCCGAACATCAGCCGTCGGTACAGTCGAATCTTCGAGAGCCGGTCCGGTTCGGAAGTGACGGTTCGTGTCATGGTCTTGGAGTGCGCACTGTGTAAAGCACGCTTTACAGTAAAGCATGCTTTACACACGTACTTAATTCTACCGCTGCTGTCGGCTTCCGTTCGACCTCCCTCGAATCTCGACGCGCCAGAACGGTCGTCACGCTCCTTCTACTCGGCGTCGAGGTCTACGACCAGAATCAGGGCGTCCTCGTCGTCGTCGTAGTACCGGGGGACGGTCCGGAGGTACTCGAACCCGAAGTCCCGATACAGCGACAGCGCGCGCTCGTTGCTCGCTCGAACCTCCAGTTTCACGCTCTGGGCACCGTGAATCTCCAGCACGCGAAGGGCGCGTTCCAGTAGCTTTCGACCGACGCCTTCCCCGCGATAGTCGGGGTGGACCGCGATGTCCTTGACGTGGCCGAACGGCTGGCCGTGGTTCGGCACGAGGTTGGCGACGACGTAGCCGAGGACGCTCTCGCTCGACTGGTCCTCGGTCACGTAGCCGTCCGGGCCGCCGTCGGTCGCCACCAGGAACCCGGGTTCGCCGAGGTACCGCTCGAACGCGGAGAACGGCCACGGCTGGTCGAACGACGCCCGCTCGATCCGCAGCACGGCCAGCAGGTCGGCCTGCACCGCCTGTCGGACGTGCACGTCGCCCCTATCCCCTGCGGGAATCGTTGTCACTGCCCTCGGCTTCTCGCCCAACCCTTATGAGTTTCATGCCCGCTGTCAGCCCGTAATTCTTTAGTAATAGCAATTATAAGAAGGAAATGCACTCTCCGGCCGGAGGTGCAAGCTCCCGAAATCTCCCCCACCCACCCCCACCTTTTGGGAGCTGCTTTTGATGTCGTCGAACAGGGTCACTCCAGCACTTACTAATCACTGGCGACATTAGAGAATTGTAGAAAGGGATTAAATTAAAGTTATAGAGTGCGTACATTCTCGTGGAGGCGACAAAGGAATGCTCCTAGGTTTCCTCGGGTTCTCGACCAGCAACTGTGAAGACTCGGAACCCCCGTACGACGACCCGTTCTGCTCGTAACGACTCGACGTCAAAACTTTTATGCGGTAGCACCGTCGGCCGGGCCGAACGTCGAGTTCAACTGATACCGCCCTATGGAAGTAAAATAAAATTCTTCCCCATAAAAATAAGTTTAAACGCTCCATAGTTAGAATCGGAGGTGAATCAGATGCTATTCGGACTGGAGTTCCTCTGTTGTGGCTGTCCCGAACTGCGCTGTCTGGACTAGCGCCGCATCGGACGAACCTGTCCTTTTCTTGGAGTTGAGAGGGTCCGTGAGAGCGACGCGGCCGCCGAGCGTCGTGCGACGACCGCCAGTCGTAACGGTTCGCGTACCCCGAGCGAACGGGTATCGGTGCGTGGACTGGGTAGCCTAGAAATTCGTGAAAAGGCCCGGAGGCCGCTTCAGCGTCATCGCGCCGAAGGCGCGATTGCTCGGAAGAGGAAGCTCTTCCGGCGGCCGGAGGGCCGTGGGTTGCGATTTTTCCCAAGTTTTTGCAAGCGAGCTACCCGCAGGGTAGCGCAGTAAAAAGTAGTTGCCTCTAGTCGTCAGCAGGGGTCGCGCCCGAGCTACCGCCTTCGGCCTGCTTCTTGGTGTGGGAAAGCTTGCCGCCGTCGGCGAGGATCTCGCGCTCGCGGTCGGAGGCGTCGAGGTGCGCGGTGGCCTCCCAGTCGTCGTTCACGCGGACGGTGAACTCCTCCTGACCGGAGCGGACCGCCTCGGCCACGTCGTCCACGATCTCGATGTCGTCGCCCTCGTCGATCTTCTCGTAGGTCTCCTCGTCGATCTCCAGCGGGATGAGACCGAAGTTGAACAGGTTCGCCTTGTGGATGCGGGCGAAGCTCCGGGCGAGGACGCCCTCCACGCCGAGGTACATCGGGCACAGCGCGGCGTGCTCGCGCGAGCTACCCTGTCCGTAGTTCTCGCCCACCACGAGGAAGCCGCCGTCCGAGTCAAGCGCGCGCTCGGCGAAGCTGTCGTCCACGCGCGAGAGGGTGAACTCCGAGAGCTTCGGGATGTTCGACCGGAACTTCAGGATGTCGGAGGTGGCCGGGATGATGTGGTCGGTCGTGATGTTGTCGCCCATCTTCAGGAGGTTCGGCCCTTCGAGCTTCGAGTCGAGGGGGTCCTTCAGGGGCACGTCGCCGATGTTCGGCCCCTTGATGAGTTCGTCGTCGGGAGCCTCGTCCGGGCTGATGAGGTCGGCCGTGCTGCCCGTGTACCGGTCGGGCATCTCGAAGCCGGGGTCCTCCAGATCGCCGAGTTCGTCTGCGAGGTCGCGCGGGTCCACGATCTCGCCCTTGATGGCGGCCGCGGTGGCGACCTCGGGCGAGCAGAGGTAGACGTTGTCGTCCTCGATGCCCGAGCGACCCTCGAAGTTGCGGTTGAAGGTGCGCAGCGAGACGGAGTCCGAGGCGGGCACGTGACCGATGCCGATGCACGCGCCGCAGGTCGCCTCGGAGAAGTTGACGCCGGCCGCCATCATCTCGGCGGTCCAGCCCTGCCGGGCGAGCATCTCGGAGGCCTGCTTGCTACCGGGCGCGACGATCATCTCGGTCGTCTTGTTGGTCTCGCGGCCCTCCAGCATCTTGGCGGCCGGGAGGATGTCCTCGTACGCGCCGTTGGTGCAGGAGCCGATGATGACCTGATCGACGTCGGTGCCCGCGACTTCGCTGACCGGCACGACGTTGTCGGGCATCGACGGCTCGGCGATGAGCGGCTCGATCTCGCCGAGGTCGATGGTGATCTGGTCGTCGTAGTCGGCGTCCTCGTCGGGGCCGATCTCGACGTGCTCGTCCTCGCGGCCGACCGCTTCGAGGTACTCGCGGGTGCGCTCGTCGGTCGGGAAGATCGAGGAGG
>PXSM01000139.1:0-10767 GCA_003023465.1 Halobacteriales archaeon SW_6_65_15 | reverse complement strand
TGCCGGGTGCGGCGAAGTTCTCCTTGTGGACGTTGTGGCAGATGCCGTTGCCCGGTCGGGAGAAGTGTGCGCCGTAGGTGCCCGCGGCCGACCGCAGGAAGCGGTGGTCGTCGGTGTTCTTGAAGTCGAACTGGTAGGTCTGGTGGTCGCAGTACTGGGCCGCGAGTTCGGTCTGGACTTCGTCGAGATCTAGCGCCTCGAACTGGAGCCAGACGAGCGTCCCCGTCGTGTCCTGTGCGAGGACCTGATCGATCTCGATTCCGATCTCCTCGCCGGTGACGAGGTCGCCCTCGACGAGGTGGTCCTCCAGGATTTTTTCCGTTAGCGTCTGTCCCATATCGTCCGAATATCGACCTTCCACGCGTATAAATCCCGCGTGTTTCCGTTCCTGAGGACCGTAGTAAACCCGTACGCCGTGCGGCAAAAATTGTGCGAACCGGATGGCGAACACGCACGAGTCGCCGGTCACGTCGAAAGCTCGGACTCGGAACGCCGCTCGCCGAACGGGTTCGACGCGTGGAGGCCGACCGAGGCGACCGCGAGCAAGACGCCCAGCGCGGCCACCGCGATAATCGGAGTCGTCGCGTCCGCCGCGGCCCCGGCGAGCGGCTTGAGCGGCATCCGGACGAGGGCGTACACCAAGGCCACGCCGCTGAGTAGCGTCGCCCGATTGAGCGATTCGACGCGGTCGTTGACGTATCCGCTCGCGATGGGTCGCATCACCGCGTTCGCGGCCTTCGTGACGAAGAACATCGGGAACGCGACGAACGCGGCGACCGCCGGAAGCACGAAGAACACCGCAGCGGCCGCGGGAACGAGGGCGAACGCCCACTTCGTGGTGAGCGTCTCGCGTATCTCGTCCGCGTAGTAACTGCCGACCGCGGCCACGAGCGAGAAACCGGCGTAGAGCGGTCCGAGACCGACATCCGGGAGCGAGAGCGTTCGGGTCGCTATCGGCTGTATGAACGTGTCCACGGTCTGGATGGCGGCGAAGAACACCGCCAGATACAGGATGACCCAGCGAAGTCCCGGCTGCAACAGCGTCTCCCGGACAGCGGTCGCCGTCTCGAGGACCCCCAGCTCGTCGTCTTCGACGGCGTGGGATGCGCTTCGAGGGAACGAGAGGACGACCGGAATCGACCCCGAGAGGACGAGCCCGCCGACCAGAAACGGGAGTCGCGGATCGACGCTGTAGAGGGCTCCCGAGACGAGCATCGACCCGGCACTGACCACCTGCCCGACCGACCCACCTCGGCCTCGAATGCGGGTGAACTCGCCCTCGCGCAACCGGTCTTCGAGTGCGTCGTAGAGCCAGGCGTCTCCGGTCCCGGACTGGAAACCGAGCCCGAGCGCCCAGACGAAGTACAGGACGGCGAAGGCGGGGAACGTTTTCGCCACGACGAAGCCGAACACCGAGACGGCGAGCAGGACGGAGCTGACCGCCAGACTGTTCCGTCGGCCGAGCCGGTCGGCGACGTACCCCGTCGGAACCTCTCCGACGACGGTCACTCCCGCCGAGATGCTCCCCAGAAGGCCGATCTGCGCGTAGGTCAGGTCGCGGTGAAGGAGGTAGATCGTGAATATCGGCCAGAAGAACCCGAACGTCCCCGTCGCCTCGTAGGCGTAGTACTTCAGCACGAGCGGCGACGGGAGGCGGTCTCGAACCTTCGCCATCCTGTCGTTGTATTGATACCGGCGGTAAACCTGTTTCGGAGTCGCCGGCTCGCGGCGGGCGAACGAACTCCGGTAAGGCTTTACTCCCCCACCGGAACCGAACCCACATGTTCGAGAGTGGCCCCTTCGTCGCCGAGCACGTCACCGAAACAGACGACGAGCAAGTCCAGCCCAACGGCGTGGACCTGACGCTCGAAGCGGTCTACGAGCAGCGCGAGCCGGGCCGAATCGGCCGCGACGGCAAGGAGATCGGCGAGCGCCAAGCGCTAGAGACCGAGCAGGTCGCCGACGACGCCCCCGAGACCTACTACCTGACGCCCGGTGGATACGTCGTCCAGTACGCCGAGACCGTCGAGATTCCCGAGAACCACGTCGGGTACATCTACCCCCGGTCGTCGCTCCTCCGGAACTCCTGCATGTTGAACACGGCCGTCTGGGACGCCGGATACGAAGGCAAGGGAGAGGGACTGCTCGAAGTCCACCACGACATCGAACTGGAGCGGGGCGCGCGAATCGCCCAGCTAGTCCTCGCGGAGGCCGACCACGAGGGTACCTACGCCGGTTCGTACCAGGGCGAGAACGTCGCACTGGACGAGTTCTGAACGCCGGAAACTCGAAACCGGATTCGGGAAGCAAGCTTTCGAGTCGCCTAACGTCTCGAAAATTATCTATTTATTACCGTTTCATTTTTAAGCATCATCGTCGATCCGGTTTCGTTGGCGAAACGAAAAGCGGGATTTAATTACTAGACCGCTCATGAAAAAGCGCATGTCCGATACAAGCAATTTCAACAGACGGAAGTTCCTGAAATCGACCGGCGCGGCTGGGGTAGCGGCCACGCTTCCCTTCAGCGGTACCGCCGCGGCCGACGACGGCATCATCGACGACGCGTTCGACCTCGTCTCGGGCGTCCTCTACGAGTCGCTCGTGGTGTTCGACTCCAACGACGACGTGGATCAACTCGACGTGCTCGACCTCGAAAACGGCTACCACAAGTTCGAGGTCCTGCCGGTCGGCTACACAGAGCTATCTGCCGATCAAATTCGGACCATCGCCGATTGGGACTCGGTCCGCCGGGTCCAGAAGAACGTCGAGTTGGAGTACCACAACGACGACGCCCGCGAGGTGACGGACGTAGACGTCGTCCAGAACGAGAACGGGTACACCGGCGAGGGCGTTCACACCGCGGTCATCGACTCGGGCGTGGACGGCGCACACCCCGACCTCGAGGACTCGCTCGTGGCGAACTGGCGCTGGGCGGGCAACCCGCTCGGCGAGCCAACGCTCTGGGTCCGCGCGGGCGACCTCGACACCGACGACAACGGCCACGGCACCCACGTCAGCGGCACGGTCGCGGGCGACGGCACGCAGAGCGACGGCCAGTTCAAGGGGATGGCCCCCGACGCCGACCTGTCGGTGTACTCCGCGGGCCTGACCCTGCTCATCGTCAAGCCCGTCGCCGCCTACGACCACATGCTCGCGCGCCAGCGCGCGGGTGACGTGGACATCAGCGTCGTCAACAACTCCTACGGCTCGTCGAACGGCAACGACTTCGACCCCGACGGCGCGCTGAACGTCGCGACGTGGGAGGCGTGGAACGAGGGCATCCTGCCGGTCTTCTCGGCGGGCAACTCCGGTCCCGACGCGGGGACGCTCAACCAGTACGCCAAGGCTCCGAACGTGCTGGGCGTGGCCGCGACGGACGACCAGAAGGCGGTCACCGACTTCTCCTCGCGCGGACGCGAGTCGGGCAACTACGACCGCAAGACCGCGCTCGACAACCTCGCGGCGTACCGCGAGACCGGAGACGCCAGCGGCCCGCTCGGCATCTATCGGATCGGCGTCGGCGCACCCGGCAACGAGATCGTCTCCACGATGAACCCGGCCGACCCCCTGCAGGCTCAGAGCATCGACGACGGTCGGCTCTGGTACGCGACCATCAGCGGCACGAGCATGTCGGGTCCGGTCACGGCCGGGCTCGCCACGCTGGTCGTGGACGCCTACCAGCAGAACAACGCCGGAACGCCGACGCCCGCGGAGGTGCTGAACACCGTCGAGGCAACCGCGTACGAGGCTCGCGAGTCGTACACGCCGTGGAACATGGGCGCTGGCTTCGTGGACGCACTCGACGCCGTGACCCGCGCCGAGAACGGGAACATGGCGTCGTACAGCGACGTGACGCTGGTCCAAGAGTAACGAAGCGTCGTCGCGAGGGGCGAGTGCCCCGTCGTCCGCGCTTTTTCGTCCGTCATCCGTGCTTTCGCGTTCGTCCCCTGCACTTTCGCGTCCGTCCTCCGCGCTTTCTCACTCCGACTGCACGACCGCGGCGTGCTTATTCCCCGTCGGATAGTCGGTAGCTCCGGTGGGGAACCAATGACACACGACAGACGGGAGTTTCTGCAACTCGGAGCGCTCGCCGGCTTCGGCGCGGTAGGTGCGGAGCGGCTCGCCGACGTACCGATTCGCTTCGAGCAGGACGAGGGCGGCTCCGACGAGGGGACCGGCTGGCCGGGCATCGAGGTTCGGGTCACCCAGGAGCGGGGCCGGACCTCCCAGTGGGTCCTCCCGGGCAGGAGACGGCTCAGCGAGTTCGTCTTCGGCACGCCCGAGAACCCGCGGACGACCAGCCAGCACTGGATAGACGTCGCAGAGGGACCGGTGAAGGAACTCCTGCAGGAACTGCCGTATCAGGTCGGCCTGCCGGAGGAGATGCGCGAGACGAACGAGGAGGGCACCGAGTACACGGTGGCGTCGGTCACGACCGGTCACAGCGACTCCGCCGAGGAGACCGAGGGCGAACTCGACGTGACCTATCAGGACCGCCAGCCGTGGGACACGCCGGGCGAACCGGGCGACACCCGCGACACGGCGGAGGTGACGGCGCGGTTCACCGACCCGGCGGGCAACCGGTACGAGGCCGTGCTCGACCACGTCATCCAGCCGCCGTTCCCGCCATGGGAGACCGGCGGCGGGGTCGTGACCGGGACGTGGCTCCACGGCGTCACCGGTACCGGGACTCCGCTGATGCCGCGGCTGTTCAACTATGGAGCACTGTGGGGCGTCGGCGCGTTGAAGGTAAACGGCGAGGTGGTCGAGGAGGGCCGGGTCATGCACTTCGTGACGACCGAGAACGTCCGGAAGGCCGACAGCTACCAGCTCGCCATCGACGAGGAACTGCCCCTCGCCGAGGACGAGCGATTCCTCGGCCATCCGCACCACACGCACCTGTTCCTGCCACCCATCAAGGCGACGCCCGAGGGACCCCAACCGAGTCCGGTGCCGACCCAGTTCGAACTGGAGAACGGCGAGACCCAGCCGTTCGTCCACTTCATGTGGGACGAGGACGCCATCGCGGAGGTCGTGGTGCGGGAGGCGGCGGGTGCGGAGACGACGCCCGGGGAGACGGCACCTGAAGCGACGACTCCGGCGACCGACGGCGGGACCGCGACGCCGAAGGCGGAGACTGAGACGACCGACGGAAACGGTCCCGAATACTGAGAATCTGGAAATATATATCTGTTCTAGACACTTGAAATTCTATTCTAAAGAAATAGAAACGCGTCCATAATCGCGCTACGCGTCGGTGTCCTCGGCGACTACGGTGTTCGTGTCCGTCCCGCCGAACGCGACCCAGTCGTCGGTCTTCGCGGAGTCGGCCTCTGCCGAACCGAAGACGTAGTCGCCCGTCTCGGTGGCGTCGCTCGGAGCCTCCGCGAAGTAGGTCCGGGTCGCGGGCGTCTCGGTCGGCGCGACCGACCCCAGATAGACGCGCTTCACCTCGCCGTCCGACGTTTCGACCAGTTCGACCCGTTCCACGTCGCCCGCGTCCTCGACGGTCCACTCGGCGGGCACGGTGTCCCGCACCTCCGCGCCGTGCGAGAGGTCCGAGACGATCACCTCGACCTGATTCGTCTGGCCGCCGGTGAAGGCGTCGCCGTCGTCCGAGCGCGAGCCCGAGACGGCGAGACTGGTCGGCGCGTCGGGATCGACCAACTCGGTCTCGTTGAATTTCGCGAAGTCGCCCGACTCGGCTCGCCGGACCGCGGTCTCGGCGTCCGCGAAGCCCGCGCCGACGTTCCACGGCGTGTAGGCCGTGTGTACGTCCTCGGCGGTGGCCTCGACCGTGGCGATGACCTCGGCGGGGTCGGGGTCGTACCCGTTCTTCCGGGCGGCGTCAACGACCAGCGCGCAGATGCCCGCGGCGGCCGGGCAGGCCATCGAGGTCCCGGTCATCGGCGAGTAGTAGGCTTCCTCGTCGGGTTCGAGGGCGTCGAGCGGGTCGGTCGGGCCCACGGTACTCATCACGGAGTTGCCCGGCGTGCCGACTCCCGGCCGGTAGAGGCCGACCGGGCGATATCGGGTGGGTTCGCCAAGCTTCTCGTGGGATTCGAGGTCCACGTGGTACTCGACGTAGACGTTCGTCGCGGGCTCCAGTTCGATCCAGTAGGTGGTGCCGCCCTCGACGTCGGTCTCCAGCGTGTAGTGCTGGTAGACGGGCTCCTCGCCGAGCTTGGCGATAACCCGGCCGTCCTTGCTCCCCTCGCGGACGGCCATCGAGATCTGCTCGCCGTCCGGCGTGATGTCGAGGGTCAACTCCAGCGTGTCGGCGCTGTTCGGAGCTTCCCACTCGTGGAAGTTCGACCCCGTGCCGGTCGGGCCGAGCGTGCCCTCGAACTCGCCCATGTCCACGACGTACTGGCCGGAGGTCATCGCGGCGTGGAACTTGTCGAGGTTACGAAGCGCCTTCTTGCGGTCGTAGTTGGTCTCGCGCTCCTCGTCGGGGGTGCGCCCTGCCGGTACCGGAACCGTCGTTGCCCGCCGCGAACACCGGGACGATGCCGCGCGAAAAGGCCTCCCACGAGGCGACGTTCACGGGGTCGTTGGGGTTGTACCGCGCGTCGCGGGCCACGCCGTAGGAGTTCGAGATCACGTCCGGGTCGAAGTCGTCGTCGGGGTCGTCGGCCCGCGCCAGCACGTGGTCCCACGCGCCGACGACGTAGGGGAGGTACTGCGTCTCGTTCGTGGAGTACACCGAGATGCGCGCACCCGGAGCCATGCCGCGGTACTGGCCGTCGCTGTCCGCGCCGTCGCCGCCGACGATGCCCGCGCAGTGGGTGCCGTGGCCGAGGTCGTCGGTGTCGGCGTCCGGGCCGAGATTCACCCAGTCGGCGTCGTGGGTGCCGAGCGGGTTATCGACCCACTGCCAGTTGGATTCGAGCCGACCCTCGAAGTCGGGGTGCGGACCGGAGAACCCGCTGTCGATGACCACGGCGTCCACGCTCGACCCGTCGTAGCCGAGTTCGTTCTGGACCGCCTCGACCCCGGTCGCCGCCCGGGAGTCGTCGTTGTACAGGTCCAACTCGACCGCCTTCTCGACTCGGCGGACCGCCTCCCAGTCGGCGACCGTCCGGATCTGGTCGGGCGTGAGCGCGGTGTAACTCATCGGCAGGACCTCGTACTCGTGGAGGCCCGCCTGCAGGTCGAGGTCCGCTGGGAGCCGCGACATGGCGTCCCGGGAGTCGAAGACCACGATGGCCTCTATCGGTTCGGTGCCCGAGAGGTCGAACTGGTCGTCCACGGCGTTGTCGGTCGCCGCGCTCGCTGTCCCGACCTGAAGGGCACTCACGCCAGCGGTCGCGCCCGCGGCCTTGAGGACCGTGCGTCGGTTGAGCGTGAGTTCGGTGGAGTGTTCCGTCATGTCTCGGTCACCTCAGTAGTCGGTCAACTCCACGTCGCCGAAGCCCGCGAGATCGCCCGACTCGGCTCGCTGGACTGCGGTCTCGGCGTCCACGAAGCCAGCGCCCATGTCCCACGGAGTGTACGACTCGTGGGCCTCGTAGGCCGTCGCTTCGAGGGTGTTCAGCACGTCGATGGGGTCGGGATACGCGCCGTGGGTCTGGTAGTAGGCGTCGAACACCAGCGAGGCGACCCCCGACGTGACCGGACACGACATGCTCGTCCCGGAGAGTGCGCCGTAGTAGACGCGGGTGTCCTGATGTTCGGTCCCGGCGGCGTACCCCTGCAGGGGGTCCTCCTCCGAGAGGGTGCTGACCACGTAGTTGCCGGGTGCGCCGACGCCGACGCGGTAGACGCCGTGGGGTCCCTCGAAGTTCTCGTGGGCGTAGTACGCCCGGAGGTTCTCGAAGGTCGTCTTCCGGTCGTAGTGGGCACCTTCCCCACCGCCGGCGTAACTCGGGGTCCGGCCGCGCGAGGAGAAGTCCGTGACCGCCTTGTCGTCCTGCGTCGCGGCCACCCCGAGGACGTGCGGGGCCTTCGCGTAGTTGTTCAACATGTTCGTCTGCGGGTTGCCCAGATCGTCCTCGCCGGAGTTGCTCGCGGAGAAGACCGGGAGGATTCCCTCCTCGAAGGCGTACCACGTCGCCACCTCCAGCGCGCCGTCGGGGTTGAAGTCGTCCCCGCTGGTGGTGCCGTAGGAGTTGCTGACGACCTGATAGGTCTCGCCGTCGCCGTTGGCGAGCATGTGGTCGTAGGCCGCGACGGCCTTGATGAGGTACGCCCCCGCCGAAGTCGAGTAGCCGGTCAGGTCGGCCTTCGGGGCCATCCCCTTGAACTGGCCGTCGCTGGCAGAGCCGTCGCCGCCGATGGACCCTGCGCAGTGGGTGCCGTGGCCCAACTCGTCGGAGTCCGCCGACCCGACCTCGACCCACAGGGTGCCCGAGGTCTCGAGCGGGTCGCCCGCCCACTGGTAGTTGGCCACGAGGCTCGACGCGAGGTCGGGGTGGTCGCCGTCGATGCCCGTGTCGATGACGACCGCGTGGACCGACTCGCCGTCGTAGCCGAGGTCGGACTGGACCGTCCCCGCGCCGGTCACCTCGCGGGCGTCGTCGTTGTGGAGTTCGAGTTCGCGGTTCTGCTCGACGTACCGCACCGAGTCCCAGTCGGCGACCGTCTCGATCTGGTCGGCAGACAGCTCTGCGTAGCCGACCGGCAGGACCTCGAACTTGTGGTAGCCGTTTTCGAGGTCGAGCGCGCCGAGTCGCGCCGGGTCGGCGTCGTCCGCGAAGACGACCAGCGCCTCCTGCAGGCCGGACGCCGAGAGGTCGAAGGCGTCGTCGATGGTGCTGGTGGTGTCTGCGACTCCGGTCCCGGCGAACGGGAGCAGGGATGCCCCGCCGAGTGCTTTGAGTGCTGTGCGTCGCGTGATCGGGAAGTTCGTGCGTCGGGTCATGGGTTCGTGGATTTCGGTGAGTGAATCTTCGGTGGTTCGTCGGTCGCTCGGACGAGTTCGGCGTCGTCGGAGACAGCAGAACAATTTCCTCAGCAAACTACTTCTGCTCGAAAGGGGTGTAGAGATTGCCTATAGGTCCGTGTCGGTGTCGGTGCCGACCACGACGTTGGTGTCGCTGGTGCCCGACAGCTGGACCCACGTCTCGCCGCCGTCCGGCGAGACCTGCACCGGTCCGAAGGTGTAGGCGTTGCTCAGGTCGGCGGCGTCGGGTGCTTCCGCGAAGTAGGAGGCATCGACCGCCTCGGTGGCGGCGTCCTTGTTGAAGTAGACGTACTTCTTGCCGTCGAAGGGGTCGCGCTCGACGTAGTTCACGTCCTCGCTGTACTCCTCCAGCACGTCCCACTCGTAGGGGACGATGTCGCGGACCTCGACTGCGTCGCTGGCCTCGACCGAGATATCGACCTTGTTCGTCTGGCCGCCCGTGAAGGCGTCGCCGTCGTCGCTGCGAGCGCCCGCGGCGACGAAGCCCTGCAGGGTCGAGGTCGAGAGGTCGAAGTGAACCTGCACGTCGTCGCCGTTGACGACGCCCGGCACCTCGACCAGCTTGGCGACGACGTAGTAGACGCCGCCGGAGTCGGTGGTGAACGAGGCCGAGGGGCTCCCGCTGAGGCCCTGCGCTCGGGCGACGACGTTCGGCTCGCCGTTGTCGGCGGGGTTCTCGGCGTCGTAGACGAACAGGTCGACGTGGGGATTCTCCTTGGTCGCGCCCGCGTCGCCGCCAGCGAAGTGGCTGAACGACGCCGACACCTCGTAGGTGCCCGGCTCCACGTCGAGGTAGCCAGCGGCCGCGCGCTCGTCCTCGGGGACGTTCAGCCCGACGACTTCCGAGGTGGTCGAGGACGGCGAGATGTCCCGGGTCACGGCGTCGATGGCGGGACCGGGGTTCACGCGCCCGTAGCCCTCGTAGGGGTCGCGGCCGCCGAAGTCGTAGGTCGGGGTCTTCGCCCGGTGGTAGGGCGCGGCAGTGAGCGCCGTCTCGGTGGCCGTGGCGAGGAGGACCTGCTTGAGCCGCATCGCGTCGCCGAACCCGGCCTCGGCAGGCGCGGGCAGGCTGATGGCGTCGGACGCGTCCTCCTCCATGGCCTGCGCGACGAGGCCCGAGACCCCGGTCGCGTAGGGGCTCGCCATCGAGGTACCGGCCTTGCCGGTGTAGTCCCGGATGGCGGGCTGTTCGTCCTCGGGGGTATCGGCGTCGCCAGCTAGCGCGGCGTTGGCGAGGTCGGTCAGGGTGCCGCCGGCCGCGGTCAGGTCGGGCTTCATGTACGCGCCGCCGTCGTCCTCGTCCACCGCGCCGATGCCGCCCGACGAGTAGCCCGAGATGCCGTCGAGCGGGCCGGTCGCCGCGACCGAGACGGCCTCGTCGGCCACTGCCGGAGAGCCGTTGCCGTTCACCGGGGTCGCGGCGTTGCCCGCGGCCGCGCAGGTCAGGATGCCAGCCTCGGCGATGTCCTTGATCGTCGCCGGGATGCGGTCGAAGGTCCCAGCGGCCGCGCCGAGCGGGAGTCCGCCGACGTAGCCCCACGACATGTTCACGGTGCGCATGTTGAACGTGTCCGCGAACTGGTCGGCGAGGCGGCCGAGGTCCTCGGTGGGCGCCGACAGCCCCTGGAGACAGACGATGCTCTGGTCGGGCGCGAGTCCGGCGTGGAACCCGTCGTCGCCCCAGTCGGCGCGCTCGCCGACGGTCTCGTCGGGGTCGCGGAAGGCTCCGACGGTGACCTCCTCGACGTAGGCCGCGGTGGCCGTCTCGCCCTCTGCGGTCTCCACGTAGACGGTGTAGGTGCCCGACTGCTCGGCCGGGGCCTCGACCACGTTGTTGTCCCACTCGCTGGCGTCGCTCGTGC